>NZ_JBDSWZ010000183.1:0-18477 GCF_039926425.1 Dokdonella sp.
TCCATCGTCGCGGCGTAGCGTTCAGGTTGCCAGTTGCGCAGCCGATGGCTCGATACAGGGCTGACCAGCAGCACCGGACCGTCGTCGTGGAGATGCTTTCGCGCGAATGCGTGCGCCTCGTCGTCAATTGGAAGATCCCAACGAACCTCGGTCTGCGCAAGGCCCAGTGGCTCGATGAAGCTGGCCATCGCGTCCAGCACATGATCGCCGCTGCGCGCGGGAATGCGGCAGTTGACGAACAACCCATGCAGGTCCTTGGAGCGCGCCTTGTCGTAGCCGATCCTCAACGGCGCCTTGACCGCGAGACTCAACAGGTTCGACCGCAAAGCGACCTGCATGTGCAGCAGTGCGTCGAAACGGCGACCCGACAACAGATCTTTCACGCTGCGGAAACCGCTTCGCCCCGCCTTCTTGTCGAACACGATGAATTCGACACCGGGCAGGTCGCCGACCAGTGTGTGTTCCAGACGGCCAATCAGCCAGGTGAGGCGGGTGCGCGGCCAGTGGCGCTGCAGCGTGCGCACCAGCGGAACGACGTGGGTCACGTCGCCGAGGGCGGACGTGCGCAACAGGCACAGCGACGAGGGCTCGGTGGCCGAGGCATCCGCGGTCGATAGTTCGGGTTGATCCATGCGGTGCTTGGTACCATCTGGAGACTGCGGGCGTGCTGGCTGCCCGCGAAAGTCCGGCAACTTGGCAGACGCATGATCGAGGCGCAAGTTCAATCGACCGACACCGGCGCGATCGTTTTCGACCGCGCGGCGGGCGCTGTGCCCGACGCGGCGTGGTTCGAGCGCGTGCACGGGTCGCCATCGATGAATGAAACCAATCCTGCCGCCGGGCGGGGCGGAGTTGCGTTCGTGCGGACTCCAGCGGGTGAATGTGCATTGCGTCACTACCATCGCGGCGGGCTGGTCGCACACCTGAGTGTCGATCGATATCTGTGGAGCGGTGCGTCGCGCACGCGGGCGTTTCGTGAGTTCCGCTTGCTGGCGCAGCTTGCGAATGCGCATCTGCCGGTGTCCGAGCCGGTTGCCGCACGGTACGTGCGCGAAGGTTGCCGCTACCGTGCGGATTTGCTGACGCGACGCATCGCGCCGGCGCGCTCGCTCGGCGAGCGTCTGGACGACGGCAGCCTTGATGCGGTTCTTGCGCAGCGTGTGGGCAGGACGCTTGCGCGCTTTCACGCAGCCGGCGTCTGGCACGCGGATCTCAACGCCCACAACATTCTGGCTAAGGATGGGGCCGCCTCCGCGGACGAATCGGTGTTCCTCATCGACTTCGATCGCGGGCGGCTGCGCAAGCCGAAGTTGGCGTGGCAGCAGTCGAACCTCAAACGTCTTCGTCGTTCGCTCGACAAGCTCGGCGCCCGCAAGATTCCTGATTTCGACGCGCGGTTCTGGCACCCGCTGCTGGCAGCGTACGACGCTGCGATGGCACGCGCCGGCAGCGTTCCGTCGTTGATCGGGACACTGTCATGAGCCTTGCGTTGCGCTTCCTCGGAGTCGGCAGCGCGCAAGCGCCGGAACTCGGTTCGGCGTGCGGTGTGGTGGAGCGCGATGGCGAGCCGTTGCTGATGATCGACTGCGGGCCCGAAGCGCTGTCGTCGTATCTCGATCAGTTCGGCGAACCGCCGCATGCGGTGTACATCACGCACACCCACATGGATCACGTCGGCGGTTTGGAGCGACTGTTCTACAGGATCTACTTCGACGCACAGTGGCGCGGTCGGGTGCGCATCTTTGCGCATGCTGCGCTGATTCCGTTGCTGCAGGCGCGCGTCGCCGATTATCCGGAGGTGCTCGCGGAAGGCGGGGCGAATTTCTGGGATGCGTTCGTACTGATTCCGGTGTCGCGCGGATTCTGGTGCGACGGCCTCTGGTTCGACGTGTTTCCGACGCGGCATCACGCACCGAACACCTCGTTCGGCATCGCGCTGTCCGGCAGCGTCGTGTGGACCGGCGATACCCGCCCTGTCCCGGAGATGCTCGGCGTCCACGCCGCGCGTGGCGAACTGGTTGCGCACGACTGCGCAGTGCATGGCAATCCATCGCACACCGGAATCGACGATCTCGATCGCGAATACTCCGCTGAATTGCTGAAGCGCCTGACGCTCTACCACTACGCCAGCGAGGCCGATGCGCAGACGATGGAGGCTCGCGGTTTCCGTGTTGCCCGTCGCGGCGACGTGGTGGGGCTCGCAACGCCGCGCATGCCAGCGCTCGAACCGGCACAGGCGGGTTGATGGGCATCTCCATTCCCGTGCGCCTTGAACTTCCAAAGCGGGGCGACGTGCCGCGAGACCGCCGCGGACGTCTCCTGACCGACCTGCGCATTTCGGTGGTCGACCGCTGCAATTTCCGTTGCCCGTACTGCATGCCCGAAGACCAGTACCCGCGCGACCACGAATTCCTCAGCAAGTCCGAGCGACTGCGCTTCGAGGAGATCGAGCGTCTGGCGACGATCTTCGCCGGCATCGGCGTGCGCAAGCTGCGACTCACCGGCGGCGAGCCGCTGCTGCGGCGCGATCTTCCCGAGCTGGTGCGCCAGCTCGCTCACGTACCGGGCATCGAGGACGTGGCGCTCACGACCAATGGCAGTCTGCTTGCGGATCGAGTCGTTGCACTTCGAGACGCGGGCCTGAAACGCATCACACTCAGCATCGACACGCTCGATCCGGTGACGTTCGCGTCGATGTCCGGCGGGCGCGGTGAGATCGGAACGGTCCTGGCTGCGATCGCTGCAGCCGAAGCCGCCGGGTATTCGCAGCTGAAGATCAACACGGTCGTGATGCGCGGCATCAACGATGGTCACCTGCTCGATCTTGTCGAACATTTCCGCGGAACTGGACACATCCTGCGCTTCATCGAGTACATGGATGTCGGTACGTGCAACGACTGGAAGCGCGATCTCGTCGTCCCGAGCGCCCAATTGCGCGCGAGGATCGCCGAGCGCTGGCCTCTGGTCGCGTTGGAGCGCAACTACGGCGGCGAGGTCGCGCAGCGCTATGGCTTCGCCGACGGAGCGGGCGAAATCGGATTCATCAGTTCGGTGACCGAACCGTTTTGCGGCGACTGCTCCCGCGCCCGGTTGTCGGCGGATGGACGTCTCTACACCTGCCTCTTTGCCAGCGCGGGCCACGACCTGCGCGGGCCGATGCGCGCCGGCGCCACAGATCAGGATCTCGCCGGAATCGTCAGCGCGGTCTGGAACGCGCGCGACGATCGATACAGCGAGATCCGCAGCGAGGCGACGCCCGGGTCGCGCGAGCACGTTGAAATGTATGCGATCGGCGGATGAGTGACCCTTGGCGGGGCGGAAATCCGTGGTGCTTCTGATGAATCGGTGGGAGCGGCTTCAGCCGCGATGCTTTTCGAAGAGCGACAGCAAAGAATGACCCGAAAAACGAAACTGTCCCACGTCGGAAATGATGGTCGCCCGCGCATGGTGGATGTCGGTGTGAAACCGGCGACGCGCCGGGAGGCCGTCGCAGAAGTGCGTGTGCGCTTTCCGGCGGCGGTCGCGAAGCAACTGCGCGCGCAGGATCTGCGCTCGGCCAAGGGTCCGGTCGTCGATACCGCGATCATCGCCGGCACGATGGCCGTCAAGCGCACGCACGAACTGATTCCGTTTTGTCATCCATTGCCGATCGAGCATTGCCGATTCGAGATCGAATTCGCAGGCAAGACGGAATTGCGCATTCGCTGCACCGTTGCGCTGACCCACAAGACCGGCGTTGAAATGGAGGCGCTGACCGGGGCCAGCATTGCAGCGCTGACGGTGGTCGACATGTGCAAGGCGTTGTCGCACGAGATCGTGATCGATGACCTGCACCTGGTCGAGAAAAGCGGTGGCAAGCGGCGCGTGCGCGATGGCAAGGTCGTCGACGCATGAACATTCGACTGCTGTATTTCGCGAGCCTTGCCGATCGTGCGGGCGTTGCAACCGAGACGCGCCAGACGAGCGCAGCCACTTTGCGTGCGCTGTACGCGGAAGTGTCCGAAGTGCATGCATTCTCAATGGCGGTCGATCGGCTGCGCGTCGCGGTCAACGGTGCCTTCGTCGGCTGGGAACACGCACCGGCCGACAATGATGAAGTGGTCTTCCTTCCACCGGTGTCGGGCGGATGACGCGCTTCCGGCTCGGCCCCGAACCGATCGACGTCGATGTCGAGCGCCGCGCGCTCGACCACGCAGCGGCCGGCGCGTATGTCGGTTTCGAAGGGTGGGTGCGCAATCACAATGACGGCAAACCGGTGCTGCGGCTCGATTACCAGGCGTATGCGCCTCTCGCCGCGACGGAAGGGGAGGCGATCCTCGCCGAAGCAATTGAACGATTCCGCGTGCGCGAGCTCCGCTGCGTTCACCGGGTGGGTTCGCTCGCCATCGGCGATCTGGCGGTGTGGGTGGGGGTCAGCGCCGACCATCGCGACGCGGCGTTCGCGGCATGCCGCTGGGTCATCGATGAAGTGAAGCGGCGCGTGCCGATCTGGAAGAACGAGCACTACGCCGATGGTGCTTCGGGCTGGTTGCACCCGGATGGTTCGGCCGTCGATGACGAGTGATGTGAACACATACATGCGAACCGCTATAACGTTTCAATATGGCATGTAGTATGTCTATATGTTGACAACAGTGCCGTTAACGGGTAGTGTCTGGCAAACTGACGGGGAACCTCGATGGCCAATGGTCTGCTCAAGGCGTTGAAAAAAGTCGGTCTGGTGCAGATCGCCGAAGACGAGGCGACTCCGGAGACCCAGGTCGCCGAGCCGGTCGTCGAAGCGATGCCCGAGCCGCCGCCCGCGACGTTGACGTCGGAAGTCGCCGAGCAGGTCCCGTTCGACCAGATCTATGCGCAGGGCGAAGTCCCGGCGTGTCCGTATCCGGCAGAGAAACTGCTGAAAGTGCTCAATGGCCTGCGGGCGATGGACGCGACCACGCGCAAAGCCGCGGTGAGCGCGATGGACGAGGCGGATGACACCTGGGCGATCGAAGACGTACTTCTCGATGCCGATCGCAAGATGAAGGCGCTCGAAGCGCGCAAGCGTCTTCTGGTCGCGCAGGCGCGCGCCGCGGATGCCGATGCGACGCAGCGAGTGCGCGAACGCGACAAGCAGCAGCAGGAAGCGGTGGTGAGCGTTCGCCAGCAGATCGCGGACCTGCAGGCGCTGATGGAACGCGAGGTCGCAAAAGCGACGGCCGACAAGTCCGCTGCGCAGGCAAAGAGCCAATCGGCGCAGCAGGCCTGTGCGCGCGAATCGGCACGGATCGACGCGGAAATCGCGCGGCTGCAGGAAATCCCGGCGACATTTGGCGCTTCTGCGATGCGCGCGCAATAGCGGCGTCGCGGTTTTTTGCCACGTTCCACCCATGTATTCACAATGCGTCACGTCGGCACTACGCCGGCGTGCCGGACCGAAGATCCGCCAGCAGGATTTTCCAGGCTCACAAAGGGGAATTGCACATGGTCAGGCTTACCGGGCTTTCCAAGGCGTTGATCGCCATCGCCATCCTGGGCGCAGCCGGTTCAGTGGCGTGGCATCTGGGTCTGCGCGACATGATCCAGCGCGGGTCGATCGGCACGACGGCGTCGACCGCGCCGAATGCACAGGCGTCGATGCCGCCGGCTCCGAACGGCGCACCCGCAACGACAGTTCCGCAAGCGACGACGAAGCCGCCCGCGGTGTTCTCCGGCAAGGGCGCACTCGGCAGCCCCGGCAATCCGCTGAAGGTCAGCATCGTCAGCTTCCACGGGTATGCGCCGGCACTGGTCGCGAACGGCAATTCGCTGACAACCCAGCCGGGCTCGATCTACGAGAAGGCCGGCGTGAACGTTCAATTCATCATCCAGGACGATATCCCGACGCTGTCGACGATCTTCGAATCGAACACGGCGCAATGCGCGTGGCGCACCTCCGATTTCTGGGCACAGGAACAGCCGAACCTGCGCAATGCAGGGCATGACGGACGGGCGGTCGTCATCGTCGACAACACGCAGGGTGGCGACGCGATCGTCACGCGCGATCCGAACATCCGCCGTGTCGAGGACCTGGCGGGGCATTCCGTCGCGCTGTTGCAGTACACGCCGTCCGATGGCCTGGCGATCGATGCGATCGACAATTCGAGCATGACCGCGAAGGCCAAGAGTTCGGTCAAGTTCGTCTACATCAATGCCGATGAAGGCACGGCGGGCGTGCGCGCCGCGCTCGAGTCCGGCTCGGTCGACGCGATCGTGCTGTGGGATCCGGATTTGTCGCTGGCACTGAAGAACGTGCCTGGTGCGCACGTGATCTATTCGACGAAGGTGGCGACCAATCTGATCTACGACGTGATGGTTTGTGACAGCCGCTATCTCAACAAGCCGGAGAACGTGCCGGTGTTCCAGGCATTCGTCGCAGGGTGGATGAGCGGAGTCGAAGAGGCCCAGCGCAATCCGGACAAGGCGGTCGATGCGCTCGTGCAGACCGAACAGTTGTTCGCGCTGCTGGCGAAGGATCAAGGCCGCGATTTCGTCAAGAGCACCTTTGCGAACCTGGTGTGGACGGGCCTCGCCGACAACGCGCGCATCCTCGGCCTTGCCGGTGGTCCGAACCATTACGAGCGCGTCTACCACAAGTTCGACGAGATCTACCGCAAGGAAGGCGCGCTCGCGAATCCGAATTCACCGGTGATCGCCGCACAGGATTCGTTCGACTACCGTTTCATCAAGGCAATGCTCGCGAAAAACGAGCAGGCGAAGGTGGTCGCGGCCGAACCGCAGGCAACGTTCACGCAGTCGGGGCTCGACGCCGCGGCGGCGAAAGCGCCCGAGGTCACCAAGCCGATTCTGGTGAACTTCGCGAGTGGCTCGACCGAGCTCAGCAAGCGTTCGCAGAAGACCATCGATGAGGAGCTTGTGTCGTTCATCGAAAATCATGGCTCGGCTTACTTCGAGATCTCGGGCAACACCGACTCGACCGGTTCGCGCGAAGTGAATACGCGGCTGTCGCGTTCACGTGCAGCAGCAGTCGTCGACTATCTCACCCGGCAGTGGGAATTCCCGGCGAACCGGTTCCGTATCAACGGTTACGGCTCGGAGCGCCCGTTGTGCAACGAGTCCAATCCCGCAGGCGACGGCATGTCGCTGGAGGACTGCCGGGCACTCAATCGCACCACGCGCGCTGCAGTGCTGGCGCGCTGAGGACCGCCCATGTCCGACGCCACCACGCTGTGGAATCCGTACGCGCCGCTGACGCCGGCGACGCGGCGCATGCTCGGGATCGGTGCCGTGGTGACGGTGCTGGTCGCATGGTCGATCGTTTCGGCAACGGGCCTGGTCGGGCCGAACCGGTTGCCGGCGCCATGGTCGGTCGCGAAGGCGCTGATCACGCTTGCTTGGGACGGCGATCAGCATCGCAGCCTGCTGTTGACGGCCAGCGCGTATTCGTTGATGCGTGTCATCACGGCCGGCGTGCTGGTGATCGCGCTCGGCGTGCCGCTCGGCATCCTGATGGGCGCAGCGCCGCGGGTCAACGCGGCTCTGTCGCCGCTGATCGATCCGTTCCGTTCGGCGCCGGTCGTCGCGCTGTCGCCGATCCTCGTGATGTGGCTCGGGATCGGCGAGCCGATGAAGATCGTGTTTCTCTTCATTGGCGCGGTCGTCTATCTGATCCCGATGGTGCGTGACGCGATGATTGCGGTGCCGCAGGCGTACTGGATCAGTGCGCGCGATCTCGGTGCGACGCCGTGGGAGTCGGTGCGCCAGGCGGTGTTGCCAATCGCGATGCCGCGCATCGTCGACGGCATCGTGGTGGCGGTCTCGGTGATGTGGACCTACATCACGGTCGCCGAATACTTCAACGCAGGGGAAGGTCTCGGCCAACTGATCCAGAACGCGCGGCGCTTTTCCGCGATGGACCAGGTGTTCGCGGGCATCTTCGTGATCATGGCGCTCGCGCTGCTCAGCTATCAATTGATGCGCTGGGCACGTTTGAAACTGTACCCGTGGGAGACGTCGCAGTGACCGACGCCATTTCGCTGAAGTTGACCCACATCGTGCAGGACTATCCGTCGCCCGACGGCGGTCTGCCCAATCGTGTCATCGATGATGTCAGTCTCGCGTTCGATGGTCCCGGCATCAACATGCTGCTTGGACCTTCGGGCTGCGGAAAGTCAACCCTGTTGCGGATGATGGGTGGCGTGCGGCCGAATGACGTCGTCACGCCGACCGCCGGAGACATCGAGATCAACGGCGTGCGTTGCGACGAGGCGCACGACGATGTGATCACCGTGTTCCAGCGCTACTCCAACCGCCCCGATCTCAGCGTATTCGAGAACGTCGCGTTTCCATTTCGATTCGCACTGTGGAAAAAGCGCGTCGAGCGCGCCGAGTGGACGAAGCGCGTGCATGCAACCATCGATGCGGTCGGCCTCGGCGACAAGGAAAAGTTGCTGCCCTCGCAACTGTCCGGCGGACAGAACCAGCGCGTGGCGCTCGCACGGGCGCTGGTGCTGCAGCCGCGCGTGTTGCTGATGGACGAACCATTCGCGGCACTCGACGCGCAGACGCGTGGCGACATGCAGGAACTGCTGATCAACCTCCATCGGCAGCAGCCCTGTTTGATCGTCTTCGTGACGCACGACGTTACCGAAGCGATGATGCTCGGTGACCGCGTGCTGGTGATGTCTGCGCAGCCGGGTCGCATTGCGGACGACTTCACGATTGAGGAAAAACAGCCGCGCTCGTCGTTGTGGCTTCGCTCCACCGCAGGCGTCGCGATGCAGCAGCGCATTCTTGCGCAACTCCAACAGACTGCCGGTCACGGTCGCGTCACCGTGTCGGTCTGACGAGACTGCGCAATGGCACTCAACCGGCCGATGGGCGAAGCACCCGACGAACCTTCCTATGTGAAGGAGATGTTGCTCAGTTCGACCAACATCAATCTGTCGCTTGGCGCGGCGGTTCTCGGCGGCGTGCTGTCGTTTCCGCTCGGTCTCGCCGGCGCGCTGGTGGTGGGCATCGCGTACGTCGCCGGCGAGGCGATTGCAGCGATGTACAGTCCTTCGTCGTCGGTGTTCCGCGCTTCGGTCGACAAGCGCCGCCGCAACGAACGCCGCAATGACGTGGTCGCGAACCTGACCGGCGAGATCCGGCGCCGCGGCCGCGATGGCGATCGCAACTGGACGGTGCTCGACCACATGCGCGAGCGCATCGTGTTTCTTCGGGAAATTGCCAAGAACCGCGACATCCCGTTGACGGAAGCGGACATCGACAGGCTCGAAGATTCCTGCGTCGACTATCTCGGACTGTGGTTGTCGCAGCTCTCGATGATCGAGCGCGAAGCGTCGGCCGACGATGTGTCAGTGGATCGTCGGCTGAAGGACATCGAGAGCCGCCTGGCAAAGCAGCCGGAAAGAGCCGAGCGCGCAAGCCTCGAAAAGGCACGCGGTGACCTGCAGGAAATGCTGCGACGCCATCAGCGACTCGGTACGCGCCGCGCCGCGGTCGAAGCGGCCCTGATGTCGATACCCGATGCGGTCGAGGAGATCTACCACATGGTCATCAGCGCGCCGACCTCCGGCGCACAGGCCGACCGCCTGCAGGATGCGATCAACCGGCTGCATCTCGAGGAGACGCTCGAGGTGACCGTCAACGACGAACTCGGCGATGCATTGCCGCGCCCCGCGCTGCGTGCCGTCGCGCAAGCCCAGTGAGCCACTCATGACCGCCGTCACCGTCGATGAACTGAAAGCGCTGACCGACTTCACCGCACACGAAGTGCTGGTTGCCGGCGCGATCGGGCGTGCCTCGACGTCGCTGGAGGGCCTGCTGCGTTTCCTCGTGCGCTATGCGAGCTGGAATGGATTCTTCGGCTCCGGTGTGGCATCGCTCGCAGGCAAGATCGGGCGTTCGCGTGGCCTGTTTCGCGATGCGGACGAGCCACTCGTCGCGCTCGCCGATCGCAGCGTGCTGGTCGCGAGTTTCATCTTCGATGCGGCAAGGGATGAATTTGACGACAGCGCGACCGCCCATCGCGATACCCACCGCGATCTCGCGCAGGCGACCCTGCGTGGCTTGATCCATTACGGGCGCGAGCAGTTCGGCACCGGCGCAGCGATGCTGACCGACGACACACTCAACCAGCGACTGGCCGATCCTGCATGGTTGCAGGCGCTTGGTGCGCGGGTTGCGCAGGGCTACGGCGCCTTCACACAGGACCTGCGCGAAACGATCTTCACCAGCATCGGCTACCACTTGGGATCGGAGCTGCTTGCCGATCGGGAGTTCTCGTTGATCGATACTGCATTGCGTGAAACCGCGTCCGAGCTGGTCGAATACCTTTTGACGCACCAGGAGCGGGTCGGCGACCAGACCCATGTCGCATACCAGTGGATTGCGATCCACTCCGGCGGCGGCGGTGCCGTGGAGGAAGATCACTTTCGCCTTGCACTGGAGGGCGTGAATTTTGCCTTCCGCTGCGTGCCGCAGCCGCTGCACGACGAACTGCGACGTCACCTGCACTACGGCTTCCAGAACTTCGCCAGCGATCACCACCAGTTCTTCACGCACGTCAATCAACCGTAACGAGGGCAGTCATGGCCAGCATCAATTTCTTCTCCCGCGTGGGGAATCTGTGGAAGGGATTCCTGTCGCTGTTCATCGCCGACATCGAAACCGCGCATCCGGAAATCGCCTACGAGAATGCGATCAACAGCCTGGTCCAGAAGTACACCCGGCTGAAGTCGGCGACCGCGGCGATCATCCGTCGGCGAGACGACATCTCGTCGCGTTTCAATGATCTCACCAGGCAGCGCGACCAGATCAACAGCGATCTCAACGCGGCCATCGCGACGCAACAGGATGATTTGTCGCTGGTGCTGATCCAGAAGAAGAATGCGGTCGAAGCGGACCTCAAGGAAATGGAGGTCGAGGCGCAGCAGGCGCGCTCGGATGCCGACGAAGCGAAGAACTCGCTGCTGTCCGTGAAGAGCGAGATCGAGAAGCTCAAATCCGAGAAGGATCGCATGCTCGCGAAGATGACGAGCGCGAAGGCGCGGCTCAGCATCCAGCAGCAGATCGAGGGCCTCAGCGTCGATGCCGAAGTGCAGACGCTCGATCGCGTGCGCGAGCACATCAAGAACACGGTTGCCGAGGCGAACCTTGGTCAGGAATTGCACGACACCGATCTGGACGTGCGCCTCAAGAAGCTGCAGCAGCAGGGCGGCGACGTGTCGGCCCGCGCGCAGCTCGATGAAATGAAAAAGGCCCGCGCCGCACAGGGCGTCGGCGGGAAGCAGATGTAACGCATGAACGCAGCGCGCATTCCCGCACGACCCGGCCTGCCCGAATGGGCCGAAACCGTCCGCCGCAAATACGTGGGTGGCGAAGCGTCGGTGTTCCTGCTGCACGGCAACGTGTTCGACGAGATCCTTGACGGCGATACGTGGACGTCGCTGCAGGAGTTCATCGCACGCACCCTGCTCGCTGACAACAAGGATCATGTGCTGCTCTACGATCCGTGCGACGGCCTGTCGGCCTCCAAAGGGATGATCGACGATCGCGATGGTGGGCTGGAGACACTCGAACGCGTGCTTTTTTCGAAAGACCGCGTCGCCGCGATCGTCGCTTACGCCGATTCTGTCGCTCCGGCCGGTGACGAGGCGACGTTGAGCAACGCGGATCGGGTCGCCGGCGTGCGGCTCCATCGCTGGTCACTGAGCGCGCAGCTCGCGGCGAAGGACAACGTGGTGTTCCTGATCGCCGAATCGCTGGCGGGCGTGAACGCGAAGATCGTCGCGAATCCGCGCGTCGCGGCGGTCGAGATTCCATTGCCGAGCATGGCGATGCGCGAAACCGTGATTCGTCGGGCCGATCCGACGATTCCACCGGCACAGGTCGCGCGTCTGGCGGCGCACACGTCGGGGCTTCGCGCCGTGCACATTCGCCAGATCCTCACTCCGCAACCCGGCCACGGTCTTGCAGACAACGAGCGTCGCACGTTGATCGTTTCCCTGCTCGGCCCGATTGCGGATGCCGGTGAGCGCGCCGACAAGCTGCTTCCGCTCACCGCCGGCATGTCCGCCGTGGAGATCCAGCAGCTGCTGCACCTGTCGCGCCCCGAGGCGCAGATGCCGGACGAGGACAGTTACGCCGAGGTGCTCGAACTGGTGCGACGGCGCAAGCGCGAGATCATCGAGAAGGAATGTTCGGGCCTGATCGAGTTCGTCGATTCGAAGTTCGATCTCGATGCAGTCGGGGGAAACACGGCCGTCAAGGCAGAACTCAACAGGATTGCCGCGGCAATTCGCAGCGGCGACGCGTCGCGCTGCCCGATGGGCCTGCTGATGGTCGGCCCGATGGGAACCGGCAAGACATTCGTGACCAAATGCTTCGCAAAATCGTCCGGTCTCTCTGCAGTCGTGCTGAAGAATTTCCGTTCGAAGTGGGTCGGCTCGACCGAAAGCAATCTCGAGAAAGTGCTGACGATGGTCAAGGCGATGGGTCCGATCATCCTGATCATCGACGAAGGCGACCGCAGCTTCGGGTCGCAGTCCGAAGACAGCGATGGCGGCACCTCATCGCGAGTGGTCGCGCGCATCAAGGAGTTCATGAGCGACACGGACAACCGCGGCAGCGTGTTGTTCGTGCTGATGACGAACCGACCCGACAAGCTCGACACCGACATCAAGCGCGCGGGTCGTCTCGACATCAAGATCCCCCTGTTCTATCCGGCGGATACGCCGGAGGTGCTGGCGATCCTGCGCTCGCTGCTGCAACGCTACAGGCTGGACGATCTGCTGGTGTCGCCCGACTCGCTGGCTGCCGCTGCCACGAAAATGATCGGCTACTCGAACGCGGACATTGAAGCGGTGGTGCTGCTGGCGAAGACGATGGTCGGTGAGGGCGAGTCGATCGATGCGGGTGTGCTCGTGCGCGCGGTCGACGACTACCTGCCGTCGCGCGACACCGCGATGATCGACTACATGAACCTGCTCGCGGTGTTCGAGGCGTCGAGACGGCAGTGGCTGCCGGCAGCGTTTCGCGACATGAGCGCGGAGACGCTGACCGCGCAACTGGCCGAGGCGCGTCGCCGTTGCGGCGCACGTTCCGGCGGAGGCGGCTGACGTCATGGCGATCCAGCAGGATGCGCTGCGCGCATTCGTCAAGCGCAAGCTCTCGACGGCGAAGGCCAACAAGGGCTGGACCTGGGACGACCTCTCCGCGCTCATCGAGGAACTGGGTGGTCACCAGTCGGGGACGACGCTGACCACCAAGCACAGCCGCGGCTCGTTCCGCGCACAGGATTTCCTGTTGATGCTGCGTGCGCTTGGCGTGCGTTTCATCGATCTTTCCGACCTCGACGTCGCGGGACTCGACGACGCGGTTGGCAAGGTCGACGCCCGCAAGCGGGTGCGCTGACCCGCTTATCGGCTCTACGACTCAGTCTTGCGGAGGTTCGCGCTCCGTCTGAGGGCCTAGTGAAATCCTTTCTGAGCGCAGGCACTCGCCACCGCTCCCGTCGGCTAGTACATTCCGACGGATGCCTTTTCGGAAAGTCCGGCTTCAAGCACCTCCGCTCCGCCGGTGCTTTGTTGCGGTGTTCGCCGACATGGATCGCGGGTACGCGCATATTCGCGATCCTGTCGATCCCGGAAGAAGCCGGCGCTTCTTCACTGTCGGGAGCGCTTTTTGTCGGGCATACGAGCATCTCGACTCTGTCGCCGCACCATCGATCCTGTTTTCATCGCCGATTCCTGGCGCAACCGTTTGGGGAAAATCACTGTGAACAAGCATCTGATCAGATTTGCGAAACGTGCCGTTTTGCTCTTCGGTCTGGCCAGCGCCTCGATGGCGTGGGCCGCATCGGGGCAGGCGTACTGGCATGACGACGCGGGGCGCCCGCTGTCGGCGGACGCGCCGAGCCCGACCGGCTATCGCGCATTGCGCCTCGATACCGCAGGCATCGCCGCCTATCTGAAGGAAGCCCATGGCCGCGGTATTGCGACGAATGTGTCGCTGCCCCAGCCCGACGGTGGATTTGCCGAATTCCTGGTGACCGACTCCGGCACGATGCCGAGCGAGATGCAGCAGAAATATCCGGACATCATCAGCCTCAAGGGCAACGACGGCCAAGGTCGTCCGGTGCGCCTCGATGTGTCGCCGATGGGTTTCCAGGCGATGGTGTTCGATCCGGCCGGGCTGTGGATCGTGCGTCCCGAAACGCTCGGCGGCGGCGATCGCTACATCAGCTTCAAGCGCGCCGGACTCGCGGTGCCAGCGGGGGAAGGCACCTGTGAAGTGCAGGGGAGCCACATCGATCCGGCCGGGCTCGATCTGGTGCAGGCGCCGATGACGCAAACCGGCATCAAGCACAAGGTGTATCGCACCGCGGTTGCCGCGAATCACCAGTACATCGCATCCGTCGGTGGCGGCACTGTCGCTGGCGGTCTTGCGGCGACGATCATGGCGGTGAACCGCGTAACCCAGGTGTACGAATACGAAATGTCGATCCAGCTGACGCTGGTTCCGAACAACGATCTCATCATGTATCCGAGTGCGACGGGCGACCCGTTTGGCGCCAACGGCACCGGCGTGATCAACAACAGCACGTCGGTGATCAACGCGGCGATCGGCGCGGCCAACTATGACCTCGGGCATGTCTTCACGACAGGCAGCGGCGGCGTCGCGGGTCTCGGAGTGGTGTGCGGTTCGAGCAAGGCGCGCGGCACAACCGGTTTGCCGAATCCGACCGGAGACTCCTTCTACATCGATTTCGTGGCGCACGAAATGGGCCACCAGTTCGGCGGCAATCACCCGTTCAACGGCAACCAGGGCAACTGTTCGGGCGGTAATCGCAACGGTTCAACCGCATACGAGCCCGGTAGCGGCACGACTATCATGGCCTATGCCGGCATCTGCGGCGCGGACGACCTGCAGCCGCACTCCGATCCTTTCTTCCATGCAATCAGCCTCCAGGAAATCACCAACTACAGCAACGGTGGCGGAAATTGCGCGGTTGCCGTCAACAACAGCAACGTCGCACCGGTGATCGACACGGCGGGTCTTCCGACTGGATTGACGATTCCCGCCAACACGCCGTTCGTTCTCACCGGGTCGGCAACGGATGCAGACGCGCAGGATTCGCTCACCTATGACTGGGAGCAATGGGACCTCGGTCCGGCCAATCCGCTCAGTGGCGGCGACATCGGCAGTGGACCGATCTTCCGTTCGTTCTCGCCGACCGTCAGCGGTTCGCGCATGTTTCCGTCGCTGTCGACGATCCTCACTGGCGTCCCGGTGAAGGGAAATATCCTGCCGACGACCACCCGGGTCCTCAAGTTCCGCCTCACAGCACGTGACAACCGTCCGGGCGCCGGCACCAGCCAGAGCGCGGACATCTCATTGAACGTGACGAACACCGCTGGTCCTTTCGTGGTGACGGCGCCAAACACCGCGCTCAGCTGGCCGCAGTCGTCCACGCAATCAGTCACCTGGAACGTCGCCAACACCAACGTCGCACCCGTCAATTGCGCGACGGTCGACATCACGATGTCCAGCGACGGCGGCCAGACGTTTCCGTACACGCTCGCGACCGGAGTTCCGAATTCGGGAACGGCCAGCATCACCGTGCCGTCGATTGCAACCACCAAGGGCCGCGTCAGCGTGAGCTGTGCGAGCAATCTGTTCTTCGATGTCTCGAACGCCGACTTCACCATCCCTGCAGGTGCAGGAACCTTCACCGTTGGCGGCACGCTCAGTGGTCTCGCCGGCACGCAGGTCGTGCTGCAGATCAACGGCTCGAACAATCTCGTGGTCGTGACGAACGGAGCCTTCACCTTCCCCGGACCGCTGGCGACCGGCGCACCTTACGCGGTCACCGTCGTCACCCAGCCCGCATCGCCGACGCAAACCTGCACCGTGAGCAACGGCAGTGGAACGATCGGTTCGTCCAACGTCACGAACGTGACTGTTGCGTGTGTCACCCCGCCGCCGCAGACCTTCACGATCGGCGGAACGGTCACTGCGCTCACAGGGTCGGGGCTGGTTCTCAAATTGAACGGAGCGAACAACCTTCCGATTGCGGCCAACGGCAGCTTCACGTTCCCCGCCGGCATTGCCTCGGGTAGTGGCTACTCGGTGACCGTTGGAACCCAGCCGACCGGTCCGGCGCAGACCTGCACCGTGATCAACGGAAGCGGTGCAGTCGGCACCGCCAACGTGACCAATGTCCAGGTCGACTGCGGTGGAGCCGGTGCAACCTTCACGGTCGGCGGAACGGTCAGTGGCCTCGCCGGTAGCGGTCTCGTTCTGGCACTGAATGGTGGAACGAATCTGCCGGTGTCGGCGAACGGATCGTTCACCTTCCCCGGCTCGCTCGCCGCGGGGGCGACCTATGCGGTGACGGTCAGCACGCAACCGACCAGCCCCACGCAGAACTGCACAGTCGCCAATGGCAATGGGACCATCGGTTCGTCCAATGTCACCAACGTCGCGGTGACATGCACGACTCCGCCGACGACCTACACGGTCGGTGGCACAGTCAGCGGACTTGCGGCCAGTGGTCTCGTTCTCACATTGAACGGCGCCAACAGCTTGCCGGTGTCGGCGAACGGCACCTTCACGTTCCCGACCGCACTGTCGATCGGACAGAACTATGTCGTCGCGATCGGCACGCAGCCCTCGCCGCAAACGTGCACGGTATCCAACGGCAGCGGCAGCATCGGCACGTCCAACGTGACCAATGTGATCGTGACCTGTGCTGGCGCCGCGACGTTCACCGTCGGTGGCACAGTCAGTGGCTTGACCGGAAGCGGACTTGTGCTGAGCCTCAATGGCTCGAGCGTTCTGCCTGTCGCGGCGGACGGTGCGTTCACGTTTGCCGATTCGCTCACGACCGGTGCGTCCTACTCGGTTACTGTGACCACACAGCCAACCGCGCCGGCGCAGACCTGCACGGTCGTCAATGGCAGCGGCACGATTGCCACGGCCAATGTCACGAACATCGCGGTGACCTGCACCGCGGCGGCAGTCGACCTGATCTTCGCGGACGGATTCGAGGGTTCCGCCCAAACGTGCGCGCCGACCCAGCTGTTCGCCGACCCGGGCTTCGAGATCGGCGCAGGCTCCGACGGTGCATGGACCAGCGTGGACAGCAAGTTCGGCACCGCGTTCTGCGACGCGAGCTGCGATGACAATGCGACGATCGTTGCGCGCACCGGCGATTGGTTCGTGTGGTTCGGTGGCACCGACCAGCAGAACACGTCGACGCTCGCGCAGTCGGTCGTCTTCCCGGCTGGTCAGCCACGCTGGTTGAACTACTGGCTGATCAATGAGATCGCAGGCGATCCGACCGCAACACTGACGATCACCATCGATGGTGCGACGGTGCTGAACGTGGTCGGCGGCGATACCGCCGGAGAGTATGTGGCGCAGACGTTCGAGGTTCCGGCGCAGTATCTCGACGGCGCATCGCACGCGGTGCAGTTCAACTGGTCCGCGGATGGCGGTGCGAATGCGAGTGCGATCATGGATGACATCACCCTCGATTGCAGCGCGCAATCCACGCGCCTCGCGCCGCACGTCGGCCGGTTGTCCGCAGCGCTGCGCCGTCACGCGCGCTGACGTGTAGCGGATGTCTGCAAGGGGCCTTCCTTCGGGGAGGCCCCTTTTTTTTGTGGGTTTTCGGCGGAACGAAGCACGGCGCGGAATTGGGCGACGCGCTTGTGCCGCGGACGCCCGGCGGGTATCCTGCGCGACCCGCAAAGCGGGCTGCAGCATGCGTGTGGAGAGGTGTCCGAGCGGTTGAAGGAGCACGCCTGGAAAGTGTGTAAACGGGTTATACCGTTTCGCGGGTTCGAATCCCGCTCTCTCCGCCAATTTTTAGCTGCTGCATCAGTGTCACGCCGTCGTCTTCATGGCGGCTCCGTCGGTCCCCCCGCGACGATAGCTTGCGAATCCCGCCAGGTCCGGAAGGAAGCAACGGTAGTGAGTGATTCGGGTGCCGGGGTGTGGCTGGCGGAGCTGCCACCCTTGCGGTTCATGTTGCGTTCGCTCACCGACGTCGACGGCCGCTGCACGACGTGCTTCGGTTGTGTGCTTGCTACAATCGCGCTCCCGTTCGCGGATCTCCGATGTCGTACCAGGCCCTAGCGCGCAAATGGCGTCCCCGCCGCTTTTCCGAACTCGTCGGCCAGGAGCACGTCGTGCGTGCGCTGACGCACGCGCTCGATAGCGGCCGCCTGCATCACGCGTTTCTCTTCACCGGTACCCGAGGCGTCGGCAAGACCACGATCGCGCGCATTTTCGCCAAGTCGCTCAACTGCGAGAAGGGGCCCACCTCCGCGCCCTGCGGCGAATGCAGTGCCTGCGTTGAGATCGATGCGGGGCGTTTCGTCGATCTTCTGGAAATCGATGCCGCGAGCAACACCGGCGTCGACAATGTGCGCGAACTGATCGACAACGCGATGTACGTGCCGACGCGCGGTCGCTACAAGGTCT
>NZ_JBDSWZ010000184.1:0-24688 GCF_039926425.1 Dokdonella sp.
TCAGCGTCGATCGTTACGCCATCGAACGAGCGTTTTTGTGTTGTTAGTGCCCTTCGTGTTTCATTCTCCGGCGTTTCAATTTCGGCCCGCCAACTTGGCGGCACGCATCCGGCCCGTTACATTGCGCCTCCGCATTGCATTCGCCCCGCCCGCATGTCCGACGCCCGCCTGTGGTTCACGCTGTCCTCGCCGTTCGCCATGAAGCGCGGGGGTGTACTGACGGGTGCGCGACTGGCCTACGAAACCTGGGGCACGCTTGGCGCGCACCGCGACAACGCCATTCTAATCCTCACCGGGCTGTCTCCAAGCGCGCATGCGGCATCAAACGCTGCCGACCCGTCGCCAGGCTGGTGGGAAGACATGATCGGACCCGGCAGATACATCGACACCGACCGCTGGTTCGTCATCTGCGTGAACACGCTCGGAAGCTGCAAGGGATCCACCGGCCCAGCCGACATTGATCCATCGACGGGCGACGCGTATCGACTTGATTTTCCGGAACTGACGCTTGAAGACGCCGCAAATGCCAGCCACGAACTGGTGCGCAGCCTCGGCATCGAATCGCTTGCCTGCCTGATCGGAAATTCGATGGGCGGAATGACCGCACTCGCCTACCTCGTGCTGCATCCGGGCAGTGCGCGTACGCACATCAGCATCTCCACCGCTCCGCAGGCACAGCCGTTTGCCATCGCGATCCGCTCACTCCAGCGCGAAGCGATCCGTCTCGATCCGAACTGGAACAACGGTTCCTACGACGACGAGCGGTATCCGGAAGCGGGCATGTCGATCGCGCGCAAGCTCGGCGTGATCACGTATCGCTCCGCGATGGAATGGGTCGGTCGGTTCGCGCGCATCCGGCTCGATTCGGAACAGCGGGAAGAAGAGCCGTTCGCGGTCGAGTTCCAGGTCGAGTCGTATCTGGCCGCGCACGCGAGGCGCTTTGTGCGCAGCTTCGATCCAAACAGTTACCTCTATCTCTCGCGCGCAAGCGACTGGTTCGATATTTCCGAGCACGGCTCCGGAAGTGTTGCCAAGGCATTGGCCCGCATTGTGGTGGAGCGAGCGCTGGTGATCGGCGTCGAAACCGACATCCTGTTTCCGCTGCCGCAGCAGGAGCAGATCGCGCAAGGCCTCGAAGCGGCCGGTGCGGAGGTCGAATTCGTTGCACTGGACAGTCCGCAGGGCCACGACGCGTTCCTCGTCGACATCCCGCGGTTCGGGGCGGCCATCGCACGGTTTCTGGGCAAGCGTTAGAATCAGGCGATCCCGGACTCCGGTCCCCGTCGTCGTTGACCGCCGTCCCGCGAACGACGCCCATCAAGGACCCCACTGATGCTTTCGCTCGATTTTCCCGGCGCACGCCAACTGATCGATGCCGTTGACGCCGCGGTCATGCTGCCGGATGAGGCAAAGACGACCGACGCGTTGCGCAATGCGCTATGCAAGCTGATCCGCGATCCGGACGTGTGTCTGCCATCGTGCGTGTTCGAGAATGTCGAGGATCACTACGCGCGCCGCGAGCTCTATCGCAGCGAAAAACACGGCTACAGCGTCGTCGCGATGACGTGGGGACCGCAGCAAGGCACGCCGATCCATGATCACGCTGGCCATTGGTGCGTGGAAGGCGTGTGGCAGGGCTTTCTTGAAATCACCCCGTACGAATTGCTGGAAACGAAGGACGGTCGCTTCCGCTTCGAGCCACGTGGCACGATGAACGCCGGCACCGGATCGGCGGGAAGCCTGATTCCCCCGCACGAGTACCACACGATCCTCAATCCCAGCGACGACGCAAACGCGGTGTCGCTGCACATCTATCGCCGCCCGCTCGACTCGTGCTCGAAGTTCTACCCGACCGAAGCAGGCTGGTATGAGTGTAGTGAAATCGCGATGGCGCTTGACGACGTCGGCTGACCAGAGGTTGCCATCCGTTCTTGACGCTGCATCGCAGGAGCGGCTTCAGCCGCGATGCCCTGCCGCAAATGAGATGCTGACGAAAGCACTGCGGCTGAAGCCAGTCCGACAGAATTTCCGGTGATCCCCTGCGAAGCGTCGCGGCTGAAGCCGCTCCCATGTATCGCCGGCGACTCCGCTTCTACAGAATTGCCGACGATTCCCTTATACTCCGCGGCCCCGAGCGACTGCAGGTCGCCGGAGTGCCGCCGAAGTGGCGGAATCGGTAGACGCAGCGGACTCAAAATCCGCCGCCCTTAAAAGCGTGTGGGTTCGAGTCCCACCTTCGGCACCAATCAAGCCCGCCTCGTGCGGGTTTTTTTGTGCTTCCGATACGCGCCCGTGGGAGCGGCTTCCGCCGCGATGCGTTACCAGCAGCCTCGCAAACACCATTTGCGCGCCATTCGCTGCAATGACGCATCGACGTCGGTGCCGACCGCGAGCTCCCCGATGTCGCGCCACGCCAGCGCATGGGATTCGCCGCTGACCGAAAAATGCTCCGAGCCGGTTGCCCGCACGACGTAGCGGACGTCGTAGTGCCAGTGTTCGGGCTCGTCGCCACGTGCCGGAATCGCATGGCGATCCAGGTCGAAGAGGGCAGCATTCACAACCAGATCGGTCAAGCCGGACTCCTCTTCCGCTTCGCGCAGCGCGACACGGGCCAGATTCGTGTCGCCATCCGCGTGACCGCCGAGCTGCAACCAGCGACCGAGTTTGCGGTGGTGCGTCAGCAGCACGTGTCGTCCATCGGCGCTGACCAGCCACGCGGAGCCGGTGAGATGGCCTGCTTTGCGCTCGCGTGAGGCGGCATCCGGACACGCCGCCATGAACGACGCAAACAACGCGACGGTTGGCGATTCGTCCGGACAGGTGGCTTCATACCCGGTGAGCGATGCCAGCCAGCTGGATTGATGCGGCTGCAGCGGGCGATGCAGTGTCGAGTCGACGTTCATTGCGTCTGCGCTTGCCGGTCCGGCGGGGGTCGCGTATTTTACGGGGTGCCATGCCGCCTGTGCCTTCCGGCATGTGAATGCTTCGATGGCAGCGACGTCCCGCGACGCCGTGCCGAAAGCGACGATCCGCGACAGTCTTCCAAAGGGGATACGATGATTTTCTGGCGAGTCAAACCGCTTGATCAGATTCTTGCGACAGCGGAAAGGAAATCCCTGAAACGCCAGTTGGGTCCCGTCCAGCTCACCTTGCTCGGCATCGGCGCGGTCATCGGCACCGGCATCTTCGTGCTCACCGCCGAAGCGGGTCAGAAAGCCGGTCCGTCGATGATGATCGCCTTCGTCATCGCAGCGATCGTCTGCGGCCTGGCCGCCCTTGCGTACGCCGAACTCGCCTCGATGCTGCCGGTGTCCGGGTCGGCCTACACCTATACCTACGGCGTCCTCGGCGAAATGCTCGCGTGGATCGTCGGATGGGCACTGGTGCTCGAATATGCGGTCGGCGCGGCGGTGGTGTCGGTCGGCTGGTCCGGTTACATGAACGGCCTGCTCGCGCACACGGACCTGTTCGGTCTGGTCGCGCCGGGTGGACTCGCGTTGCCGGCTTACCTGCGCACGGGTTACTACAACGGCGGCGGCTTCAACGTGCTCGCGTTCGGGATCTCCCTCGCGGTGACGTACCTGCTGGTGATCGGCACCTCGAAGAGTGCGCGCGTCAATGCAGTGCTGGTCACGATCAAGATTATCGCGTTGACCATGTTCGTGTGCATCGCGGTGCCCGCAGTGAAGCACGCGAATTTCGAGCCGTTCCTGCCGGGTGGATGGGGCAGTCCGATGGGAGGCGTCGGTGTGCTCGGTGCCGCCGCGTCGATCTTCTTCGCCTATGTCGGCTTCGATGCGGTCTCGACCGCAGCCGAGGAAACAAAGAATCCCAATCGCAACATCCCGATCGGGCTGATCGGATCGCTGGTGGTCTGCACCATTTTCTATCTGCTCGTTGGCTACGGCGCTGCCGGTTCGGTGGGTGCACAGCCGATTCTCGGTCCGAATGGCATGCCGCTGGATCCCGGCAGCCCGGAAATGGCCGCTGCGTGCGCGCAGTCACAGGCGCTGGTCTGCAGCAAGGAGCCGCTTGCCCATGTGCTGCGACTCCTCGGACATCCCGCGCTCGGCAACTGGATCGGCATCGCGGCGATCCTCGCGCTGCCGTCGGTGATTTTGATGATGATGTTTGGTCAGACACGCATTTTCTTCACCATGTCGCGTGACGGCCTGCTGCCTGAAATGCTGTCGCGCATCCATCCACGATTCCATACCCCGCATGTGATCACCGTGATCACGGGCGTGGTCGTATCCATCTGTGCGGCATTGTTCCCGGTCGGCAAACTGGCCGACACCTCCAATTCCGGAACGCTACTGGCGTTCGCGATGGTGTCGATCGGCGTTCTGATTCTGCGCAGGCAACAGCCCAACCGGGTCCGACCGTTCCGCACACCTGCGGCATGGATCGTCTGCCCGCTCGCAGTGATCGGTTGCCTGCTGCTGTTCGTCAATCTGAGCCTGACGGCCAAGGTGGTGTTCGTCGTGTGGGCCGGCCTCGGGCTGATTCTCTACTCGCAATACGGCTACAAGCGCAGCCAGCTGGCGCCGGGCAACAGCGTCTGAGACCTGCGGCTGTCTGAGCCACTCACCGCAAAGGCCGGCATCGCGCCGGCCTTTGTGCGACCCGCGAACGCTTTCCGGTGACGCCACCATGCTTGCGCAACTCCTCGCCCGCAAAACAGATTTCTCCGAGTACGACAATGGCGACGGCCCCGCGCTGAAACGCACACTGGGTCCGTGGGGTCTGACCGCGCTCGGCATCGGCGCAGTGATCGGCGGCGGCATCTTCGTGATCACCGGACAAGCCGCGGCAGAACACGCGGGGCCGGCGATCATCCTCGCGTTCGTCATCGCGGCGCTCTGCTGCAGTTTCACCGCTCTGTGCTACGCGGAATTCGCCACACTGATCCCGATGTCGGGCAGTTCGTATTCGTATGCGTACGCAACGCTCGGCGAGGGCGTCGCCTGGTTCATCGGCTGGAACATGGTGCTCGAATACGGCGTGTCGGCGTCCGCGGTCGCGGTGAGCTGGACCGGTTATTTCACCAGCCTGCTTGATCACATGGGAATCCACCTGCCCGCAGTGCTGACCAATGCGCCACTGGCCTACACCGACGGCCATCTCGTCTCGACCGGCGCGCTGATCAATCTTCCGGCAGTCTGCATCGTGTTGGCACTCACCTGGTTGTGCTACATCGGCATCCGCGAATCGAGCCGCGCGAACGTTGGGATGGTGATCCTCAAGGTCAGCCTGATCGTCATCGTCATCGTCGCCGGATGGCGCTACGTCGACACGGATCTGTGGCATCCGTTCATTCCGCCAAACGAAGGGCCGGAGAAATTCGGCTGGTCCGGCATCATGCGCGCGGCAACGCTGGTGTTCTTCTCGTACATCGGGTTCGAGGCCACCTCCACCGCAGCGCAGGAAGCGAAGAATCCACAGCGCGACCTGCCGATCGGCACCCTCGCCTCGCTGGCGATCTGCACCATCCTCTACATCGGCATGGCCGCGGTTCTGACCGGGTTGCTGCCGTTCGCACAGCTGGGCACCGCCGAGCCGGTCGTCACTGCCGTGAAGGCCCATGCGGAGCTCGGCTGGTTGCGCTGGCTGGTCGAAATCGGTGCGCTGATCGGACTGTCGTCGGTCGTGCTGGTGATGCTGATCGCGCAGCCGCGCATCTTCATGATCATGGGTCGCGACGGCCTGCTGCCGCCGGTATTCGCGAAGATCCACCCGAAATACTGCACGCCGCACATCAATACGGTGATCACCGGCGTCGGCATTGCGGCGCTGGCAGCGGTATTCCCGCTGGACGTGCTCGGAGATCTCGTTTCGATGGGTACGCTGATCGCGTTCGTCGCGGTGTGTGCCGGCGTGCTGATCCTGCGCAAGACGCAGCCCGATCTTCCGCGAACCTTTCGCGTCCCGTTTGCACCGTTCACCTGCGTCATCGGGGTGCTCAGCTGTCTCACTTTGTTGTACTGGGAAAACTGGTACCAGTGGCTCATGCTCGGCATCTGGACCGTCATCGGCATGGCGATCTACTTCGGGTACGGGCGCCGCCACAGCAAATTGCACAACGGCTAGCGTGGCGCTGCAATCATCGCGCCGGTTCGACACTTTGTACCCTGTTCATGTCCAGATGATATTTTGGACAGGTTCACGGCACCGGCGCGATGACCCTGCGCCCATGTGATGAATGGCTCTGACGCCGAACCGCCCGCTGCCCCGTCGCAGCACCATGCAGGAGTTGTGATGTCGGCGCCCAGTCGATGGTTTGGATTCTGGCTGCGCCGATCGACGCGTGGCCGCACGACCGACGAAAATTCCACCGAGGGCGACGCGCCGCTACGCGCCGAGCTGCTCAGTGCCGAGCAGATGGAGGAACACGGGCGTGCGCTGGCGACGAAGCACCGTGTGGTGATCAGCGAACGGCCCGACAACAATCTCCTGATGCGCCTCGACGACAACGAGGCGGTTCTGCGCAGCAGTTGCACGCTTCTCGCCGAGGCGATCAAGGCCGGTCACCGGATCAGCCCGGCAGGCGAATGGTTGCTCGACAATCTCTACCTGGTCGACGAGCAGGTCCGCACTGCACGCAGGCATTTCCCCGAACGCTACAGCTGGGAACTTCCGCGGCTCGATCGCGGTGCGTCCGCAGGGTTGCCGCGTGTCTACGACATTGCGCTGAATGCGATTTCGCACGGCGACGGGCGGGTCGACGAGGACACCTTCAGCCGCTTCGTCCATGCGTATCAGGAAGTCGTCCCTCTGACTCTCGGCGAACTGTGGGCCATTCCGATCATGCTGCGGCTCGCACTGATCGAAAACCTTCGGCGTGCGGCATTCCGCGTGCGCAGCGACCGTCGCTATCGCAATCTCGCCGGCCGCTGGGCCGACGACATGATCGGCATCGTCGAAGCCGATCCGAAGAGCCTGATTCTGGTCGTCTCGGACATGGCCCGCTCGGAACCGCCGATGCGAGGCGCGTTCGTCGCCGAGCTGGTTCGTCGCCTGCAAGGACACAGCGCTGCACTCGCATTGCCAACGACCTGGATGGAGCAGCGTCTGCAGGAAGCAGGCATGACGATCGAGCAGCTGGTGCATGCGACCAACCAGGAGGAAGCCGCAGATCAGGTGTCGATCAGCAACAGCATCGGCAGCCTGCGCCTGCTTGAAGCGACGGATTGGCGCGAATTCGTAGAAACGGCGAGTCACGTTGAAAAAATTCTCTCTGGCGATCCGGCCGGAATCTATCCGAACATGGATTTTTCGTCGCGCGACCAGTATCGCCACGCGGTGGAAAAGCTTGCCAAGCGCACGCGCAAATCCGAACTCGAAATCGCACACACCGTCGTCACGCTCGCGCAGGACGCCAGCGCCGAAGGTGAGGCCGCAGCAGTCTCCGGGCACATCGGCTACTACCTGATCGACGAGGGACGTGCGCTTCTGGGCGAGCGCTGCGGAGCGCAGCGTCGCTTGCACACTCTCGACACGTCCGGCGTTTCGTTTCCGCTGTATTTCGTGACCCTCCTGACCGTCGGCCTTGCGCTGTCGTGGTCGCCGTTGATGGGACTGGCGCGCTCGGACAACCCGATATGGCTGTCGATCGTCGCCGGCGCGTGCGCGATCGTCGCGTTGAGCCAGCTGGCCGTGTCGCTGGTCAATCAGTTTGCAGGGCAGTTCACGACACCACACCGTCTCGCGCGCATGGATTATCGCGACGGCGTCGCGCCCGAGGCACGCACGCTCGTGGTGGTCCCCACCCTGCTCGGTAGCGAAGCGGCGGCCGCAACGCTCGTCGACGAACTGGAGATCCGCTTTCTCGCCAATCACGATCCGGCAATCCTCTACGCTCTACTCACCGATTTCACCGATTGGAGTGCCGAAACCCGGGACTCGGACGCTTGCATCCTCGAGGTGGCCAGCACCGGGATTGCACGACTCAACGCGCGCTACGCCACCGACGCTGGCGACATCTTCTTCCTGCTGCAGCGTCCGCGTCGCTGGAGTGAAAGCGAACGCAGCTGGATCGGTTTCGAACGCAAGCGCGGCAAGCTCGGCGAACTCAACGCGTTGCTGCGCGGCCACGGACTCGACCGGTTTTCGCACATCGTCGGCGACGTGACCCGATTGCGCGACACGCGCTACGTGATCACCCTTGATACCGACACGCAGTTGCCGCGAAACGCCGCGCGCGAGCTGATTGCGACGATGGAGCATCCACTCAACCGGCCGCGCGTCGACGCCACGCTGCGCCGCGTCGTGTCGGGCTACGGAATTCTGCAACCGCGCATCGGCACCAGCTTCACCGCCGACTCCACGTCGCGCTATGCGGCACTGTTCGGCGGCGATCCGGGGCTCGATCCGTACACTCGCGCCGTGTCTGACACCTATCAGGACCTGTTCGGCGAAGGCTCGTTCATCGGCAAGGGAATCTACGACGTCGACACGTTCGAGCAGGTGATGGCCGCGCGGTTTCCGGACAACCGCATCCTCAGCCACGATCTCCTCGAAGGCTGCTATGCGCGATCCGGGCTGGTCACCGACGTTGAGCTTTACGAACGCTACCCCGACTCCTATCGCCTCGACGCCAGCCGGCGTCGTCGCTGGATGCGCGGCGACTGGCAGATTGCGGAATGGTTGTTTCCTGCTGTTCCAACGGCCGATGGGCAGCGCGAACGCAATCCACTGAGTGGCCTGTCGCTGTGGAAAATCTTCGACAATCTGCGTCGCAGTCTGTCGACGCCGGCAGCGCTCGCACTGCTGCTGCTTGGATGGACCGTGCTCGGGCATCCGCTGTACTGGACGCTGCTCGTGGCGGCTGTCCTGTTGCTTCCGACCCTGATCGACATTGCGCTTTCGCTCGTACGCAAGGCATCGGATGTCGCCATCGGCCGTCATCTCCTGCTCACGATGGGCGACGCCGCGCGCCGGTTTGCGCAACAGGCGTTCACGATTTCCAGCATGCCGTACGAAAGCTGGCTCGCCCTCGACGCGATCGTGCGTACCGGCTGGCGCGTGCATGTTTCGCGTCGCCGGCTTCTGCAGTGGGTGGCGTCGCACGCCGCCGCAGGCGAGCGCGGTGCATTGCTCGCACCGACCCCGTGGATCGCACCCCTGCTGGCGATCGGCGCGGGCCTGTTGCTGCTGCGCCTCTCCCCGACCCTCGCGTTTCCCATCGCATTGCCCTGGTTGGCGCTGTGGCTGGTTGCGCCGTTGATCGAGAGATGGCTGTCGCGCTCCACCAACGCCGTCGATGACCGACTCGATGCAACGCAACAGCAGCTGCTGCGCAGATCCGCGCGTCGCACGTGGGCGTTCTTCGAACGATTCGTCAGTGCGGACGACCACTACCTTCCGCCCGACAACTTCCAGGAGCAGCCGATTGCGAAGGTCGCGCAGCGCACGTCGCCGACCAACATCGGCCTCAGCCTGCTGGCGAACCTCAGCGCCTGGGATCTCGGCTACATCGGACTGCAGCGACTGATCGAACGCACCTCACTGACGTTCGATACGCTGCACAAGCTCGAGCGCCATCGCGGGCATTTCTACAACTGGTACGACACCGCATCGCTGCAGCCGCTGCTTCCGCACTACGTCTCGACGGTCGACAGCGGCAACCTTGTGGGCCATCTTCAGACGCTGCGCCAGGGACTGCTGCAGCTCGCCGACGCGCCGGTGATCCGCGCGCGGCTGTTTGCCGGGCTCGCCGATACGTTCGAATTGCTCGACGAGGCCGCCGGCGACAGTGGTCGCTCCGCGCTCGTCTCGCTGCGCGCAGCGTTGACCAATGCCGAAGGCGAATCCGCGGCAACCGTCGCAACGATTCGCACGCAGTTGCAGGCGATCTGTGCACTCGCCGAGCCGATCGCCGCCGATCCGTCGTGGCCGGTCGATTCTGCGGCGAGCGAGGCGGCGCAGACGCTCGCGCACGAATGTCGCGATGCCCTCGACGACTTCGATTCCTGGTTGCCGGCCGGTGGCGGCTTCGAGGACGCACGCGTGCCGACGCTTGCGCAACTTGCACGGATCACAGCGGACACGCGCGAGACGGTGGTTGCATCGGCCGAATCTGCCAACACCGTGCACTTGGCCGAACCGACTGCGCGCGCGCGCGCCGCGTTGCAATCGATCGAACGCCTGGCTCTCGACTGCGACGAGTTCGCACGTCTCGACTACGGATTTCTGTTCGATTCAAAGCGACATCTGTTCGTGATCGGCTACAACGTCAGCGAAGCACGCCGCGACGCAGGTTGTTACGACCTCCTTGCATCCGAGGTGCGTCTTGGTGTCTTCGCCGCCATCGCCTATGGCCAGATTCCGCAGGACAGCTGGTTCGCACTCGGTCGACTGCTGACCGCGCACGAAGGCCCGCCGACGCTGCTGTCGTGGAGCGGGTCGATGTTCGAGTACCTGATGCCGCTGCTGATCATGCCCGCATTCCCCGGGTCGCTGATCGCGCAAACCTGCGACGCGGCAGTGGTGCGCCAGATCGCATACGGTCGCGCCCGCGACGTTCCATGGGGCATTTCAGAATCCGGTTACAACCTCACCGATGCCGCGCAGAATTATCAGTACCGCGCATTCGGAGTTCCCGGCCTCGGCCTGCAACGCGGCTTGTCCCAGGAGCTGGTGATTGCACCGTACGCAACCGCACTTGCATTGACCGTTCGACCACGCGCTGCGGCAGACAATCTTGCTGCAATGGCCGCGCGCGGATGGCTGACATCGCTCGGATTCTACGAAGCCATCGACTACACGCCGACGCGCCAGTCGCCTGGCGAAACGCACAGCATCGTCCGTTCGTACATGGCGCACCATCAGGGCATGAGCCTGGTGTCATTCGCGCATGCGTTGCTCGGCCGCACGATGCAGCGGCGTTTCGAAAGCCATCCGCAGTTCCAGTCCTCGCTGCTGCTGTTGCAGGAGCGCGTTCCGCGTTCGACCGGCGACTGGGCAAGCGATCCGGGCATCGTCGACATCCGCAGCATCACCGATCAGCCGCAGGTTCCGCTGCGCGTCTTCCGCCGGGCCGACACGCGGCGCCCGGCCATGCAGTTGTTGTCCAACGGACGCTATCACGTGATGGTGACGGCCGCTGGCAGCGGTTACAGCCGCTGGGGCGATGTCGCGATGACGCGCTGGCGTGAAGACGTGACGCGCGATCCGTGGGGCATGTTCGGGTACTTGCGCGACTGCGACAGCGGCAAGGTCTGGTCGACCACATTCCAGCCTGCATTGGCGAAGACCGACAGCTACGAAGCTGTGTTTACCGAGTCGCGCGTGGAGTTCCGGCGACGCAGCGACCTGCTCGACGCGCATACGGAAGTCGTCGTCTCCCCCGAAGACGACATCGAACTGCGTCGCACGCGCATCACCAACCGGTCGCGCGTCGAGCGCACGCTGGAGTTCACCAGCTACGCCGAAGTGGTGCTTGCTCCAGCCGTCAGCGACGACTTGCATCCTGCGTTCAGCAACCTGTTCGTGCAAACGGAACTGGTCAAGGCGCGCGACGCGATCCTGTGCACGCGCCGACCGCGTTCGGACCACGAATCGCAGCCGTGGATGTTCCATCTGGTCGCGCTGCACGACGTCCCCAGCGACGCGATCTCGTTCGAAAGCGACCGCATGCGCTTCATTGGCCGGGGCGGCAGCGGATCCGACGCGCTCGCGATGCGCCAGCCGGGCAGGCTGTCCGATACCGCCGGTTCGGTGCTCGATCCGATCGTCGCGATCCGCCACCGGTTCCGCCTGAAGCCCGAGCAGACCATCTGCATCGACATGGTCACCGGCGTTGCCGATACGCGCGATGCGTGCCTCGCACTCGCCGACAAGTACCACGACCGCCACCTCGCCGATCGCGTGATCGACCTTGCGTGGACCCACAGCCGGGTCGTGCTCGGGCAGATCAACGTCAGCGAAATCGACGCGCAGACCTACGCACGCCTGGCCGAATGCCTGGTGTACGTCGATCCCCTTCGACGTGCGCCGCAAGGGGTCATCGCGAGCAACCGCCGCGGACAGTCCGGCCTGTGGGCGCACGCGATCTCCGGCGACCTGCCCATCGTGCTGCTGCAGGTCGGCGACGCGGCAACGATCGACATCGTGCGCGAACTCGTTCACGCCCACGCCTACTGCCGCCTCAAGGGACTGGCATTCGACCTGGTGATCTGGAACGAGGAAAGCGGAGGTTACCGGCAGAACCTGCACGACGAGATCCACGGCGTGATCGCCGCCAGTGTCGACGCCAACATGGTCGACCGACCGGGCGGGGTGTTCGTGCGCGCGGTCGAACAGATCAATCACGAAGACCGCGTGCTGATGCAATCGGTTGCGCGTGTGGTGCTGTCGGACCAGGACGGCACGCTGATCGAGCAGCTTCGCGCACGCGACGTCGCCGAATCGGTGCCACGCCTCGTTCCCACCCGGACGTTCGAGCGCGGTCTTGTGCAGAACATTGCACTGCCGCCGCGCACTCTGCTGAACGGCATCGGCGGATTTTCGCGCGACAGCCGCGAATACATCATCGCGACCGACAATCTCCAGCGGACGCCGGCGCCGTGGGTCAACGTGATCGCCAATCCGGTGTTCGGCTGCGTCGTGTCCGAGAGCGGTGCCGGGTACACCTGGTTCGAGAACGCGCACGAGTATCGCCTGACGCCGTGGAGCGACGATCCGGTGTGCGATCCCAACACCGAGGCGTTCTACATCCGCGACGAGGAAACCGGCCACTTCTGGTCGCCGACGCCCTCCCCCGCACCGGGCGGAGCGCGCTACCTGTCGCGCCACGGCTTCGGTTACAGCGTGTTCGAAACGATCGAGGACGGCATCGCAAGCGAGCTGCGCATCCACGTGGATCCGGAAGCGCCGGTGAAATTCTTCGCGCTGCGCCTGCGCAACGACTCCGGTCGGACCCGACGCCTTTCCGCAACCGGCTATGTCGAGTGGGTGCTCGGCGACCTGCACGCCAAGACCGCGATGCACATCGTCACCGAGATCGACACCAGCGGGGCGCTGCTCGCACGCAATGCGTACAGCACTGAATTCGGCGACCTCGTTGCGTTCTTCGATGTCGACGATGCGCAACGCACCCTCACTGGCGATCGCACCGAGTTTGTCGGACGCAATTGCAGCATGCGCTCGCCCGCAGCGCTCAAGCGCACGTCGCTCAGCGGTCGCATCGGCGCGGGTCTGGATCCGTGCGGCGCGATCCAGGTGCCGCTCGAGCTCGCCGACGGCGAGACCCGTACGCTGCTGTTCCGGCTCGGTGCGGGACGCGATGCCGAGGACGCCAGTGCGATCATCAGGCGTTTCCGCCGCTCGGGTGCGGCGCGCGTCTCGTATGAAGGAAATGCGGCACGCTGGAACCACCTGCTCGGCGCCGTCGTGGTCGAAACGCCGGATCATGCGCTGAACGCGGTTGCCAACGGCTGGCTGCTGTACCAGGTGATCTCGTGCCGTCTGTGGGGGCGCAGTGGCTTCTACCAGTCCGGCGGCGCGTTCGGATTTCGAGACCAGTTGCAGGACGTGATGTCGCTGGTGCATGCGGCGCCGGAGCTGTTGCGCGCGCAGCTCGTCACCTGTGCGTCACGCCAGTTCCGCGAAGGCGATGTGCAGCACTGGTGGCATCCGCCAGCGGGTCGCGGCGTCCGCACCCAGTGTTCCGACGATTATCTGTGGCTGCCCCTCGCCGCCTGCCGCTACACGCAAACAAGTGGCGACTGGGGAATCCTCAACGAGCGCGCCGAATTCCTCGACGGGCGTCCGCTCAATCCGGGCGAGGAGTCGTACTACGACATGCCGATGCGCTCCACCGAGAGTGCCGACCTCTACCAGCATTGCGTGCGCGCCATCGAGCACGGCCTTCGCATGGGCGAGCACGGACTGCCGCTGATCGGCAGCGGCGACTGGAACGACGGCATGAACAACGTCGGCCGGCAAGGTCGCGGTGAGAGCATCTGGCTGGGATTCTTCCTGTATCACGTGCTGATCGAATTCTCGGAGGTCGCGCGATATCGCGGTGACGGAGAATTCGTGAAACGCTGCCAGAACGAGGCTGCACGCCTGCGCGTCGCGCTCGAGCGCGATGGCTGGGACGGCGAGTGGTATCGGCGTGCGTACTTCGACGATGGCACTCCGCTCGGAACCGCGTCGGCGGATCAGTGCAAGATCGACTCGATCGCTCAGAGCTGGTCGGTGTTGTCCGGCGTCGGTGCGCCGGAGCGCACGAAGCAGGCCCTCGACTCGCTCGACAAGTATCTGGTCAAACCCGATGCGCAACTGATCGAGTTGCTCGAACCGCCGTTCGATCATCCGAAGAACGACCCCGGCTACATCCGCGGCTACGTGCCGGGCGTGCGCGAAAACGGTGGGCAATACACGCACGCCGCCATCTGGGCGATCATGGCATTCGCCGAAGCAGGCCGCGTCGAACGCGCGTGGGAATTGTTCGACATGATCAATCCAGTGCGGCATGGCAGTTCACCGGCCACGGTGCAGACCTACATGGTCGAGCCCTACGTGGCGGCGGCGGATGTGCTGGCCGTGTCGCCGCACGTCGGACGCGGCGGCTGGACCTGGTACACCGGTTCGGCCGGCTGGATGTACCGGTTGATCGTCGAGTCACTGCTCGGAGTCCATCGCGAAGGCAAGGAGCTGGTGCTGCGTCCGCGCATTCCGGCAGCGTGGCCTTCGCTGCGCATCGAGTACCGGTTCGGAGAAGCCAGCTACCGGATCGAGATCCGGCGCGAAGGCACGGAAGAAACGCCACGCGTGTTTCTCGATGGCGACGCGCAGCCGTCAAACCGGATTGGCCTGATGGCGGACGAAGGCACGCACGAGGTCGTCGTGTTGCTGCCGCAGTCTGCGTGAAAAAAAAAGCACCGCCCATCACGGGCGGTGCTGTTGCACATGGCATCAGGCGACAAGGGTCAGGGGAGATCCACGCCGTCCGCGAAGATGCGGTCGAGGCCGAGCTTGGCGACGACGAAGTCGTAGTCGCTCACGCTGATATACGAATACCCCGCGATGTAGATCGCGTCCTTGTCCGCAACGACGGCCGAAGCGAAATCCAGTTGGCCAGTGGTCCCGAAGTCGATAGTGACGCCTCCATCGTTGCCGAATGCGTGGTCCACCAGTCCGTTGCGGGTAAACCGGCGTACATCGATGTCGAGTCCATCGCTTGCCGGCCGCTGGCCGATCGCCACGAAGCTGCCGTCGGGCTGGCGCGAGAGGCGCAGAAAATCGAGGTCGCCGCTGGCCGGCGTTACCGCAGTGAATCCGTTGCCCTCGCCGAATGCCGAGTCAAGAACGCCCTGCGGAAGAACTTTCGCAAGAAATCCACTGTTGACGCCGCCGCTGAGTTCCACATAGCCGCTGACGACGACATCGTCGTCAACCGAGTCGGGAGAACGGACCAGCACCATCGAGTGCACTCCGGTATCGCGGTTCTGGCTGTTGTCGCGGGAAAACGGGAATTCCTTGGTCGGACCGATGTCCTCCTGGATTCCATTCGCGTCGAGCCGGATCATCAGGCCCGCGACTTCCGACCCACCAACGACCACCGTGCTTCCGACCGCGACGATCTTGCCATTGGATGCGATGCCGACTGCCTGCACGTCGTGGCGGGTGAAGACGTTGTTGTTGCGCACGATCGAGATGTTCGACGCCTGGATATTGCCGAACGCGTTGTCGGGCGTGCCGTCCGCGTTGAAGCGTGCGAACGCGGCGTAGCGGTCGGTGGGAGTCGCAATACCCGTGGTTCCGGCGAGCACGATCTTGCCGTCGGGCTGGATCGCAATTGCCCTGACGATATCCTGCGTTCCCGGGAAGAACGTCGCGGTGACGCAGCTGTTCGCGACACCCGCAAACTGCTTGTTGAGACCATTGCCTGAGGTCACGAGGCAGGCGACGAAGTCGTAGTCAGTCCCATTCACCACACGGTATCCGGCAACCAGCAGATAGCCTTCACTGGTGAATGCGATACTCGTCGCGTTCGTATCTGGTCCGATCGTCGTCATGAGACCATCGCCGCTGAATTCGGGATCAAGCACACCCGCCGCGTTGAATTTGGCGATGGCCATGCGGTTGTGTCCATCCGTTGCGGTGACTGTGCCGGCAACGTAGAGCGAACCATCCGTGCCCACGATTGCGGCGCTCGCCGTGTCGGCGTGATTTCCACCGAGGTTAAACGCGGCGATGTTCTTGCCGCTGCCAAATAGGCCCCAGCCCGGATAGAAGCCGCCATCTGCGGGCGTTTCAGCCATTGCACGTCCCGCCGCCAGCACGATGCCGACGCCGACAACCATGGCGATCTTGCGAAGTTGATTACTGTCCATTGCGGTAACTCCCGTTGAGAAGATTTCGTTCACGGGGTTACATACGCAGGACACCGGGCGCAGGGATCATCGAATGCGCAACGAATTCCAGGAGCCGCCTCCGCCAGGCGGAAATCGCTTCAAAGGTCGCGCGATTCCAGCATTCCCGGGGGAGACTCCCTGCCTCAACCGACGGCGGAGGGCGCCTCGCCAGCCGACTCATCGCCAGAAATCGCCCCGGCCGAGTTCAGCAACCCGGCAGGGAGACTCTTCTTCACCGGCGCGCCCATCTCGGCGAGGCTCTGCACCTGCAGCAGCACGCTACCCTTTCCGCCTTCGGTCAGGCGACGCATCGCACTGGCATGCGCATTCTTCGCTTTATCGAGCTGGGTGCCGATCGACACCAGTTCATCGACCAGCAGCGCGAAGTTGTCGTGCAGCTGTGCCGCACGGCGGGCAATCTCCATCGCGTTGACGTTGCGCCGTTCAATGCGCCACAGATGCGCAACCGTGCGCAAGGTCGCCAGCAAGGTGCTCGGGCTGACCAGCGAGATGTTCTTGGCGAGTGCGTGCGTATAGAGCCGGTCGTCCGCGCGCACCGCTTCAATGAAGGCCGCCTCGATCGGAATGAACAGCAGCACGAAATCGAGTGTGCGCAAGCCGTCGATGTCGTCGTAGTTGCGCGCCGAGAGCCCGTCGATATGCCGACGCAGCGAGCCGACATGCTCGACCAGCGCACTCGCGCGCGCCGCATCGTCGGCCGCCGAACAGAACCGCTCGTAGGCGACCAGCGACACTTTCGCATCGATGACGATGTCCTTGTCCTCGGGCAGGCGCACGATCACGTCGGGTCTCTGCCGACTGCCTTCCGTATCACTGAAGCTGGCTTGCGTGGTGTATTCGCGCCCTTCCTGCAGACCGGAGGCTTCCAGCACGCGTTCGAGCACGAGTTCACCCCATGCGCCCTGCGAACGCGTATCGCCTTTCAGAGCACGCGTAAGGTTGATGGCGTCTTCGCTGATGCGCTGGTTGAGCTGCTTGAGTGTCTGGATCTCCTGCGCGAGCATCCCGCGTTCGCGCTGGTCGTTGGCGTGCGTCTGGGTGATCGATTCGCGAAATTCCTTGAGCTGAAGCTTCAGAGGATCGATCAGGCCACCGAGCTGCACCGCACTCTGCTCGCGGAAGCGCTCGGCCTTGTCCTCCAGAATGCGGTTGGCAAGATTCTGGAATGCCTCGCGCAGTCGCAGCTCCGCCTGTTCCAGCAAATGAAGCTTTTCCGTCGCGGCCTGCGATTGCGCGGTCGATCCCGCTTCGAGCGCGGCGTGCTGGCGCGTGAGATCGACCAACCGCGCCTGCGCATCGTCGCGACTGCGGCGGGCATCGGCCAGCTCGTGTCCGAGCCTCTCGGCCTGCGCCTGGTGCGCCGCCGCCCGCGAGGAAACCTCGCGAAGCGTGTGCTCCGCCTGACTCCAGTCGCGTTCATACCGCTCGACACGCGCGGCAAATTCGTCAGCACGCGCGGCGGCCGCATCGCGCTGCTCGCCCAGCGACGCCGCCTGCGCATCGCGGCCAGCCGCGCCTGCGGCATGCGCCGAGTCGATCCATCCACGAGAAAGCCAGAACATGAAAAGGACGCCAACGCACAAACCGCCGAAAGTGGCGAGGACGGCGACGAGCGCGGGTGTCAGGATGTCCAAACGCGGATCCGGGTCTGCAGTGGATCGCGATTGTGACAGCGGGCGGTCCCGTTTGCCGAGAGGCCCGTGTCGGGAATCAAACCGTCTTGACGCAAATTCCGGCCCGGCAGGTACCGGACCGGAACACAAACGGGTTGATTACGCCTTCTTGTTGTAGCTCGCGCACCAGCCTTTCGCGTGTACCGCCTTGCCGGGAAAGATCTGGCAGGGGCCATACTCGTCGCCGGCCTTGCCTTGGTAGAACAAACACGAGGCACACGCGGAACCAGGTTTGTAGGTGGGATTGCTCGCGGCGGTCGTCGCGTCTTCGGTATAGCTCAACGCCTTCGCCGTCGCATCGTTCGGATCGACGTGCGGCAGATCCTCTGCATGCGCGAATCGTGGCAGCAGGGACGTGGCAATCGGTGCAGCAACAACGCCGGCGAGTGCCAGCGTGAGGAAACGGCGTCTGGCCTGGCTTTCGGCTGGGTCGGACATGGTCACTCCTGTCATGAAGGTGAACATGGATACGCCTCGCGGCGCGTTCTGGATTCAAGTGCCTGATGGCGACCGGACTATACCGCGGCCACCGTCAAGAGCGCATGTTGCTGCGCAGCTTGCGGCCGCACGGCAACCGAACGGTACCCGACGCCAAATGACCCGCGGATGAAGCGGTCATTGCACCACGCTCCGGTATAGTGTCGCGCAGTTTGGCCATCCATCGTCAGGAGCGGATCCATCAATACCGACGCATCCATCGATCGAAGCGCACTTGCCGAACGGGCGCGCCAGATCGCCGAAGCCGGCCGCGATCTGGGCGCCCGTGACTGGACCCCGGCGACAAGCAGCAATTTCTCCATGCGGCTCGATGCGAGCCACGCGGCGGTCACGATCTCGGGTCGCGACAAGGGCAACCTTGGCATCGACGACATCATGGTGGTCGATCTTGACGGCAACGCGATCGGCACGACGGCGCGTCCGTCCGCGGAGACGGCCTTGCATACGCAGATCTACCGTCGCTTCCCAGCCGCCGGTGCGGTGCTGCACACCCATTCGCGCACGCAGACGGTCGCATCGCGCCTGTTTGCACCCGCAGGTGTCGTGCGATTTGAGGGATGGGAATTGCAGAAGGCGATTTCCGGATTCACCACGCACGACAGCGTGCTCGACGTGCCGGTGTTCGCCAACACGCAGGACATGGCCGTGCTGGTGCGCGAGGTCGATGCATGGATCGACTCGGGGAAATCGTTGCACGGGTACTTGATCGACGGCCACGGCATCTACACATGGGGACGTGACATGCAGGAAACGAAACGCCACCTGGAAGCGTTCGAGTTCCTGCTGGGTTGCGAGCTGGACCTGAAGCGCCTTCGAGGACACTGAACATGAGCCGTTTGCGGATCTACGACAAAGGCATTCCCGACGCGGTTGTCGGTACCTGGACCGATCCCGCTGCAATCTCGCGCGAACTGGGCGCGGTCAACGTGCGGTTCGAGCAATGGGCGGCCACCCAGCCTGTGAAGCCCGGCGCGAGCCAGGACGAGGTGATCGCAGCCTACCGAAGCGACATCGACCGGCTGATGCAGGAGAAAGGCTATCAGGCGGTCGACGTGATCAGCCTGTCGCCCGACCATCCCGATCGCGCGGCGATGCGCAGCAAGTTTCTCAACGAACACACGCATTCGGAAGACGAAGTGCGTTTCTTCGTCGCCGGCGCCGGCCAGTTCACGCTGCACATCGATGGCCGTGTGTACGAGATCCTCTGCGAAAGCGGCGACCTGATCGGCGTGCCGGACCGCACGCGGCACTGGTTCGACATGAGCGAATCGCCCTACTTCATCGCGATCCGCCTGTTCACCAACACCGACGGATGGGTTGCCGAGTTCACCGGCGAGGACATTGCGGAGCGATTCCCGCGGATGATTCCGCACACTTCGGCAACGAGCTGACATGGACTATCTCGACGAATCGCTCGCCGCCGGCGAAAAAATCGTTGCCCGCTTCGCGCTGCACTGGACCGCGAAGTGGCGATTGATCGTATTCCTGCTGCTTGCGATCCCGACGCTCGGCATCGCGCTGCTGCCGGCGATCTACGAATGGATCCGCCTCCGTTCGATCGAACAGGGCGTCACCAACCGCCGGGTTGTGCGCAAGACCGGAATCGTCAGCCGACAGACCCAGGAACTGCATCTCGCGTCGATCGAAACGATCGACCTTCATCAAAGTGCGTGGGGACGCATGTTTGGTTTCGGCGATATCGTGCTGACCGGACGCGGTGAGAGTTCGATGATCTTCACCCGGCTGGATGCGCCGATCGAAGCAAAACGCGCGATCGACGGCGCCTACGCTGCGAATGCCGAGATCGGACACGTTCCGCCGGCGCAGCGCCTTGCGTGACAGGGTGCTCTTCTGGGTCGTGGTGAACCATCGCGGCTGAAGCCGCTCCCACAAATTGACTGCAACGTGTCGCGGTGGAAGCCGCTCCCACAGTGCAGAACGAGGACGATGCGTGATTACCACCATCCTGACCGACATCGAAGGCACCACGAGCTCGATCCGCTTCGTCAAGGACGTGCTGTTTCCCTACGCACGCGAGCGCCTGCCCGCTTTCGTCGTCACGCACACGGACGATGCCGACGTGCAGCACTGGTTGCACGAGGCGGCGAGCGAAGCCGGCCTCGTCTCGGCGACGCAGCAGGAAATCATCGATCTGCTGGTGTCATGGATCGATGCGGATCGCAAATCCACCGCGCTCAAGGCGTTGCAGGGGATGATCTGGCACGACGGATACGCGAGCGGCGAGTACCGCGCCCACGTCTACCCCGAGGTGCCCGAGCGGTTGCGTGCATGGGAGGCGGCTGGCAAACGCCTCTATGTGTATTCGTCAGGATCCGTTGCAGCGCAGAAGCTTCTGTTTGGCAATACCGAAGCGGGTGATCTGTCGTCGGTGTTCTCGGGATATTTCGATACGGAGATGGGCGCCAAGCGCGAGGTGGAGTCATATCGCCGCATTGCTGCGGCGATCGACGAGCCCGCGTCGCGCATCCTGTTCCTGTCGGACATCGTCGAGGAACTCGATGCGGCGAAGGCGGCCGGCATGCAGACGATCTTGCTGGCACGCGAGCCCGACCTGCGCGCCGACGGAGGCGTTCACCGCTGCGTCGCGCGCTTCGACGAAATCGCGGTCGACTGATGACACGCATGTGCCGGCTGTGAATTCGATGTCGTGCGCCGCGTGGTGCTTTCAATGGCGGCTTTCGACTCCTCGTGCGACCGACGTGTCGGCGCACAGGGCCGAGCGCAGACACGATGCGCTTCGTGCCGCTTTCGCGCGGGTCGCAATCGGCCGATAATCAGCACGCCCCGGCCCCACGCGCGGACGAGGCGGCCTCCCTCCGACGGTATCCCGTGAACCCACTCGCTTCGACCCTGCTCGACGGCTTTCGTGCCGTACTCCTGCGCCATCCACGCGGCACAACCCTGACATCCGGCGCCGGCGTGTTTCTCGGACTCGTCGTGCTGTATTTCGCGGTCACGCTGGGCATCACCCTGATCGATACCGAAGCACCATGGCGCTTTGATCCGACCGGCGTGCTCGTGGTCGCGACCGATTCGTTGCTGACCCTGTTCGCCGCGTGGATTCTCATCGTGCTGGCGAAGCGGCGCGGGATTGCATGGGGCGCGAGCGCGCTTCTGCTCGCGGCCACCGTGGTCACGCAAGTGCTGATCCACTGGCCGCTCGCACACGCGGCCACCGCATTGTTCGCCAGCGACCACGTGGCCCTCGCCTATCTGGTTGAACTGGTGTCGTTTGTCTGGTGGTTCCTCGTGCTGCTGGTCATTGCGCACTGGCTGGCACCGCGCAGTCTCGCGCGCGTGCTCGTGGCTGCCGTTCTTGCCTACGCCGTGTCGGCTGCTTCATGGTGGTGGTTGCCACAGCGGCCCATGCTCGACACCGTGGACACCTCCGCCGATGTCGCCACATCTCCGGACGACGATGCGGATTCCAGCGCCGCTGTCGACAAGGTCCCTGCGCAAACGCATGACGACGAATCGGAAGCTCCCGTGACGTTCGATGCCGAAGCCGTGATGTACGACCAACCGGCCTTGCTCGACGCGGCCATCGCGAAGCTGACCCCGCAGACGCCCGGGAAGGTCGACCTGTATGTCGTGGCCTTTGCCGGCGATGCGGAAGAGGACGTGTTCCGCAACGAGAGTGAATACGCGGAACGCCTGTTCAGGCAACGCTACGATGCAACGGGACACGTCATCGTGCTGCAGAACAACGCAGCCACGGTCGCGACCCGACCGCTCGCGACGTGGACCAACCTGCACCGCGCGCTGGAGGCGATCGCGCGCAGAATGGATCCGGGCGAAGACGTCGTGCTGGTGTATCTCACGTCGCATGGTTCGGAAGACCATCAGCTGCTGGTCGATCTCGACCCGTTGCCGCTGAACCAGATTGCACCGGAAGACCTCGCCGATGCGTTGAAGACCAGCCCGTCGATGCGCTGGAAGGTCATCGTGGTGAATGCCTGCTACTCCGGCGGTTTCATCGATGCGCTGCGCGATGATTCGACGATGGTGATGACGTCCGCGCGCGCCGACCGCACGTCGTTCGGCTGCGGATCCGATTCGGACCTCACTTATTTCGGCAAGGCGTTTCTTGTCGATGCACTCAACCGGACCACGTCGCTGCGCGACGCGTTCGATCTGGCGAAGAAGTCCGTCGGGCTGTGGGAAGTCGACGACAAGGAAACCCCTTCGGAACCGCAAATCGCGACATCGCCCAGCATCGAGGCGAAACTCGCCGCGTGGCAGCGCGGCGTGCATCTAGGTGCTTCCGTTCCTTTCCGTCCCGCGCCGAAAACGGATGCCGGCACGGAAACGCGGTCGACCATCGAGCCTTGACTGCCTAGCCGCCCGGATTGGCGCCGCGCAGTGAAAAAACGGTGATCTGCTCGTCCCGGTAGGTCGGCTCACCCAGCCGTTGCCGGACCTTCTCGACACATGCGGGCATGTCCGGTGATGGGCGCTCGATTCCCGGCGGCACCGTCCACGGTCGCATCCGCAGCACCAGATAATCGGCGCCATACGAGGCGCCGTCGAGCACATCGGACAATTGCGCGACGCTGCGAAAACGCACGCCGGTGGCGGTGTACGGATACTCGTCCCAGTCGCCGGTTCCACACACCGGCGAGGCCAGAGCGAATTTCAGTTTCTGGCGGTGAATCGCCTGCAACCACGGATCCGGCGTGAAGTTGGAATTGAAGCTTGCAGGCGTCTCCATCAGCGTGACACTGCCCGGCGGGCGTTTGGCCAACTCGAGAAAGAACGGCGACACCGGGCCGAGCTGAAGCATCGTCGCGTACGGATTCGCGGTCGGATCGAAATCGAACTGGAACGACGCGTCCGCCATGAACTGGTTGGGCCAGTAGAGCATCGCCGGGAACGGGCCCGCGAAATACAGACCCGTCATCGCCGCGATCGTCACGAGAGGAGCGAGGTACGCGACGCGCACGCGCTCGAGAACCCCGACGTACCCTTCCGCGACGAACAGCAGAATGAACGGCAGTGCGACGACGCAGTAACGCACCATCACCGCCTGATGCACGATCCATGCGGGACGTGCCAGTGCGATCACCACCGTTCCAACCAGCATCATGCTGACCAGCAACGTGGTGAAGTCACGGTCCCGACGCGCGAGACGCCGCACGCCGAACACCAGCAGCGCGAACATCACCACACCGACCCACGCCGGCGTGACACCGAACTGCATCAACACGCCGCGATAGAGACTGTCGATCGACACCGAACTGCTGCCGGCCTTTCCGATCATCGCGCCTGCGTCCTTGACGAGAGGCGGCACCAGCGCAGCGGCAAGGCTCGCGAGGGTGGCGAGAGCAAGGAGCGAGAATCGCAACAGCGGTCGCAATGCGTTTTCTCGCGTCGATGGACGCGAGAGATCGCGGATCAGGAACACGCCGTAGTAGGCAAACGGCCACAACGTGAACACCAGCGACAACAAGTGAAGCCAACCTGCGAGAAACGTCGCGACAAGGTAGATTGCAGCGCTCACTCCGCGACGCGAATCGCCCCGCCACCACGCACGGAACGCGAGCACGGCGACGACACCGAGAATCGCCACCAGCGCATAGGGACGCGCGATGCGGCTGAAGTAGATCAGTACCGGCGAGATCGCGAGCAGCGCGACCCAGATGGCGCGCGCGGGCAATGACAGGGTCTGGCGCAGCAACGTCGACGCGGCAATCAGCAGCGCAACGCCGGCAACCAGCGATGGCAGGTGCATTTGCCATTCATTGAGCGCCGCGTGTTCGTAAAGCCAGCGAAAATACAGGGTCAGCGGAATGCAGTAGTCGGCAAACCCGAAGTGCGTCGCGATCGCCGAGGCGTCGGCGCGGATCAGCATCCGCACCGCGTGCCACTCGTCGTCGATCAGCACCTGCGAACGCAACTGGTAGAGGCGAAGCACGATTCCGGCCACGACCGCCGCCACCAGAACGGCCCACCACAGCAAGCTGTCGCGCTCGCGCGCGGACGTGCGCTGCACCTGCCCCGTCAAGGCGACGACGCCGGCATGTCTGGCTCCCTAGCGACCAGTCGATGTGCAGGATCATCTGAAAACAACGGGCTGCGCAGCAGTTTCCATCGCCACAGCCGGTAGATGAG
>NZ_JBDSWZ010000185.1:0-3570 GCF_039926425.1 Dokdonella sp.
CGAGCGAAGCGTCGCGTTCTGGTGGTGGAGTTCCGCGATCTGTCTCGCAATCGGCCTCGTGCATGTCACCGGACTGGTGCGAGCGTGGCCGAACCTGTCGACCCATGCATCGATCACCGCCAGCATGCACACCCCTTCTGTCGAACCCGCACCATGATCGCAGTGCCGACCGACCTTGAGATTCGTCCGCTTGGCGCTTCGGCGGACCTGTGCGTGGAGCTTGCCGACCTGCTGGTCGAGGTCGTCGCCCGCAATGGATCGGTGAGCTTCATGCATCCGCTTGCTCCCGAGGTTGCGCGCGCATTCTGGGAGCGCGCGCTGGCAGCGGCCGATCGGGGCGAACGCATCGTGCTCGGCGCGTGGCTCGATGGCGTCCTCGCCGGCACGGTGTCGCTGCTGCTCGATTTTCCGCCGAACCAGCCACACCGCGGCGAGATTGCCAAACTGATGACGCGTCCTGACCTGCGGGGTCGAGGCATCGCGGCGGCGCTGGTGCGTGAGGCCGAGCGTGTCGCCATCGAGCATCGACGCACACTGCTGGTGCTCGACACCGCGACCGACGGCGGCGCATCGACACTCTACGAGAGTCTCGGCTTCACGCTCACCGGGGAAATTCCGGATTTCGCGCTGACCCCGCATGGGGTGCTGACAGGCACACGCATCTACTGGAAGCGCATCGGTGCGCGACCGTCACACTCCGGAGTCGATCGATGAACCTTGCAACCGTCGAGATCAAGGCCTTCGTCCCCGCGCGGGACTTCGAGCGTTCGAAGGCGTTTTATCAGGCGATCGGCTTCGCGATGCCGTGGTCCGACGACGATCTTGCGTATCTCAATGCCGGCGACTGCAGCTTTCTGCTGCAGCGCTTTCATGTCGACGACCACGCGCGAAATTTCCAGATGCATCTGCTGGTCGACAATGTGGACGACTGGCACGCGCACGTCGTTGCGCAGGACATCGGCACGCGTTTCGGCGTCGACATCGGCGAACCCGAAGATCGCCCGTGGGCAATGCGCGATTTCACGTTGACCGATCCGAGCGGCGTGCTGTGGCGGATTGCGCAGAACATTCCTGCGTCGATCTAGCCGTGACGGTCGGACCGGGATCGCAACCGCCGGCACCTGCATCCACCGTGCATGATGGCGAGCAGTCTCGAAGCCGATCGGGTCCCGCGCACGCGCAACCGCGTTCGCCTCATCCCACGACGACTTCGCTCATCTGGATCACCGGCGACAGATCGCGCGCCGGCGACATTCGGATACATCACGCTGACTTTGATCCTCGACCGCCTCTCGTGGGAAAAAATCGCGCGCGACGACCCGCATCATCCTTCCCCGCGCGCATCGGCGACGCGAAAGCTGCATTCTCCCGTCGAGCGAGGTCGGCGTGCGATCGAGGCAACGATCCAGCCCCGTTGCGGACAAACGTGCGAAGGTGGCAACCGGCCAGCCTCTGGCGCAGCCCGCGCCGCTGCGGTCGAGCGTTCGAAGAGTGAACGAGGCTGCTCGCTTCTTCGACGGCGCAGGCGCATGGAGGTTTGCATGGTTCGAATCGGCGTCATTTCCGACACGCATGGCCTGCTGCGGCCCGAGGCGCTGCAATTTCTGCGGGGCTGCGACCACATCGTGCATGCCGGCGACATCGGCGACCCACGGATCCTCGAAGCACTCGTGCAGATCGCTCCGGTCACTGCCGTTCGCGGCAACAACGACGCGAGTCCATGGGCGCACGCGATCCCCGAGGTGCAGACGCTGCAAATCGGGGTCGTGTCGCTCTACGTCGTCCACGATATCGCCCGGATCGACATCGATCCAGCCACGAGCGGTGTGCGCGTGGTGATTTCGGGACATTCGCACCGGCCTTCGATTCGCGACGTCGGCAATGTCCTCTACCTCAATCCCGGTAGCGCGGGCAGACGTCGTTTCAAACTTCCGGTCGCGGTGGCCGAGGTGACCGTCGATGGCGCTGCGGTCACGGCTCGCGTGGTCGATCTGTTCCCTGTTGCCGAATGAGCGACGTCGGTCGAGGAAGAGGACGGCACCGCACGCCGCGGCGCACTCGGGTCTGAGAATGCTGCACGCCGAACCATCGCCCGATTGCAGCGGTGACCATCATCGCGTGCCGCCGCGGAACGGCACACGTGCAGCGCAGTGCTTCGTGAATTCCGTGTGCGGACGCGTGCTTGCCGGGCACCGGCGCCGCGCGCATAGTGGACAAGATAGAGGAGAGTTCCCATGCGCCCAGCGCTGCTTTTGTCGAGTGCGCTCGTTCTCGGCGCGACGTCTGCATCTGCGGATACCCTTCTCGACATCAACGGACATCCTGTCGTCGTCGGTCCGCAGACCGAGGTCATCATTGATGATCAAGTGCTGGCGCCGGGCGCTGAATTGCCCCATCACGTCGGCATGCGCGTCGAAGCGCGCTACGCAACCGTCGTTCCGAATGGCGTGATCCCCGCAGCGGCCGTCGTCGTGTTTTCGTACGCGGAACGCGGACCGGTCACATCGGTGGACCCGTTGCGGGTGCTTGGACAGGAGGTGACGGTGATCGCCGATATCGGGCTCACCGGCGTGCCCGGAGGACTTGTCGGCAACATCGCGCCTGGGAATCATCTCGATGTCAGCGGCTACGTCGACACCAACGCGACCCTGCTGGCCTCATTCATCGAATTCCTGCCGACGCCGACCCCACGCTGGTTGCTCTCCGGCTACATCACCGCGATCAACGGCGACGAGCTCCTGATCGGTCCGCAGCGCGTCGGCGTGGTGGGCGTGGCTCCGATCGATTGCGGCCAGGCCTTGAGCGTTGGACAGTTCGTCGAGATCCGTGCCGATGCAATCACCGGTTTCAACGCAGGATCGTTGCTCGACTCGGTCACGCGCCTGACCTGCGTCACACCGGTTCCTCTCGGCACGACCGGCGCACTCGGTGCATTGACCGGCCTCGTCGGCACGATCATGTCGCCGACATCGTTCCAGTTCGGCCCGTATGTGGTGACCCATGACGCACAGACCGAGTTCCGTTTCGGCAGCGCCGACGATCTGGTCGTCGGTGCTGCACTCGAGGTCGATGGTGTGTTCGGCGACAACCTCGCATTTGCCGCGCAGGGCATCCAGTTCAGCGCACCGGTCATCCGCATCGAGGGGCCCGTCGATCCGGCGGACGTGCAACCGGGCGCCGATGGCAGCGTCAGCGTGCTCGGCAACACCGTGCGGCGCTCGGCTCAACTGCGCGACGAGGATGCCATCTACGCGACCGGCATCGCACAGCCGCGTCAGATCGAAGTGCGCGGCTATCTCGATCACCTCGGCAACCGTTGGGCAACGCGCGCGCGCCTGCGCGGTGGTCCGGATGCGGGCGATTCACGCGCCGCTGGACCCGTCCAGAGCGTGGCGCGACCATTGCTGGAGGTCCTGGATCTGACTCTCGACAGCACCACCTCGACATTCGAGGATCCCGCCGGCAATGCAATCGATGCGGACACGTTCTTCGCGGGCGCATTGCCTGGCGCGATCGTCGAACAAAGCGGTGCGTGGAATGGAATCGACACGCTCAGCGGCGGAGTCGTTG
>NZ_JBDSWZ010000186.1:0-5760 GCF_039926425.1 Dokdonella sp.
TCGCGTGCAAGGCAAACCGGCTCGCCAGTCCGGTCAGGCTGTCGTGCATGGCGCGGTGGACGAGTTCGCGTTCGCGCTCGCGGGCGGCAAGCGCCACCGCGAGCCGATCGCGCACCTCCAGAGCGGCCTGCGGCGCGATAGCCGAGCGGTCCTGCAACGCGATTTCAATCGCAGCAACGGTGTTGCCACCACTCTGGACGACAAGTCTCAGCAACGATTCGCGGAGCCGGAGGGGGCGTTCCGGCAAATCCAACAGCGCAAGGCTGCGCGAATCCAGGTCTTCGGCCAGCACCCTGAACGCTCGTGCTTCATCCAACGTCAACATGCGTTCGACCTGCATTTGTCCGGAACTCTGCCCATCGTGCGTGCACAGAACCAACCGATTGTCCGAATCGATCCAAGCAAACGCGATGCGGGCGTCGGGATACTGGATGGCGAGTTGCCGAAGAATGGTTTCGGCAATCTGGTGAACGGGCTTCTGCTCCAGGATGTCGCGATCAAGCAGCGCGAACCCTTCGAGCATCGCCCATTGCGCATCGATGCGTGATGCCATCGTGTTGAATGCCGAGGCAAGCTCACCGAATTCGTCTGCGCGCACGACAGCGACGCGAGTGCTTCGAATTCCTTCGGCCAATTGCAATGTCCCTTGATTCAAAGCGCGAAGTGGCGCGAGAACGCGCCGGATCAATCGAAGGCTGGCGAGTGAGATCATCAGGAGTGTCGCAACCGCGACCAGCGACAGCCACGTGGCCAGTGGCAACCCCTGCCAACGCACGACCTGGATCGGCGCGTTGGCAATGAATGACCAGTCCGAAGCGCCGAACTCCGCTCGCATGAAAATGACGCTTCGGGTCGCGTTGACGCCGTCGGGCGCGCCAGCAGGACGCCCGGCGGATGGGAGGACAACCCCGTTCCGCAGTGAAATCCATTCGATCCCCGCGGCGTCAATGACACGCCAGTCAAGTTCATCACTGGCCGATACGATCGGCGACCACAGAAAGTCGCCGTTGATTTCGCCGATCCAATCCGGACCATCCAGTGCGCCGCTCGCCAACAGGAGACTCACCGGAGCGCCACCTGGATTTGCGCTGGCGCACAGCGCGACCGGTACCTTGCCCGTCGATGGGAACACGGCCGACGTCGCGCAAAGTGCCCAACGCTCTCCAAGCGTGGGAGCCGAGGGCGCTGTTGGCGGAGGTTCGGCACGCGCGATCAGATCGCGGAACATGAGATCTTCACCAACCAGCGCCGCCCTTGCGCTCGCAGGGTCGGTGTGCGAGAGATTGAGGCTGGTTAGAACCGCCTTGGCTGCGAGCAGACGATCGAACACCTGCCGTCCCGCCTGGCGGACGGCCGAGCTGCGATTCTTTTCTGCCAGTGACGACGTCAGATCGCGTACCGCGGCGTAGGAGATCCAGTCGGATACGACCAGCGGGATGAGCGCCGCAAGAAGGAACGCCCCGAGCAGTCGATTGGCGACCCGCCGTCGCAAGATGATCATGTCGCGTAGTGCTTCGCCGCGTCAGAAGTCCGCAGCGACACCTAGATAGGTGCCGCTATAGGCTCGAATGACATCGTCGAGACTGTCTTTTTGGGTCACCTGTGGCTTGCTTCGCCCATCAGGCCCCTTGGTATAGAGGTCGTAGTCGGTATTGATCGGGTTGAGCGCATGGTCTTTTCGCGCATGGCCTCTCCCGTTTTGAACGATGTTGTAGTAGACATAGGGTCGTCCCCATGGATCGGCGGGGAGCGCGGCACTGGTATCGGAAAGCGACGACGGAAGCGTACGGTTGTCCGACGAGTAACGCTCGATCGCGTGCATGATCATGAGCATGTCTGCAATCGCCTGGGCATTTCGGCTTTTCGTCACCTGATTCCGATAGGCCGGCAGCGCAATGGCGACAATCACTCCAATGAGCGCGATCGTCAACATCAACTCGAGGAGGGTAAACCCGGATTTGCGACGGACTCGGGTTCTTGGCGTGTGCATGGTCGGGCTCTGGGCCTTTTTGCGCGAAAGCGATTGTTCCAACTAGCAATTTCCGTGCCCAGAAAGTGTCGAGTGACCGCCTCAGAAACAAGCCCATGATTGCCGCGACGGGTGCGCGAGGACGAATTCATTCCTCGATTCAATGCCAGCCATCATGCCCGCAAACGAGGGCACTTGGGATCCCCACCAACGCGTAGCGGACGAGCGACCTTCATTGGCGGCAACACCATCGGGCTGCTGTCCAGGGTGAATGGGAGGCGGCTCAGGTGAGCCACGCTTCCAGTCCATCCAGCGCGTCTTTTTGAGGATAGGCAACTGCAGCAGCCGATGCGTATTTCATGCCTTGATAGGCAATCGCCAATTCGCCGAACGGATCGTCGGGCGTGTCAGTCTCTTCGATGACCAGTTCGAGATCCTCGAGTGCTTCGTCGACGTTGTCGACGTCGAGGGGCATGCGGAAGATCACCAGCCACGCGATGAAGGTGGCATCCGGATCCTCGGCGCCAGCGGCAGCAACCGATTGTTCGAGCACGCGCCATCGATTGGCCACGTGCTCGCGCGCAGCCGCCTCGGACGCACAGACGGTGATCGCCTCGCCCTGCGCCTGGAGATCGCCGGTATCTGTGTTTTCAAAGCTGGAGATGACGACGTGACTCATGGTCGCTGTTCCTTTGCAGGCACCGAGGCACCGTCAGCGCGGAGACATGGCGAGCGTAACAGCATGCACATGAAACCGGCAGGCCACTCGGCCGCGGAACCCATCAGTGTGGACATCGCGAGATCACGTTCGCCAAACAGCGATTTACCGCGGTCGACGCAGATCCCGGACGTCAAAAAGCCCGGCCACCGCAGGCGGTGGCCGGGCTTCAAAAGACGTGGAACTACTGACCCGGAACCGCGCCGCCATTCGAGCGTGACAACAAGTCGCCCGACTGACGCTGCAGGTCGCGCAGCGCGCCCAGCATGATGTCGGCATAGCCACGCACGTCCGCGTCGGAACTGTGATCGCGCGCTGTTTCATACATTGCGATCAGGTCTTCCGTGTTGTGCGAGACGTACTCCACATAAGCGGTATCGATCGAACCCTTGCGATCAAGCAACGCATCCGCTTCGTCGCCACCCTTCTGCGTCGGCCTGTGCGCGAGATCCACATGCTTGGTGCCCGCAAGAAGGCGAAGAGCGTCGTCAGCCTTGCTGTAGCTGTGCACGACGTTGTCGGCCAGCGAATGCGCGCCACCGGACTTCGCACGTGACGCCGCGCGCTTGGCGAGCATCAGCTGATCCATGTTGGCAGCGTCTGCCGTCTTCAGGAAGTCGACATCGGCGCTCGCCATCTGGCCCGCCGGAACTTCCTGTGCTTTCGGCAACTGCGCGATGGCACCGCCCGCAAAGGTCGCGCCTGCAAACAGCATGGCGTAAAGCTGGGTTTTCACAATATTCATCAGATCTCCTTGGACTGTGTTGCATCGCCGGCACTATCGGATGTGCATGCTTAACGCGATCCTTTTCCGACATTGCAGGTCTGCACACCGTTCAGTTTCGAGCACCGAATCATTCCTCTTCGGAAGCGGCGCCGTGGTGTCCGATAGCGGTTGCCACAACTCGGTTCGCGTTGTCCCGGCGGATCACGCGAATGCGGAGCGCATTCGCGTCTGCCGCATCGACATGGTCGAGTACTCGCGTGACGCCGGCAATGTGCGTCGCGACGGGCACTCCATCGCGATACAACACGCGCGATCCAACCAGCCGCGGAACCTTGTCACCGACGATCAGGTTGCCGACGAGATTGAGCGGATCGGCGCCGCACACGCACACGTAGGTTTCGTCGCACGCTCGCTGGCGGATGCTGCGAAGCGATGCAATGGCTTCCGGCAGCGCAAATTGCTCGCCGGAGATACCGGCGATGAATCGCCCTCCGCGCAGTTCGCCACGCGCTTCGAGGCGATGATAGACGCGCAGCAGTTCGCGCCATGGCGGCAACCAGTCGGCTTCGTGCGCCAGCAGACGCCAGCAAACCACGCCGTAACGCTTCAGCAGCACCTGGGCGACGTGGTCCACTGCGTGTGCGTCAAAGTTGAGTCGATGCGTCGGGCCATCGGGGGCTGCCGCACGACGACGGACCAGCGACCAGCGGCCGGCATCCTCGATGCCGAACAGTGCAACGCGCCGGCCCATGCGGCGGCGCGTCGACGACCGTTTCGAAGACGGCACCAGCAGTGCACGCAGCCCGCTGAAACTGTCCGCATTGATGAGTCCGCCGGCGACCAGTTCGCCGAGCGCGACTTCGAGCTCGGTGTGGAGCAGCCGCGTGCCGGCAGCCAGTTCATCGAAGAACGATGCACCGTGCTCGGCGAGATGATCGGCGACCGCCTTCGCGCGCGACGACAGCGGAACGTCCACCCCGTCAGCCAACCCGCCCAGTGACAACCACGCATCGCGGTGGCGCCTTTGCAAAAGAACCGTCGGCGTCGCGCGCACGGGTCCACCCGCGCGTTCACGACCGGTCGCCCTGGCAGTGCGCAAGCGTGTCCAGACGACGCGGCCGGCCTGACACAACGCATCCAGCCACGCAATCTCGTAGCCCTCGACGCGGGTCGGGAGAAGGTCGCTTTCCCACGCCGACGCGGCCGCTTCGAATCCTTCCAGTTGCGCCAGTACACCTGCGAGCGCATCCGGGCCATTCACCTGCGTGCCAGGCGCGACACGCTGCCATTCAAACAGGAAGCGCATGAAGTCCCGTGGCTCGACCGGTTCGATCTCGCGGCGCAGACGCTTGACGGTGTAGCGATGGATGCGCGCGAGCAAATGACGCTCGCACCATTCGATCGGGCTGTTGGCGGGGAGTGCCGCGGCGCTGAAACGCCCACGCATCACGAAGCCTTCCGCCTCGAGCGCCAGCAGCGCGAGTTCCACATTGGCTTCGGTCAGGCCCAACGAATCGGCGATCACGCTGGCGCGGGTTGGTCCGAGCGCGGTGAGCCGCGCACGCAAAAGATCGACGAGTGCGTCTTCACTCGCCCACGATGTCGCCGCGTACTCTGCAGGCGCGTCGATCGCGGGCGCTCGTTGCGCCGCAGGAACGACGGCATCGAACTGAGACAGTCGTTCGGCGGGGACCCACACGCCCATCGGATCGTGCAACGCGTCTCCCGTCGGCAGCGACAGGCGGGCGACGCGCCGGTCGCCCGCCAACGTCGACAGCCATGCGCGCCAGCCATCGTTCGCTGCGACTTCCGCATCGGTGAAGAATGCAACGCCCATCAACGCCGCATGCAATTCGTCGGTCGAGCGCGCTTCCGGCCACGCCTCCGCGCGCACCGCGTCGATCGCGTCCGGATCGAGGCGACCGAGATCGTCAGCGCTGTCCGGATCGGTCCATCGACGATTGGCGACTGCCTGCGTGCGTCGTTCCTCCAGCGGCGCATCGTCGAGGAACGCATACGGGCGGGCACCGAGAATCTCCGCCGCAAGCGGGGACGGGCCGGTGAGATCACGGCAAACGATGCGCACCGCGCCCTGCTCGAGTCCCTTCAGCAACGCGACCAGCGCGTCGATGTCCATCGCATCGTGCAGGCAGTCGTGCAAAGTCTGCTCGACCAGCGGATGGTCCGGCACGTCGCGTTCGCCGACCAGATTCTCGGCGCACGCGACCTGATCGGGAAACACCGTCGCGAGCAGATCCTCGGACTTCATCCGCTGCAACTGCGGCGCGACTCTGGACCCTCCCTGAAAGCGCGGCAGCGCAAGTGCAGTGGTCGCATTCCAGCGCC
>NZ_JBDSWZ010000187.1:0-4635 GCF_039926425.1 Dokdonella sp.
AAGCAGGTTGCTGCTGCCTGAGTGTCGTGATCGGGACGGGCGAAAAACTCGTCCTGCTCGGCAGGATCGTCGGAGTGCATGGTGTGCGGGGCGAGCTGAAGCTCGAATCGTTCACCGAACCCCGGATGCAGATTTTCCGCTATCAGCCTTGGCTCCTTCGGTCTGCTGCTGGCGAGAAACGTGTTGACGGTTGCATTGGGCGCGCCCAAGGCAAGGGAATGGTCGTGGAATTGCCCGACATCGCGGATCGCGATGCGGCAGTGTCGCTGACCGGGGCGGAAATCTGGGTGGCGCGGTCGGCATTGCCGGCAGCGAAACCAGGCGAGTACTACTGGTCGGATCTCGAAGAACTCGAGGTGGTGACGCTGGAAGGCGTGTCGCTCGGCAAGGTGTCCCATATGGTGGCGACCGGTGCGAACGATGTGCTGGTGGTCAAGGATGAAAAGCGCGAACGGCTGATTCCGTTTCTGATCGACCGGTTCGTGATGAAGGTGGATTTCGAGTCGGGCCGCATCTCGGTCGACTGGGATCCGGACTTCTAGTCCCGATGCGCATCGACGTCATTACGCTGTTTCCGGATTTCATCGAAAGCAGTGCGCGGGTTGGTGTGGTGGGGCGAGCGCGGGAACGCGGGTTGCTGCAGATCGCAACCTGGAATCCGCGTGATTTTGCCAGCGACAACTACCGTTCGGCCGACGACAGGCCCTACGGCGGCGGTCCTGGGATGGTGATGATGATCGATCCATTGCGTCGAGCGCTCGCGAGCGTGCGCTCCGCAGCAGGATCGGACAGTGAGGCGAAGGTGATCTATCTGAGTCCGCAGGGATCGCGACTCGACCAGGCAAAAGTGGTGGAACTCGCACAGCGCGATCATCTGATTCTGCTGAGCGGACGCTACGAAGGCGTGGATGAACGGTTTCTCGAGAACGCGGTCGACGAGGAAATTTCAGTCGGCGACTACGTGCTCTCTGGCGGCGAGCTTGCGGCGGCGATCGTGATCGACGCGGTGGGGCGCCTTCAGGAAGGTGTATTGAACGATGCGGAATCGGCCGCGCAGGATTCGTTTTCGAACGGATTGCTCGACTGCCCGCATTACACGCGACCCGAACAGGATGCGTGGGGTGATGTACCACCGGTGCTGAAATCCGGTGACCATGCGGCGATCCGCCGCTGGCGCCTGAAGCAGTCGCTGGGCAGGACCTGGTTGCGCCGTCCGGATCTTCTGGAGCGGCTGGAACTGGACAAGAAAACGCGCGCGCTGCTGGTGGAATTCCAGCGCGAGCACGACCCAACAACGACGCCGGGTCGCAGATGCGAATCCGACGAATGACATTTTCAGACCATTGGTGAGTGTGATGAACCTGATCCAGCAATTCGAAGCCGAGCAGATGACCCGTACGCTTCCGGCGTTCAGCCCGGGTGACACGGTGATCGTCAACGTGAAGGTCAAGGAAGGGACCCGCGAGCGCGTGCAGGCCTATGAAGGCGTGTGCATCGCACGCAAGAACGCCGGCCTCAATTCCGCCTTCACCGTGCGCAAGATTTCGCACGGAACCGGCGTCGAGCGCGTCTTCCAGTCGCACAGCGCGGCGATCGATTCGGTCGTTGTGAAGCGTCGCGGCAAGGTCCGCGGTGCGAAGCTGTATTATTTGCGCGGCCTCGAAGGCAAGGCGGCACGCATCAAGGAAGACCTGAGCGCGCACACCAAGCCTGCGGCCTGATTCCCCCACGAAAAAAACGTCTTGGAGCATCGAGTCGCGTCTGTGCTCCTCGTCAGAAGCGGCCATCGGCAACGATGGCCGCTTTTTTTTTGATCGGAACGCGCCGACGCGAACGCAACCCGCGCCGCTTGCAGCCTTTTGCCGAGCGAGTCTGACGGGGCGAAGCGTCGATGAATCTTGAACCACCGCACGGCACCTCCATATGCCTCGCATCCCCTGCAAAGAGAGTCTGCCATGGCCGCCGCACCCGAAACCCGCGCTTTCGAAGCCGAAGTCTCCCAGGTCCTGCATCTGGTCACCCATTCGCTGTATTCGCACAAGGACATCTTCCTGCGCGAGTTGATCTCGAATGCTTCGGACGCGTGTGACAAGTTGCGCTTCGCTGCCTTGTCCGACGCGTCGCTGACCGCCGACGACGCGGATCTGCATATCGACCTATCGTTCGATCGCGACGCACGCACACTGACCATTCGTGACAATGGCGTCGGCATGAATCGCGACGAAGTGATCGAGAACATCGGCACCATCGCGCGCTCGGGTACGCGCAAGTTCCTCGATTCACTGTCCGGCGATGCGCGCAAGGACACGCAGCTCATCGGACAGTTCGGCGTCGGCTTCTATTCTGCGTTCATCGTCGCGGACAAGGTCACGCTGACCACGCGCAAAGCCGGCCATGCGGACGGCGAGGGTGTGCGCTGGGAATCCACCGGTACGGGCGAGTACACGCTGGAAACGGTCGAATCCGTACCGCGTGGAACGACGGTCGTGTTGCACCTCAAAGCGGATGAGTCCGAATTTCTCGATGCATGGAAGCTTCGCGATCTGGTCAAGCGCTATTCCGACCATGTCGCGTTTCCGATCCGCTTGCCGGTACAGAAAGACGGCAAGCCGACCGACGAGTTTGAAACCGTCAATCACGCAGCCGCGTTGTGGGCCCGCCCGAAAGCGGAGATCACCGACGAGGAATACCAGGCGTTCTACAAATCGTTGTCGCACGACTACAACGACGCGCTCGCGTGGTCGCACAACCGTGTCGAAGGATCGCAGAGCTACACCTCGCTGCTGTATGTGCCGGAAAAGCAGCCGTTTGACGCGGTGATGAGCGGTCGCGATGAGCGCAAGGGACTCAAGCTGTACATCCGTCGTGTCTTCATCATGGACGCGAGCGAGCAGCTGCTGCCGAACTACCTGCGCTTCGTGCGAGGCGTGGTGGATTCGGACGACCTGCCGCTCAACGTCAGCCGCGAAATCCTGCAGGAAAACCGCCTCGTTTCGCAAATCCGCAGCGCGTGCGTGAAGCGCGTGCTTGATTTGCTCGAGAAGATCGCGAAGGACGAGCCGGAAAAATTCCAGCAGTTCATCGCGGCCTTTGGCAATACGCTGAAGGAAGGGATCGCCGAAGACACCGGCAACCGCGAGCGCATCGCCAAGCTGTTGCGTTTTGCATCGACGAAATCCGACGACACGCACAAGAACGTTTCTCTCGATGACTATATCGGTCGCATGCAGACCGGTCAGGACGTCATCTGGTACGTGACGGCCGATTCACATGCTGCGGCAAAAGGAAGTCCGCAGATCGAAGCGCTGCGTGCAAAGGATGTCGAAGTATTGCTGCTCAGCGATCGCATCGACGAGTGGATGATCGGTTACCTCGGCGAGTACGCCGGCAAGAAATTGCGCAACGCCGCGAAGGGCGACCTCGATGCGCCGGACAGCGGCGAAGTGGAGCGCCGCAAGCAGGTGGACGAGGCAGCCGCCCCTGTCTTGAAGAAAATCACGGACGCGCTCGGCTCGCTGGTCAGCGAAGTTCGGGTCAGCTATCGCCTCACCGACTCGGCGTCATGCATCGTGCTCGCCGAGCACGACATGGCTCTGCACATGCAACGCCTGCTGCGCGAGGCGGGCCATGACGTTCCCGGCAGCGAACCGATTCTCGAGATCAACCCGGCACATCCGCTGTTGCGTGCGCTCGAAGCGGAAGCCGACGAAGCTCGGGTCAACGACCTCAGTCTGCTGTTGTTCGAGGAAGCGCAGCTGACGGCGGGTGACCAGCTTGCGGATCCTGCGGCGTTCATCGCGCGCGTGAATCGTGTTGCGCTGGGCCTCTCGGCCTGACCGAGGTGGCGTCGGACGTCCAACACACGTCCGGCGCTTGGTTGTGACACGTCCCTCTCCAGTCGTCATTCCCGCGAAAGCGGGAATCGCTCTGCGCGAAGCTCATCCATACGGTGGCGCTTCTGCAAAGAACGTTTGACGCATCGCCGTCGGGATGACTGGCGGTGGCGAGCGATTCCCGCTTTCGCGGGAATGACGTCATCGAAGGGAGGATCCCCGCTTTCGCGGGAATGACGTCGTCGAAGGGATTGTGCCCGTTGCGCGGAGTTCACCAGGCGGCGCAATCACGCGTGCTAACATCGCAGCTCCCGGCTTTGGCCGTCCAAACGACAGGCGCCATGCAGATCGAGACCAAACTGCCCAAGGTCGGTACCACGATCTTCTCGGTAATGAGCCAGCTCGCAATGGAGCACAAGGCGGTGAACCTGGGCCAGGGGTTTCCCGATTTCGACGGACCGCAAGCGTTGCGCGATGCGCTCACGCGCGCGATGAACGATGGCCGCAACCAGTACGCCCCGATGACCGGCGTGCCCGCATTGCGCGAGGCCATCGCACGCAAGACAGAATGCTTGTACGGTCGCAAGGTCAACGTCGATTCCGAGGTTACGGTGACCTCCGGCGCAACCGAGGCGCTGTTCTCCGCGATTGCCGCAGTCGTGCGTGCCGGTGACGAGGTCATCGTTCTCGACCCTTGCTACGACTGCTACGAGCCGGCGATCGAACTCAACGGCGGCCATGCAGTCCATGTGGCGCTGAATCCGCTCGATTTTTCACCGGACTGGCAGAAGATCAAGGATGC
>NZ_JBDSWZ010000188.1:0-33162 GCF_039926425.1 Dokdonella sp.
CGCGGATTGAACAAGCTGACGGTCAATCCCGAACGGCTGGATCGCGATCTCGACGCAAGCTGGGAAGTCCTGGCAGAAGCGGTGCAGACAGTGATGCGTCGTTACGGACTGCCCGAACCCTACGAGCAGCTCAAGGCGCTTACGCGTGGCCTCGGCATCACACAGGCGGCATTGAACGATTTCGTCGACACACTCGATTTGCCACACGATGCGAAGCAGCGACTGCGCAACTTGACCCCGGCAACCTATATCGGACTCGCATCGACGCTCGCAAGCGAGATCTGAGCCTGGAACGGTAAACTCGATGAGCGCTCGTTTCCGACCTTGACCGCACCGCGCGTTGTGGACACCGACGCCGGCGTTCGCCGTTTGAGGAGTTGAGGAACGCCTGCACTCCGCTGACCACTGAATACCTGAAATGCCCTTGAGGACACCGGATATCATGCAACGACTGGCTGAAAGCGCCGCCATCCTCCGCGCCCGTTGCAGCAGTCGTGGCCGCAGCGTCGCCCTGCTTTTCGCGATGGCATTGCCGGCATTGGCGACGGTCGCGCTCGCGCAGACGCCAGCGCCGCTCGCGCAGCCAAACGTGCCGCTCTATCTCAACGGGACGATCGATGCGATCGTCATGCAAGCGGACGGAGGCGTTGTATTCGGTGGTTCGTTCACGTCGGTCAATGGCATCGCGCGCACAAATCTCGCCCGCTTGCTGCCTGACGGAGGCCTCGATCCGGCCTGGAGTGCATCGGTGGACGGCCACGTCAACGCGCTTGCCATGGACGCTTCCGGCTCGATCTACGTGGGTGGACTCTTCGCCCACGTCGGCGGCCAAGCCCGGGACAATCTCGCGCGCCTGGGCACGAGTGGCACGCTCGATCCGGCTTGGAATCCAGGGGCCAATGCCGCGGTCCAGGCTCTTGCGGTCGATGCCAGCGGCGCGATCTACGCGGGAGGAGATTTCAGCGTCGTGGGCGGAACGACGCGCATCCATCTGGTGAAGATCGGCAGCAGCGGCAGCGTTGACGCAAACTGGAATCCTGCACCGGACGCGGCGGTCGAGGTGCTCGCGTCCGGTGGCGGCTCGACGCTTTACGTCGGCGGTGACTTCAGCACCATCGGCGGACAAACGCGCGCACGCATTGCCCGGCTGTCGACGGCTGGAGCGGGCAATGCCGACTCGGTATGGAACCCCGCCGCAAACGGACGTGTGCGCGCGCTGGCCATCGACGCGTCGAATGCGATCTATGCCGGAGGCGACTTTTCGACCATCGGCGGACAGCCGCGGCAGTCGATGGCAAAGTTGTCGGCCAGCGGGGGTGGCGTCGCGGATCCGGTCTGGAATCCCGCCGCCAGCGCCAGCGTTTACGCCATTGTTCTCGACTCTTCCAATGCGCTTTATGCGGGCGGTGATTTCACCTCGATCGGCGGCAGCCCGGCTCGCTTCGTTGCACGCTTGTCGACATTGGGAAGCGGAAGTGCCGACACCGGGTGGGCACCCGCTCCGGACAACAGCGTGCTCGCATTGGCGTTGAATCCCGGCGGCGTCCTCCACCTCGGCGGCGCATTCGGCAGGATCGACGGTGTCGTCCACTTTGCGCTGGCTGCTGTTTCACCGACCGGCACGGTCAGTGCAACCGCGAGCGATGCGGAAGTCGTCGGGGACGCGTATGCCGTCGTCGCCCAGCCCGATGGTGGAATCGTGGTCGGGGGGAATTTCGCAAAAGCCGATCAGACCGCGCGCTCCAACATCCTGCGGTTGCGGTCGGACGGCACCCTCGATTCGTTGTGGGACGCGTCGGCGAATGGCTATGTCCTCGCCCTCGCGACGGACGGCGGCGGTTCCGTCTACGCCGGCGGATATTTCAACCTGGTGGGCGGCCAGACACGCATCGGTATCGCAAAGCTTTCGGGCACGGGCAGCGGCGCGGCAGATCCGGCCTGGAATCCGTCTGCCGACGACGTCGTCTATTCGCTGGCGCTTGGCGCAGGAAATACCGTCTACGCCGGCGGACGCTTCAGCGCGATCGGCGGTCAGCTGCGCAGCCATATCGCGAAACTCGATTCAACCGGGCTGGCAAACCCAGGCTGGAATCCCGGCGCGGACGCGGAAGTTGCCGCGCTGGCGGTCGATTCGACCGGTACCGTCTACGCGGGTGGCGAGTTCACTTCGATCGGCGGAGTGGCACGGAGCCACCTCGCAAAAATCGGAAACACCGGCATCGTGGATGCGGCCTGGAATTTTCCAGCAGACAATTCGGTCATTTCATTGACGCTCGCCGGCAGCAGTGTTCTTTACGTCGGCGGCAACTTCAACACGCTCGCCGGGCAGGTCCGCGCGCATATCGCAAAATTGCAGACCGCCGGCAGTGGAAGCGTGGATGCGAGCTGGAATCCCGCAGCGAATGGTGTTGTTCGGGCATTGGCGCTCGATGCGACCGGCGCGCTCTTCGCCGGTGGCGGATTCAGCATCATCGGCGGACAGTCGCGCAACGCCATCGCCAAACTGGACGGCGGCGGGATCGGCGGCGCGGAATCGTCGTGGAATCCCGGCGCTGACTTCTACGTCGACGCGCTGGCCGTGACCGGCAACCAGGCCGTCATCGTCGGTGGTGAATTCGGCACGATCGGTGGCCAGCCGCGGCTTGGGCTGGCCTCGCTGCCGCCGTCGGGCAATCCGGTCATGGCCACGTCGACATCGATCGTCTCCATCAATCCGGCGACAACGGTGACCGGTCAGGGATATCTGGTTTCGTTCGTGGTCAGTGCGGTATCCGGCACTCCGGCCGGTTCGATTGACGTGCGCGACGACGCGGGCGCGTCGTGTGGTCCGGTCACGTTGTCCGGCGGAACGGGAGCCTGCTCGCTCGCGTCGACGTCGTCGGGAGCGCGTGTGGTGACCGCCAGCTACACGCCCGCCAACGTGGGGAATTTTTCCGGCAGCAGCGTCGACGTAACACACGTCGTGCAGCGGGCCGCAACCACTCTCGCCATCACTTCGCACGTGCCGAACCCGTCCACGCCGTCACAAGCGGTGGTGACGAGTGTGATGTTGGCAGTGTCCTCGCCTGGATCAGGGACGCCGACAGGGCCGATTGCGGTGAGTGATGGCGTCGATGGCTGCTCGATCCCGCAGGGTTCGACGAGTTGCAGCGTGGCTCTGACGACACGCGGGATGCGCACGCTCACCGCGAGCTACGCGGGCGATGCGAACTTTACCGCGAGCGGCGCGTCCGCCACCCATCGGGTCAATCGACTGCCCGTTGCAACAGCAGACAGCGACTCGACCAACGAAGACACCGTGCTCACGATCGCCGCGGCACAGGGCCTCCTCGCGAACGACAGCGATCCCGATGGCGACACGCTGACCGTGACGAACGCCGGCACGGTCAACGCGACCGGCATTGGAGGCGTCGTCCAGTTGAGTGCCAACGGTGCATTCACCTATACCCCGCCCGCCAACGCCAACGGCATTGCACTCTTTTCGTATGTGCTCGGCGATGGCCGTGAAACAACAAGCGGAACGGTCACGATCACCGTCGTTCCGGTGAACGATCCACCCGCGTTCACGCTGTCCGCAAGTCCTGTGCTGCCGGCTGGAACAGACGGCGCGGGCAGCGTGCCTGCGTTTGCCGTGGTGACGAATGAGGGCCCGCCGGACGAAGCAGGTCAGGCGACCAGCGCATGGATCGTGCGCACCATCGCCGATCCGTCCGGCGTCGTCACGCAGGCATCGATCCGTCTCGACGGCACCCTCGACTACACCGTCACCGGCCGACCCGGAACTGCTTCGTTCGGCGTGAAGCTGAAGGACAACGGTGGTACGGCAAACGGTGGCATCGACACCTCGGCCGAACAGACGTTCTCGATCACCGTCGCCGCGGGCGCCGACCTGTCGATCGGCGTGGACGACGGCATAGCCTTCGTTCGCGGCGGGCAGACCGTCCACTACACCATCGTCGTGCACAACGCCGGGCCGAACGATGTGTCCGGGGCTCGCGTGCGCGACATTCTTCCGGTCAATCTCACCGCAGCCAGCTGGACCTGCGTCGCCGATGTGGGTGCTACCTGTACCGCCAGCGGAAGCGGTGGCATCGACGATTTCGTCGCGCTTGCGAACGGAACATCGGCGACGTACGCATTGTCCGCCACCGTGATCGCGATTCCGGAGCAGCCTCTGATCAATACCGTGTCCATCGACGCTCCTGCGCAAACGCCCGACGCGCATCCGGCCGACAACAGCGCAACCGACACCGATGCCGTCGGCATCTTTGCCGACGGCTTCGAAGGGAATGATTGATGGATGCGTCGGCGTGCACCGATTTGCGCAGGCGTGCCCCGCTGCGCGCCGAGGTTGCCCCTTCAAGTGATGACAACCCGCAAGAACAGGCCATCGTGAAACCACCGATTCCTCTCCACGCCGCAGAACGCAAGGCGACCTCCACACACCCGCTCGGAATGTCCGCCAAGGCGTTCCTGCGCGATTTCTGGCAGAAACGACCGCTGCTGATCCGCGCAGCATCCGCCGGTTTCCGCAACCCGATCGAGCCGGACGATCTGGCCGGTCTCGCCTGCGAGGAATTGGCGCTCGCACGGATCGCGATCCACGATCCGAAACGCGATCGCTGGACGCTTCGCAACGGACCGTTCGTCGAAACCGACTTCGCAAGCCTGCCGCCAAGCCACTGGACGCTGCTCGTGCAGGATGTCGACAAGTGGGACGCGGACGCGGCGGCGCTGCTCGCGCCGTTCACCTTTCTGCCCGATTGGCGCATCGACGACGTGATGGTCAGTTACGCCGAGGACGGTGGGTCGGTCGGCGCGCATGTCGACCAATACGATGTCTTCCTGCTGCAGGGACTCGGACACCGGCGCTGGCAAATCAGTGCCGACCCCGATGCGCCGACCTCATTCCGCGACGACGCGGAGCTGAAGCTCTTGCGCGCCTTCACGCCAACCCATGAGTGGATCCTGGAACCGGGCGACATGCTGTACCTGCCGCCCGGCGTCCCGCATCACGGCGTGGCGATCGGCGCATGCATGACCTATTCAATCGGCATGCGCGCGCCATCGAACGCTGAACTGGCTGGTGACTTCGTTGATCAGCTGCTCGATGCGATGCCCGACGAGTCGCGTTACACGGATACGGATCTGCTGCCTTCGCGAGGCGACGGGGAGATTGATGAAGCAACATTCGCGCGCGTGCGGCGGACGATGCCTTGGATCCGCTTCGATGATGACGCTGCACCTGGCAACCAACGCGGCGATTCAACTGGCGGAAGCCTTGATCCGTCTGTGCTTCGACCATGGTTCGGCCGCTTCATCACGCGCTACCGGAGCGCACACGCTGCGTCGCCAAATCCGCGGCCGCTGACCGACGCGGCGTTTGCGCGCGCTTGCGACGCGGGCGCCCGCGTCCATCGGTACCCGTGGTCGCGCGCAGCGTGGATGCGCGATGGCAAGTGGGCGAGCCTGTTCGTCGCGGGTGAAGGCCATCACTGCTCGATCGAATTCGCACGGCTGTTTTGCGCACAGCGGGAGTTTTCGCTGAACGATGTGATCAACGACAAGGACCGCCGCATCGTGCGCGCGCTGATCGATGGCGGTCATCTGGCGATCGCCGCGATGGGTCGCAAACGGAAATCGGCATGATTCCCGACGACTTCACGATCGAACCCGCGTCGTGGGAGCAGGATCTCGCTGACCTGCGCGCGGTGCGCGAAACCGTTTTCCTGGTCGAGCAATCCATTCCGCCGGAGATGGAATGGGACGCGCTGGACGCGAGATCGCGCCATGTGATCGCGCGCGATCACGATGGACGACCGATCGGCACGGGCCGGTTGACACCGGACCATGGCATCGGACGAATGGCCGTTCTCGCAAACTGGCGCGGCAAGGGCGTTGGCGAAGCGATCATGCGGGTGTTGCTGGAGCAGGCGCGCCTGCTTGGCTACCCGGCGATCGAACTCCACGCGCAGACGCATGCATTGCCGTTTTATGAAAAGCTCGGCTTTGAACCCTTTGGCGAGGAATTCCTCGAATGCGCGATTCCGCATCGGATGATGCGCAGGACGGTGGAGCCGCTGGCGGCCCTCGCTTCCGCGCCGTTGCCACCAGCACCTGAAGCACGGTTGCTGATTGCCGATGATCGCAGCCAGGCGCTCGCTGCGGTCACCGAGCTGCTGTCCGTTGCACGGTATGAAATTGCGATCTACACACGCGACCTCGACGCCGCGCTCTTCGACGTGGCGGAGACGCTCGATCAGGTGAAACGGATCGCGCTCTCGGGGAGGCACGCGCAAGTCCGCATCCTCGTACAGGAACCGCGCAAGGCGCTCGCCGACGGGCACCGCCTGATCGGTCTCGCCCAGCGGCTGACCACACCCATCGCGATCCGCACGCCGCTCGAGGAGCGCGACCTGCAATATCCGTCCGCATTCCTCGTCAACGATCGCCGTGGATACTTCTTCCGGATGCTCGGGAGCCGGCTCGAGGGAGAAGGCTCGACATACGCGCCCGGACGTCATGCCCAATTGCTCTCACTGTTCGACCAGGTCTGGGAGCGGTCGTCCCCGAGTGAGGATTTGCGCCAGCTCGCTTTCTGATCGAACGGGATCGCGCGGTCGTGTGCGACTGCAACAACCGGCTTCGAGCAGCTATACTCCCGTTATTGTGCCGACCCTGCCTGCGCAGACCGTCGCAGCACTGGTCCAAGGCGCGCACTGGCGCGCCTTTTCGTCTGCATGGTGGCAGCGTGAGCGCAAATCCTTCCCAGCCCAGTCTTCTCCAGCAATTTCAGGCGAGCTCGCCGATTTCCGGCGGCAACGCCGCGTTTGTCGACGATCTCTACGAACAGTTTCTCGACGACCCGCAGTCGGTGGGGTCTCAGTGGCGCGCGTACTTCGATGCGCTCAAAGGGCGCGAAGCCGGTGACGTCGCGCACTCGGCGGCGGTCGCACGCATCGAAGCGGCGCAGAAGCTCAATGGTCGCGGATCGATCGCGTCCGTGGCCGCTGTGCCCAATGAGGTCGCGTCGCAGAAACAGGCGGGCGTGCTGAAGCTGGTGACGGCCTACCGCTCGCGCGGGCACCTGGCGGCAAAGCTCGATCCGCTCGACATGGACCATGCATTTCCTGCGTCGGATCTCGAAGCGATCGGTTTGCTTCCGCGCCCTTCCGCACCGGATCTCGACCCGGCATTCCACGCGCTCAATGCCGCCGATCTCGACACCGAATTCAGTACCGGCTCACTGGCCGGCCCGCAGCGACTGAAACTTCGCGATCTGGTCGTGCGTCTGAAGGCGACGTATGCCGGAAGCGTCGGCGCCGAATTCATGCACATTGCCGACGTCGAGCAGCGGCAGTGGGTGCACGAGCAGCTCGAACGCGCGTCCGGCAACTACGCGCTGACCAGCGCGGACAAGAAGCGCGTGCTGGAGAAACTCGTCCAGGCCGATGGTCTCGAGCGCTACCTGCACACCAAATACGTCGGCCAGAAGCGATTTTCGCTGGAAGGCGGCGACAGCCTGATCCCGATGCTCGATGAGCTGATCCGGCGCGGCGGCAGCGACGGCATGAAGGACATGGTCATCGGCATGGCCCACCGCGGCCGTCTCAATGTTCTGGTGAACATTCTTGGCAAGTCGCCGCACAAGCTGTTCGCCGAATTCGATGGCAAGTTCGATCATCCGGACGATCCGGCCCATTCGGGCGATGTCAAATACCACATGGGCTTCAGCGCCGACGTCAAGACGCCGGGCCGCACCGTCCACCTGGCACTCGCGTTCAATCCGTCGCATCTGGAGATCGTCAATCCGGTCGTTGCCGGCTCCGTGCGTGCACGCCAGACGCACCGCCGCGACGAACGACGCGATCAGGTCGTTCCGGTGCTGATCCATGGCGACGCCGCGTTCGCGGGCCAGGGCGTCAACATGGAACTGTTGAACATGTCCCAGGCGCGCGGGTTCTGCGTCGGCGGGTCGATCCATGTCGTGATCAACAACCAGGTTGGTTTCACTACGTCCAATCCGCACGACGCGCGCTCGACGCTGTATTGCACCGATGTCGCGAAGATGGTCAACGCGCCGGTGTTCCACGTCAACGGCGACGATCCGGAGGCCGTGCTGTTCGTCTCGCGCCTCGCATTCGACTATCGCCAGAAGTTCAAGCGCGACGTCGTCATCGATCTCGTCTGCTATCGCCGGCATGGCCACAATGAGGCGGACGAACCGGCGGCGACACAGCCGCTGTTGTATCAGATCATCCGCGCCCGCCCGCCCGCCCGCGAACTGTATGCGCAACAGCTGATCGGCGAAAACGTGATCAGCGAAACCGACGTGAAGGCGCTCATCGACGGGTACCGCAGCAAGCTCGAAGCGGGCACGCCGATCGCCGAACTCGACCCCGCGTTCAAGGACGAATTCGCGATCGACTGGAGCAGCCACATGGGCGCTTCGCTTTCGCAATCGGTGAAGACCGGTGTCGCGAAAGACGGGTTGCGCGTGCTCAATGACCAGCTCCTGACGATTCCAGTCGGCGTCGCGCTGCAGGCGCGCGTCGCGAAGATCTACGACGACCGCGCCAGGATGGCCGCAGGCGAGCAACCGATGGACTGGGGTTTTGCCGAAAATCTCGCGTATGCCTCGCTCGTGTCGGACGGCTACGACCTGCGGCTGGTCGGCCAGGATTCGGGCCGCGGCACGTTCTTCCACCGGCATGCAGTGCTGCACGACCAGAAGAGTGGTGGCGACTACGTGCCACTCGCCAACGTGCGCGACGGTGCGCACGTGATGATCGTCGACTCGCTGCTCAGCGAGGAAGCGGTGATGGCGTTCGAATACGGGTACTCCACCGCAAAGCCGCAGACGCTGGTGCTGTGGGAAGGTCAATTCGGCGATTTCGCGAATGGCGCGCAGGTCGTCATCGATCAGTTCATCTCGTCCGGTGAAGCGAAATGGGATCGGTTGTCCGGTCTCGTGCTGCTGCTTCCCCACGGTTACGAAGGCCAGGGGCCGGAGCACTCCTCCGCTCGTCTCGAGCGTTACCTGCAGATGTGCGCTCTCGACAACATGCAGGTCTGCGTTCCGACGACGCCTGCACAGATGTTCCACATGCTGCGCCGGCAGATGCTGCGCGACTGTCGCAAACCGCTGATCGTGATGACGCCCAAGTCGCTGCTGCGCCACAAGCTCGCGGTATCGACCCTCGACGAATTGGCCGACGGCGGCTTCCAGCTCGTCATACCCGACACAACCGCGAAGAAAGGCGCGAAAGTGCGCCGCGTCGTGCTGTGTGCGGGCAAGGTCTACTACGATCTGGTTGAAGAAGCAGGCAAGCGCAACATCGACGATGTCGCCATCGTGCGCGTCGAACAGTTGTATCCGTTCCCGCGCGATGCGGTCGCAGTCGAACTCGCCCGATATCCTGCCGCGAAGGAACTTCTGTGGTGCCAGGAAGAGCCGATGAACCAGGGCGCGTGGTACCAGATCAAGCATCACTTGCAGGCCGCCGCGGCTCCGAAAAAGCGCACGCTGGCGTACGCCGGCCGCGCACGGTCACCGGCACCGGCATGCGGTCATCTCAGTACGCATCAGGTCGAGCAGGCCGCATTGGTGGAGCAAGCGCTGGTGCTGCCAGCCGGACCCGACAACGTCGTCGAATAGATTCGAACAGTGCGGCCACGGATCGGCTGCTTTTTCATCGTCGCGATCAGGGACGAGTGCCGAAACTCTCAGGAATCAACCCATGTCGATCGAAGTCACCGTTCCCGTCCTGCCCGAATCCGTTTCCGACGCCACCATCGCGACCTGGCACAAGAAGCCCGGCGACGCGGTCAAGCGCGACGAGAACCTCGTCGATCTCGAAACCGACAAGGTCGTGCTCGAAGTGCCTGCCCCCGCCGATGGAATCTTGAAGGAGATCAAGCAGGAAGCCGGCGCCACGGTGACCAGTCAGCAGCTGCTGGCCATTATCGAGGAAGGCGCTGCGACGGCCGCGGCGCCCGTCGAAAAGACCGCGGAACCTGCCAAGGCCCCTGCGCCGAACGCGGCTGCTGCATCGGCGCCGGCCGCGTCGGCCAAGTCAGCCGACCTGTCTCCGGCTGGCCAGCGCGTTGCGACGGAGAACAAGATCGATGCGGAGCAGGTTTCCGCAACCGGTCGCGACGGCCGCGTCACCAAGGAAGATCTGGTCAACTTCATGCGCACCGGGTCGCCCGCTGCAGCGGCCGCGCCCGCAGCGAAGCCGACACCCGGCGCGCGCCCGGAAGAACGCGTGCCGATGACGCGGATGCGAGCGAAGATTGCCGAACGCCTGATGCAGTCGAAGAACTCGATTGCGATGCTGACCTCGTTCAACGAGATCAACCTGGGCAAGGTCGCGGCAATGCGCAAGGAGCTTGGAGAGTCGTTCGAAAAAGCAAACGGCATCAAGCTCGGCTTCATGAGCTTCTTCGTCAAGGCCGCGTGCGAGGCCCTCAAGCGCCATCCGATCGTCAACTCGTCAGTCGACGGCAACGACGTGATCTACCACGGGTACCAGGACATTTCGGTCGCAGTGTCGACAGAAAAGGGACTGGTCACGCCAGTGCTCCGCGATGCGCAGTCGATGGGCTTCGCCGACATCGAAAAAGCGATCTCGTCGTTCGCCAAAAAGGCGCGCGAAGGCGGCTTGACGCTCGACGACCTGCAGGGCGGTACGTTCACCATCACCAACGGCGGCACCTTCGGATCGTTGTTCTCCACGCCGATCGTCAATCCGCCGCAGAGCGCGATCCTCGGCATGCATACGATCAAGGAGCGCGCGATTGTCGAAAATGGTCAGGTCATTGCCGCACCGATGATGTACGTTGCGATCAGCTACGACCATCGCGTCATCGACGGCAAGGACGCGGTGTTGTTCCTCGTCGACATCAAGAACCAGCTCGAGACTCCGCAGCGCATGCTGTTGGGACTTTGACAAGCCGGAGCGGGAATCGGCAATGGGAAACGGTTGAAAGCAGACGCTGACGACCCAGTTTTCTCCTGTCCCGTTCCCGATCCATCCTTTCCCATTCCCATGAGCAACGCATGAGCGAACAATTCGACGTCATCGTCATCGGCGGCGGTCCCGCCGGTTATCACGCCGCAATCCGCGCGGCGCAGCTCGGTTTGAAGACCGCGTGCATCGACTCGTGGGTCGGCCCCGATGGCAAGGCCGCTCTTGGTGGAACCTGCCTCAACGTGGGGTGCATTCCGTCGAAGGCGATGCTCGATTCGTCGAAGCAGTTCTGGAATCTGCAGCACAGCTTCGGCGTGCACGGCATCAGCGTGAAGGACGCGAAGATCGACGTCGGCACGATGGTTGGCCGCAAGGACAAGATCGTCAAGCAGTTCACCGGCGGCGTCGCGATGTTGTTCAAGGCGAACAAGATCACGTCGTTTCTCGGCACGGGCAAATTGTTGAAAGGTCGGCAGGTGGAGATCACCGCGCCCGACGGGACGAAAAAGACGATTGCCGCAACCAACGTCGTCATCGCAACCGGCTCGGCTCCGATCGAACTCCCATTTGCGAAGTTCGATGGCAAGCGCATCGTCGACAATGCCGGCGCGCTGGATTTCAAGGACATTCCAAAGCGCCTCGGGGTGATTGGCGCCGGCGTGATCGGCCTCGAGCTTGGCAGCGTGTGGAAGCGCCTCGGCTCGGACGTCACCATTCTTGAAGCACTGCCGGACTTCCTCGGCGTCGCCGATGCGGAAGTTGCCAAGGTTGCGGCGCGCGAATTCGCCAAGCAGGGGTTGAAGATCGAACTCGGCGCAAAATTGTCGAAAGCGGAGATCAAGGGCAACGAAGTCCATCTCACGTATGCGGGCAAGGACGGCGAGAAGACGCTCGTTGTCGACCAGTTGCTCGTCGCGGTGGGCCGTCGCGCGTTCACCGAAGGCTTGCTGGGCGACGACACCGGCGTGAAGCTCGACGAACGCGGGCGCGTCGTCGTCGACGACCATTGCTGGGCCGGCGTTGAGGGCGTGTGGGCGGTCGGCGACTGCGTGCGCGGACCGATGCTTGCGCACAAGGGTTTCGAGGAAGGCATGGCCGTCGCGGAGATCATCGCCGGCAAGGCCGGTCACGTGAATCTCGAAACGATTCCGTGGGTCATCTACACCGAGCCGGAGATCGCGTGGGTCGGCAAGACCGAAGCGCAGTGCAAGGCCGAGAACATTCCGTTCAAGACCGGATCGTTCCCGTTTGCCGCCGTCGGGCGCGCGGTTGCGATGAACGAACCTGCGGGCTTCGTGAAGATCATCGCCCATGCGGAAACCGACCGGATTCTCGGTGCGCATCTGGTGGGCGCCAACGTCTCCGAGCTGGTGTCCGAATGCGTGGTGGCAATGGAATTCAAGGGCTCGGCGGAAGATCTTGCACGCATCGTGCATGCGCATCCGACATTGAGCGAAGCCGTGCATGAAGCTGCGTTGTCGGTGGACAAGCGCTCCATCCACAAGGCGAACTGACCCCACGCGGAATTCGTTGCACTCCGCGCGGTTTGTTCGGCGGTGGCGCAGGGTCCATCGCGCGCGCGGTACCATCCGGAATCCGCCAGAAGGACGACTGCCGAAAAACGATGAACACTGCCCAGACGTTTTCCGCGTTTCGCATCCACAACGACGCACGCGGCTATCGCGCCGGCATCGAGACGATGGGAGCCGATGCGCTCTCGCCGGGTGAGGTGTTGGTCAAGGTCGCCTACTCGTCAGTGAACTACAAGGATGCGCTGGCGGGTACCGGCAACGGAAAGATCCTGCGTCAGTTCCCGCTCAATGGCGGAATCGATGCCGCCGGCTATGTCGCGGCATCGACGGACCCGGCATTCAAGGAAGGCGACCAGGTGCTCTGCACCGGCTCCGGCCTGTCGGAAACCCGCGATGGCGGCTTTTCACAATTCGTGCGCCTCGAATCGAAGTGGACGATTCCGTTGCCTGCCGGACTCACGCTGCGCGAATCTATGGCGCTCGGAACGGCCGGGTTCACGGCGGCGCTCGCCCTGTTCCAGATGGTCCGCAACGGCCAGACCCCGGAAATGGGACCGATCGTCGTGACGGGAGCAACCGGCGGCGTCGGTTCCATCGCAATCGACGTGCTGACAAAGGCCGGGTTCGAAGCACATGCAATCACCGGCAAGGTGGAGCAATTCGACTGGCTGATCGACCTCGGCGCAACGCAGTGCATTGCGCGCACGGGCCTTCACTGGGGACAGCGACCACTGGAAACGGCGCGCTGGGCCGGCGCAATCGACAACGTCGGCGGCGAGATGCTGGCGGGGCTCACGCGCGTGATCCACCCCTACGGCAACATTGCCAGTTGCGGACTCGCGGCGTCGGCGGACCTCGCAACGACCGTGATGCCATTTATCATCCGCGGACTGAGCGTTCTGGGCGTCGCGTCGGCCGGAACCGCCCGTTCGGTGCGCGAAGAGGTGTGGGAACGACTGGCAGGCGACTGGAAACCGGCCCACTTGGCAAAGATCGCGACGCGCGAGGTTTCGCTGGCCGACGTATCGACGGTTTTCGACACAATGCTCGAAGGCCGGTCATTGGGTCGCACGGTCGTGAAAACCGGCTGAGTGGCGCTATCCCAAGTGGCGTTGCACGACTAGAATAGACCGTTCAACAGGGGATCCATAGAAATGTCCAGAGTACTGATCGTCGACGATTCACCGTCGCAGCTGGTCGGAATGCAACGCACGGTCGAGAAGCTCGGCCATCAGGTCCTCACGGCTGAGGATGGCGCTGCCGGTGTCGAAGTCGCGCGTCGTGAACTGCCCGACCTGATCCTGATGGACGTGGTGATGCCGAACCTCAACGGGTTCCAGGCAACGCGAACGATTGCCAAAGATCCCAAAACCAGCCACATCCCGATCGTGCTCGTGACTACAAAGGATCAGGACACGGATCGCGTCTGGGGCATGCGTCAGGGTGCCAAGGCATACGTCACCAAACCGATCGACGATGCGGAATTGACGCGCGTGATCAAGGAATACCTGCCGGCCGCGTGATCGCGACCGATGCGGCAATCCGCGTGCGTCAAGCGCGCGGATTGAACTCGAAACCCTTCGCCATCTGCTCGTAGAGCGCGCGCTGCTCGTCTGTGTCTGCTTTGGGCACTCGGATTTCCAGCGTCACGATCTGGTCGCCCGGCGCCTTGCCCGGCCAACCACGCCCCCGAAGTCGCATTTTTTTTCCGCCGTCGGATCCTTCCGGAATCCGCAGTTCGACGTTTCCACCGAGCGTTGGCACAGTGACCGTCGCTCCAAGGGCGGCCTCCCACGGCGCGAGCGGAAGCGTGGACAACACTTGATTGCCTTCAAGGCGAAATCGCGGATCGTCGCGCAATCCGATTTCGAGAATCAGGTCGCCTGCGGGGCCGCCGTTCGTGCCGGCATAGCCCTGCCCGGCCAGGCGGATCTGCTGTCCAGCCACGATGCCAGCGGGAATTTTCACTTCGAGCGTGCGATCACCCTGGCTATCGCGAAGACTGATGCGTTCGCGCCCGCCCTCGTAGGCGCGCGCGAGATCGACGCTGAACTGCGCATGCAGATCGCGTCCGCGACGCGGGCCCGCACTGGCGCGACCGCCGCCGGCGCGATTGCCGAACACGGATTCGAAAAAGTCGCTGAAATCGCCCTCTTCCTGCGCGCCCGCACCCCGCTGCCGATTCGGTGGCGCTCCGCGGAACTCCTCGCCGGCGCGATAGCCGCCCGCACGAAGCTGGTCGTATGACGTGCGGCGTGACGGTTCCTTCAGCGCTTCGTACGCCTCGTTGACGGCCTTGAACTTCTCCTCCGCACCGCTTTCCTTGCTGACATCCGGATGGAACTTGCGCGCGAGCTTGCGATACGCCGACTTGATCTGCGCATCGGTCGCATCGGGTTTCACGCCCAGTGCGTCGTAGTAATCCTTGAACTCCATCCACTACCTCGAAAACTCGAACACAGCAAGGCCCGCGGTTCCATCACCGCGGGCCGGATCGTGAAGATCGGCACGCCGCCCCTCTTCAGGCAGCGTACCAAAGCTGTCAGCGGCGCATAAGCATCGCCGCGAACAGACACCTGCAGCGAACGATCATCCGTTGATCGCGATGCGACGTGGAGTGGTTTCCGGCTTCTTCGGAATCGAGATCTCGACCACGCCATTGCGCCCGATTGCGGTGATGCCTTCCGCATCGGCGCTGTCCGGCAACGCGAAGCGACGATCAAAAGGACCATGCGCACGCTCGACGCGCGTCGACGTCACGCCGTCGACGGCCGAGATCGCCTTGCGCTCTCCCTTCAGCGACAACGTGCCTTTGTCCATCTGGATCTCGATGTCCGCGATGTCGACGCCGGGAAGATCGGCCAGGATGACGAAGCGGCTCGCTTCCTCCTGGATATCGACGCGCGGCGCGAAACCCTGCGCTTCGGTCGAAACGGCTGACTTCGATACATCGGCGTGGGTGGACGTGTGGAAATAATGGTTCAGCGCGTGACGTGCGTGTGCGTTGCCGCGGGCCAGCCAGGGGTTGTAGTGGGTGACAATCATGAAATCTTCTCCGCATGTGGGTGCGGCACGTGTCGCCGCGATGACGGAAAAATTGGTCCGCGGTTGCGGCTTTCAAGGGCCGCCGCCGGATGACCGCTTCGCGGCTATGATCGCGTCTTCCTCTCCCGCGCAAGGCCCACCCGATGACCATCCAGATTGGCGACCGCATTCCTGCCGCATCCCTGCACGTTCTGAAGGATGGCGTGCAGGCCATCACCACCGGGGAGATCTTCGGCGGTCGCAAGGTGGTTCTTTTCTCGGTGCCGGGCGCATTCACGCCGACGTGTTCGGCTCGCCACCTGCCCGGTTACGTCGAACGTTTCGCCGAGTTCCGGAAACGCGGCATCGATGTCGCGTGCATTGCCGTCAACGACGCCTACGTCATGGATGCGTGGGCGAAGACCCAGAACGTTCCGGACGGAATGATGATGCTGGCCGACGGCAACGGCGCGTTTGCGCAGTCACTGGGCCTCGAAATGGATGCCAGCAAGTTCGGCATGGGCGTACGCGGAAAGCGATTTGCGCTCTATGCGGAAGACGGCGTGGTGCGCAAACTCAACGTCGAAGCGCCCGGCGAATTCAAGGTATCGGACGCCCAGACGATGCTCGAGGCGACAGCCTGACGATCGATCGAATGGCGGGCGCATCGCTGCGCCCGCCATTCGATCGCGCGGTCATTCCACAGTCGGCGGCGATTCCGGCGCAACGTCGCCGTCGATCGATACGACGTCGCCGGCGTCTTCATCTCCGAGCGAGTCGACTTTCACGACGCCGACCAGCGCTTCGTCCGCAGGCAGCCGAATCAGCGTAACGCCCTGGGTATTGCGGCCCACCAGCGCAATGCCGCTGGAGCGGGTCCGCACGAGCGTTCCCTGGTTCGAAATCAGCATCAGTTCGTGTGCCGCACCGAGCTGGACCGCGCCAACCAGCGCGCCATTTCGATCGGAGCACTGGATCGCAATCACACCCTGGGTGCCACGCCCCTTGCGCGGATACTCCGACAGGGGTGTGCGTTTGCCGAAGCCGCGCGCCGTGGCGGTGAGGACGTCGTCATCTCCCTCACCGACGATGAGGCTGACGACCTGCTCGCCCTTGGCCAGGCGCATTCCGCGGACGCCCGTGGCGGTGCGCCCCATCGAGCGCACCTCGCCTTCCGCGAAACGGACGGCCTTTCCATTCGATGCGAACAGCAGGATGTCGCGCGATCCGTCGGTGATCTGAACATCGACCAGAGCGTCGCCGTCATCCAGTCCGATCGCGATCTTTCCGCGCTGCAGCTGATAGGCGAATTCCGTCAGCGGAGTTTTCTTCACCGTGCCGTTGCGCGTTGCGAAGAACACGAAGCGGTCTTCGCTGAACTCGCGCACCGGCTGCACCGCTTGCACTTTTTCATCCGCCTCGAGCGGCAGCAGGTTCACGATCGGCTTGCCACGCGCGTTCGGACCCGCATCCGGCAGCTTGTAGACCTTCAGCCAGAACACGCGACCGGCGCTGGTGAAGACCAGCAGGATGTCGTGTGTGTTGGCGATCCACAGCCGCTCGATGAAATCCTCTTCCTTCATGTTCGTCGCCGAACGGCCCTTGCCGCCGCGGCGTTGCGAACGATAGATGCTGGCCGGCTGCCGCTTCGCGTAGCCCGTGTGCGAGAGCGTCACGACGACGTCCTCCGGCTCGATCAGGTCGAGGATGTCGAGATCTTCCTGACTGACCTGGATCGCAGTGCGGCGCGCGTCGCCGTACTGCTCCTTCAGCGCAACGAATTCGTCGCGGATGATCTTCAGCAGCACGTCCGGATTCTCGAGGATTTCGATCAGGCCCTCGATGGTCGTCAGCAGATCCTTGTATTCGTCACTGAGTTTTTCCTGCTCCAGCCCGGTCAGGCGGCTCAGGCGCATCTCCAGGATTTCCTTCGCCTGAATTTCCGACAACTGGTAGCCGTCGGACTGCAGGCCGTTTTCGACCGACATGTCTTCTGGCCGCGACGCGTCCGCACCTGCAGCGGCAAGCAGCGAGCGGACCATGCCCGGTTCCCAGCGACGCGCCAGCATGCGCTGCTTCGCCTCGTCGGAGTTGGGCGATGTCTTGATCAGCTCGATCATCTCGTCGATGTTGGCGAGCGCGACGGTGAGGCCTTCGACGATGTGTGCGCGCGCACGCGCCTTGCGCAAATCGAAGATCGTGCGGCGCGTAACGACTTCGCGACGATGACGGATGAACGCGTCGAGAATCTCGCGCAGGCTGAGCGTGCGTGGCTGGCCATCGAGCAGCGCAACCATGTTGATGCCGAACGTGACCTGCAACTGCGTCTGCTGGAACAGATTGTTGAGCAGCACATCCGCCGAGGTGTCGCGACGCACTTCCAGTACGACGCGCAGACCATCCTTGTCCGACTCGTCACGGAGTTCCGTGATCCCCTCGATACGCTTTTCCTTCACCAGCTCGGCGATCTTCTCGATCAGCCGCGCCTTGTTCACCTGGAACGGAAGCTCGGTGACGATGATCGTTTCGCGGCCGTTGTCTTCCGTCTCGATGTCCGCCTTGGCGCGCACGAGAATTCGACCACGACCGGTCTTGTAGGCTTCGACGATTCCGGCAGACCCGTTGATGATTCCGGCAGTCGGAAAATCCGGCCCCGGGATCAGGAGCATCAAATCGTCGAAACCGATTTCGGGATCGTCGATCAGAGCAATGCACGCCGCGAGCACTTCATTGATGTTGTGCGGCGGAATGTTCGTCGCCATGCCGACTGCAATACCGGACGATCCGTTGACCAGCAGGTTCGGGATGCGCGTCGGAAGGACCGTCGGCTCGAGTTCCTTTTCGTCGTAGTTCGGCTGGTAGTCGACGGTTTCCTTGTCGATGTCAGCGAGCAGTTCGGAGGCGAACCGCTCGAGGCGGCATTCGGTGTAGCGCATCGCCGCGGCTTCATCGCCGTCGACCGAGCCGAAGTTTCCCTGGCCGTCGACCAGCATGTAGCGCATCGAAAAATCCTGCGCCATTCGGACCAGTGCGTCGTAGATCGAGGAATCGCCGTGCGGATGGAATTTACCCATCACCTCGCCGACGACGCGCGCGCATTTGACGTACGGACGATTCCACGTGGTGTTTGCTTCGTGCATCGCGTAGAGCGTTCGCCGATGGACCGGCTTGAGGCCGTCGCGCACGTCGGGAAGGGCTCGTCCGACGATCACGCTCATCGCGTAGTCGAGGTAACTCTTGCGGACTTCGTCCTCGATATTGACGCGAATGACTTCTTTGGCCAGCTCAGCCATCAGGAACCCTCTGCAAGTCTGGATTTCGGAGAACGCACGTCGAAAACGCGGGGTTTCCTTGTCGGAAACATGCGTTGTGAACGACGCTGACGCTGGCTCGGGAACCGTCTGTCAGGCACGCTCGAACGCAACACGAAATCTTACCATACCGGGTGCTGCAGAGCAGCGTTTTTCCAGTCGGCAGCGGCACTTACGCGCAGCGGAACGTCAGTCCAATTTCACTGACACGACACGCGAAGAGGACGCCCGCGGGTGCGTTCCGCAGCGACCCATGCATCGCACGGTCATCAATGGACACGCTTTGCGGGCACGCGGAATATCCAGTATTTCGACATCACGAAATTCACGATTGCGCCAGCGACAGAGCCCGCGGCAACGCCGATCGCAGGCCACTGATGCACCAGCGGCCAAAACACGAGGCAGGCCGCATAGGTTCCGTAATTCAACCCGAAGCCGAGCACCATCGCCGCAAGATAGCGCAGGAGTTCTGCGCGTCGGCTGCCACTGCTGTGGCCAGCGAATGTATAGCGGCGATTGAAACTCCAGGTGGTGGTCGCTGCGGCGAGGAAAGACACGATGCGCGCAGCGTAGGGATTGACCGCGAACTCGCGTACCAGAAGCTGCACGACACCCGCATCGACGACAAAGCCGGCCACACCGACGACCGCGAACAACAGGATTTGCTTGCGCAACATGCCTCGATCCTTCGCAGCGTTACGTGTGGACTGCAACGTTCATTGGGGAACTCCATCGCGAACCCGCTTGCCACGCCTGGCAACGACTGGAGCGAACTGCAGATCAGCAGTCCTCGACCGAGCGTCGGTCAAATCGAGCCTGTCGACGACAAGCAAGCCGCTGCCAAGACGCGCGTTGCATTCCATCAGCGCACATTGCCGAACAGCCGGTTCATGCCCGCCTCGTCCGGGCGATGCACCACACCGAGTTCCGTCACGATTGCGTCGATCAATGACGCGGGCGTCACATCGAAGACCGGGTTCCACGCCTGCGCGCCAGCCGCCACCGTTCGCTGGCCTGCGTACGCAAACAACTCATCGGGCGATCGCAGTTCGATGTCGATCGCTTCGCCGTCAGGAGTGGACATATCCACCGTGGATGAGGGCGCCACCACCATGAATCGCACGCCATGGTGCTTGGCGCTGATCGCCAGTTGATACGTGCCGATCTTGTTTGCGGTATCACCGTTGGCTGCAATCCGGTCTGCGCCGACGACGACCCATTGGACCTGACCACTTTTCATCAGATGCGCTGCCGCAGAATCCGCGACCAGCGTCGCCGGAATTCCGTCCCGCAGGAGTTCCCACATCGTGAGGCGCGCACCCTGCAACCAAGGTCGGGTTTCGCCCGCGAAGACGCGCGCGATCCGCCCGCTATCCACCCCTGCGCGGATGACACCCAACGCGGTTCCGTAGCCCGCAGTCGCAAGCGACCCGGTGTTGCAGTGGGTCAACACCCCTGTGTCTGCGTCCAGCAAGCCGGCACCCAGCTCGCCCATGTGGCGGTTCGCAGCGAGATCCTCATCCTGGATCGCCTGCGCTTCATCCGCGAGGGCATCTGCAGAGGAATTCCGCACGATCGCCTTCTTCATGCGATCGAGAGCCCACATGAGATTGACCGCCGTTGGACGCGCCGCGCGCAATGCGGAAAGCGCGGCATCCAGTTTCCCAGGGTCATTCCGGGCCGCCAGCACGACACCCCACGCGGCCGAAATTCCAATCGCAGGGGCGCCGCGAACCGCGAGATCGCGGATTGCGTCGACGACGTCATCGACGCTTCGGCAGTCGATGTACGTTTCCTCGGAAGGCAGTCGGCGCTGATCGAGCAGGCGCAGATGATCGCCCTGCCAACGCACCGCGCGGATCGAGTCGTGGCTGGTCGAAGAGGCTTCAGTCATGTGCTGCATCAAGCAATCGGTTTTCGCGCGAGCGACTTTGTCGGGCTGCGCAGGTTAACAGGCGCGTCTGCGACACGGCTAGCGCACCACCCTGCCGAGACGAACGGCGACAACGATCGGCGGCCAATGAAAAGGCCGGATCGCGATCCGGCCTTTTCGCACTCTGGTGGGCGGTGCAGGGATCGAACCTGCGACCCTTGCCGTGTGAAGGCAATGCTCTACCGCTGAGCTAACCGCCCCAAAAACATCCGGTCAGGCATTGACGCGACGCGGTCGCCCCGACGACATGGAACATCAAGCGGAGCAACGCACTTTCCATTGAAGCCCGCGTTGCGCGAGCCGGGCAGACGTGGTGCCGGAAATAGGAATCGAACCTACGACCTCATCATTACGAATGACGCGCTCTACCAACTGAGCTATTCCGGCACGGGGCGCGGAGTATATCCGGGGTCCCGGTCAAGTCTCAACCATCGTGGGCAAACCGGTCATGGGCCGATGGTACCCCAACCGCATGCGCTGTCGTCGCCATTGGAGCTGGAATAATGTTTGACTCCCAATTGGTCGAGAGTGAGCGTCCCGCAGCGGTCTGCCTGCTGGATCGTTGTGGGGGTGGCAGTCAGCTTATAGGTTTTCGCCGTCATTCCCGGATTGGTGATTGTGTATCCAATAGCGGCACCCGGGTCTCTCGGCGAATTGGTAAACGGCAACGCATACGCCGAATACGATCGATCGATCGTGTATTGCCGTTCCAACCCTTGTGCCATTTCGGTCAAATCGGCTTTAGCTTGCGCTCGCCGATTCTTTCTGACCGAGTCCTGGTAGCTGGGCAGCGCAATCGCGGCAAGGACCGCAACGATCCCCACCACAATCAGCAATTCGATCAGCGTAAAGCCTTTGTTGCGCATCAGTTTGCTCCTGCAAAGCCGCGGACGCTTTCGCGCCCGCGGCGGAGAATCAACGGAGTTGTCGCCACGAGATGCGACATGCAATGAGATTTCCGACGGGCGTACCCGGATTGAACCACTTGCATTCCTGGCCCGCTACCGCGCAGGCCCCGGTGTACGGCCAACCTGGAACGCCGGGTGCACAACCAGTCGGTTTAATGCATGCACTGCCCGGCTGGCACCAAGGTGGAGGAGCGCACCGCGGATATCCCGGAATGTCAGGCGTGCAATACGACGCTGGCGGCGTGCACGTCGGATCGCTCGCCGGACAGCCGATCGACGGGATGCCCGGCTGGCCCGGAATGCTGATCACCGGATTCGGCGACCCCAGTGGCGGACCGTTCCCGAGATCGGAGCCACCTGTTCCTCCGGGTGGAAGTGCACTTCCGCCAGGAAGAACCGAAAACGCCGCCGATCCATTGAGCAGATTCAACTCGAAGAACGTGTTCTGACCACCCGGAAGGCAGAGGTCTCCGGTCGGTCGAAACGCATTGACGAGCAAAGATCCGAGAATGCCGGTCGGTGCCGCAATCACCCGCTCGCTGGTCATCGGATCCGACCCGCTCGGTGAGACAAGATCGAGGTACCAACCCATCTTCGAATTGGCGCCCGTCCGCGGGAATGCGGGTTCGTAGTCGAAAAGGTTGGACGAAACACCGACAAACCCAGTCGCCGCACTGTAGGACGTGACTGTCTGCTGCTGCAGGTCACCGCGCGTCAGCGTTGTGCCGGTGTTGTTGGGGTTGTCCCACACCGAATAGATCGAATTGATCAACGTTCCGCTGGACGGATTCGCATCGTTCACCAGCAGATACCTGCCCGTGCCGAAATACACGATGCTCCCACCGAGTGGATTGTGGATCGCATATACGCCGCTGGTGATCGGCTGACGCAGTCCGTTCGAATCCTGCGCCTTGATCAGCGGACGTCCGTTCAATCCCACCTTCCACGGAGTTGTGCACTGGTGGGCAAGGTGCGTCGCATCGATGGGCATTGTGTCCGGCGTACATGTGAATTTCCACAGGTTGCCGAGATAGTCGCCGGCATAGATTGTGTCGCCTGTGCCATCGAGGTCGCTGTCAATCATCACTGCGCTCGACAACCCATTCGGACAATCATTCGGGCCGGTTGCCAAGCCACAGTTCGCCGACGTCGAGTTTCCGCCGCTTAATGTGTCGATCTCGTCGAGTTTCACGCCGGTCTTGGCATCGAGGATGAACAGCTCCGCACGATTGCGTGCGCTGTTGTAACCGTTGCCAAACGCGGTGACCCATTTTCCAGCGGCGGTAATGGTGGGAAGCGACGGAATGCCGATCGACACACCCATGTCGTTGTCGAGCTGATCGTTGAACTCCCACAACACGTTCGATGTGCCGAATGACAGGGGATTCGTCACGTCCAGCCCGAACACGGATCTCGCGCCGGCGCCCGTTGCGCCGATCAGAAGCGTCTTCCAGGATCCGTCGAAAACGTCACCCAATCGCGGCGTTCCATTCACGTAGTACGTATGCGCGTAACTGGGCTGGACCAATCGGTTGAGCTTGGGGATGACCGAATTCGGTATATAGGAGAAAAGCTCCTTTCCACCCGACAGCGATGCAGAACCATCGAACGCGTGAAGCATTCCGTCATTGGCGCCAACATATACGTAAGGAGTTGCGGATTTGTTGGAAACGAATGTCTGATACGAGCCGCTGCCACTCGCCTGCCCACTCACCGTGGCCGGCAAGTTCTGGTAGCCGTATCCTTCGGCGAAGGCCACCGTCGGAGTCGAATCGAGGATATCTCCGATCTTGCTGGTGCGCGCCCGATACGGTCCGGGCAGAGTCTGATTCGTTTCCTTGCTCTGGTCGCCACGCAGATACGCGACGACATCGCCCAAGTTGTAGGTTGTCGTGTTGAGTGTTCCCATGAGCGTAGTGTCCAACCCGGCTGCCGTCAGCCCGGTGGACGTGAAGGGAATTCCACTGAACGCGCCTGTCGACAGCCTCGAGGTGAAAACCTTACGCGCAGCTGGAGCGGGAAGTTTGAGATTTGCATCCCACGTCGGTGCAGCGCCAAGGGAGCCGTCTGAATTCAGCGGGAACGCTTTCAGGTCGCCGGTCCAGTCGGTTGCCAGGTAGGACGCCTGGTATGCAAGCGAGCCACTCGGCACATAGCGCGAACCACTGGCTGCCGCGCTCCCCACTGGCTGGGCGTCCTGAATGATTTGGTCGAACGCTTTCTGGAGCTGCGCCTTCAGTCCGAGGGCATTTGTCACGAGAAAATAATTGTCCGGGGTGCCAGCAACGTTCGCATCCCACTCACCGTTATCGGGCAAGCCGTTGTTGTTGACGTCCTTGAACCCGCCGTATTTCGCGGCATACCACAGCGGGTCGTTCAGGAATGTCGCCGGTGCGGTCGTCCCCGCCGTATAGGTCCGTGCGTGGTTGAGCGGTAGCGAGGGACCGTTGGGACAAGCAGTGCTAGGAACATAGCTGCCGGTGACCACGCAGCCGCCGGCCGCGAAACCGTCTGGCGTGTCATACCGGTATCGGGGATCGGAAGCTGCTGCGGTGTCAACGTCACGCACTTCGAGATAGATTCCGTCCGCATTGCTGCCGGAGATCACATAGCCCATGTGCTGAACGACGCCGCCGGCAGCGTATTCGGAATTGAGCGTAACGGTGACCGAAGAATCCGCGTTCGACTTTACTTCGTAGCTGGCAATCGCATCCATGTCATGGTCGTTGCCCTGTTCGATATCCTCGTAGTTGATGCGGAATTTCGCGTAGGCGCGTCCTCCGTTGATGGCGCTGTCGGTCGGAGCGCTGCCGAAGTTGGCAATCTTTTCGACGTAGAAATCAACGATCTGATTGGTTGACTGGAATGCACCATTTGTCACCGTTCCCCCGCCCGCGACAGATTTGGCAAACGGAACCAGTGTGATTTTACTGTTGCCGCCTGCAGGAAACTCGATGTGGGGCAGCGGCGATGCCACAGCGACGGAAAACGTCTGAAGCTTCTGTTCGCTGTCCTGGGCATTGAGATCATGTGTGGCGCCGAAGAACGCCATGGAGGCTGAGTAATAACTGCCTTCCTTGGTCGGTTCTTCGGGACTCAATCCGCGGATATCACCAAACGAGGAGACGCTCTTGGAGGTGGGTGCGCCGTCGGCCGTGGCGCCAACCTGCCCGATATACACGTTCTCGGTGCCGTTACCCTCATTTGCCCACATGGCGGAGCCAAGTGCCGAAGCGTTGATTCCGCTCAGTCCTGCCGGAAGGGCACCGCCAGGTGCACCACCCCATGCGCCGCCTGGCAGGTTGGAATCGTAGGAAGGATTGATGTCGCTAATCACCGTTTCGAACGGTTTGGCGCACGCGAGATTTCCAAGGCCGCCGCTCGCAACGGACTTGTAGGGATCCCGCCACGTTGTCACTTCCGGCATATTGAGGGTCGCGTCGTCCGATCCGGCATTCGTGTAGACATAGTCCGGTGTCGGTGCAGTCGCGCCTGCGAAATAACGCAGCGTTTCGAACATCATTTCACCAATCGGATTGCCCCAGATTCGGCACACTCCGTCGGCGACTGGTCCGGTCCAGCCACTGCTGTTGCAAGCGTAGTCGTGCGAGTAATTTCGCTCGAAACTGTTGATCTTGAGGCCGTCGAGCGAACTGATGATGCCCTTGAATGCGGCGGCTTCATGCCACTTGAACCGTCCATTGTCCTGGTCGACTTCATCTACGAATCCGCCCATTTCCTTTCGGAGCACGCCACCCTGGCGATTGTGCATGTAGGAACCCATGAGCAATCCGAACTTCATGCGCCCATCTTCACCGTAGTCGTGCAACAAGCCCGTCGGCTTGTAAACGGTCGCCGCCGTCGTCGAGTCCGTGTATTTCTTGCAACCTTCATGGACCGCGTAAGTGTTGCTGCACACTTCGACTCGTACGGTAAAGTCGGTACGCGCCGCGCCGGTCGGAGGAGCCTTCGTCAGATCGTAGAAATTGCGCGTCACGCCTCCATCAAGGCCACTGGCGCCGTTGCTACCACTCGTTCTTTTCGGCACGATGGCCCAAGTCGTCGAGGCGTATGGAGGCTTCCAATACAGGCGAAAGTTGTCGCCGCCTGTCTGCTCCTGATGGCGGAATTCCACCGTGTGGTTGCCCGCTGCAAGATTGATCGCTGCTGTCGAATGCGACGTGAGACAGGCGGCAGCGGCAGGTAACGCTCCGCAATCGGCATGCCCGCTGTACCAACCGACTCCCAACGTTCCGTCGATCCACAATTCCACGGAGTCGTCGCCGTCGATCGCGAACAGGTAATTGCCTCCGTCCCCGCTGTTGATGCGGATGGTGCCGGTCATGATGGTGAGATAGCGTTCGTCGGGATCGGCTTGGAAAGGATTGTTGTTACTCGACGATGGAGTGGTGTTGATCGTATCCGTCACATCCGTGCCGAATAGGTTGTCCGTACGGGCGTAGTTGTCCTTGAGTGCCTGAAATTCCGCAGCGTTGGCCGGGCTGCCGCTCGCCGGAGCAGGGCCGCTCGCAAGGCAGTTGACGCGAGCGTTCGCGGCAGTGAAGCAATCGTCGCCGGCAACCGGCCGCTCGATCGACACCCAGTTCCAGATTCTGAAAGGGCTGTCCTGCATGACGCGGAGCAGCGGCGGTCCATCCGGATTGCGCAGGTTGGTAACCGAATCCAACAGGGTGGTGTTGGCAAACAGAAGATAGCGGTTGGCAGCGGGGGCGACGTAGGGCGCGTAGTCCGCAATGTTGTAGCCATCGCGAGCGACGCTCTGGTATTCCTTGCCCCAACTGTGGGCGTCCTGCGGAATGTACGCGCGCTCCAGAATGGTTTGGGTGGCTGTGTCAGTAGAACGCGTTCCGCCGTAGAGCACTTTTCTCAACGCATCGATGCGTGAAGTGGTGAGATAGTTGAGAAAATCGCCGCTCCATTGCCCGGAGCATTTTTTGGTTGCCGTGGTGCCTTGCGCCGTGAACACGCCGCCCGAATACGTGTAGCACTGATAGGAATTGAAGTACCCGAAATACTCGATCGTCGGTTGATACCCGACATCGACCGTGCCATCGCCGTTGAGATCCGACGCGTCGTTGTAGGCCTCGTAGAAGAGTTTATGGTCTTTGCCGACCACCAACATGTTCAGAGGCGGCTGCGAAGCTTTCGTGAACAGCGGAATTTCGGAAATCGGAATCGACTGGGCGAGCGCATCGGCCGGATCGAAAATAGCGAGAGCCGTAAGCGCAGCAGCGGCAATGGACCAACGAATGTCGAGCAACTTCATGGTTACACTCCAAAACGACGACAGGCGTCGCTTCTCAATAGATGAAAACGCCTTGAACCGCCGCCTTCGCGTCGCCGGCATTGGCGGAGTTGCCGCCATAACGTCCGGGGTCGTCCTGGGAAAGCGCCGATACGACAAAATATTTGAGGATGTGAGCACCAATGACTGCCGGCGGAGAACCCACAGACGTGTGTGCAGCGACCTGCGTCAGCGGAGCGGTCGGCTCGGTTGAGAGCCAGATGTCCCACGCCGGTTTCAACGCTGCGTTCACCGTCGCATCCGGCGAGAAATACAACGCGCCACTTGAGTTCGCGGCAGCGTTGAGCTGATCGCGCGTGGTTTTCAGAAGGCCTTCCGTAGCTTCGAAGGCATCGTGCTGGATCTTGAAATTGCCAGCCATCCGCTCCTGCAACAGTGTGACCTGCATCGATGTGATGCCGATCAGTGTAAGCAGCAACAACATGATCAATCCCACAAACAGCACGACACCGCGCTGGCCACGTCGATCGGGAAACACGTGCATTGCGCGCATCGTGCGAGCCTCTTAGTAGTTGCCGAGTCGATTGCGCAACGCAATCGTGGTGGTATAGACGTCCCTGAAGCGCCGATCATCCGGACGCTTCGACGACGCATCAAAGTACTTGAACACATTGTCGCGGGCTGTCGTGCCCGTATGCGCCACCACCGATGCGCTGTCCTGGCTGCGCATCAATAGCGCAATGCGCACGCTCAACACCTTGCGCCATGCCGCATCACGTGCGTTTTTGCTGGAGACGTCATTAAGAGGTGGATCGTTCGCGCGCACGTATTTGTCCACCGCGCCATCGCCATTGGTGTCTACGCCGTACCAAAGGCGCATGATTTCCACGTTGTCCGCCAGTTCATTCACAACGCCGTCACTGACAACCTTGAGGACCGGCACGGGTCCATTGACGGGATCCGGTCGCAGCCCGACGTAGATCGCCAAGTACTCCGCCTTGTGCACTTCCGCATTGAGGATCGTGCCGCTCTGGTTGAATTGCAGGTTGGCGAACGTTCCCGTCCAGGTCGACGTTGCAGTTGGCACCAGCTTCAGAAGGTTGTCGGCGGGCAAAGCAAGAACTGGATTGGTGCCAACAGGCCGCGCCGACGCCCTGAAGATCCGCGCGTTGGAGCAGTTGGTGATCGCATAGGTTTTGAGCGGCTCGACGAACGTTGGATCGGTGACCGAAAAGCTTCCTGCGGCCATGTCGAAATTGCCGTTCAACGGTGTGCTTTCGTCACTGATGATTCTCAACATCAGGATGTCGGAGCCCTTGGCCGGGCTGTCAATCAAGCTCCCGGTGTCGAGGGAGTCGAGAACAGGCGTCCAATCTGCGGCTGCGCCGACAGCCAGCGGAATGGAGTCGACGGTTGCACCGGTGTAGGTAAACCCCTCGATAGGCCTTTGAAATCGCTCAACTGCAGTCAGAGCGTCCTGAATCGGTGGAGCGACTCCCAAACCGGAGGTGATCCGTCGAAGATGGTTCAAAAAAGCGGGCGGGGTACCGGACTTGTTCGTAAGGTCGATGTCGTTGCCGCAGCCCATGTAGCCGGCCATGCGGACATTCTGCTCGAGATACTGCGTGACGAAGCGCGCATTTTCCTGCACCCGCGACATGCCTTCCTGCAATCGATACGCATCCTTGGAGCCGATGAACACCTGGCTCAACCCGAGAAGCAGAAGTGCTGCGATCGCGAGTGCCACGAGCAGCTCGATCAACGAGATGCCACGTTGCGAATCACGAAACCTGAAATCCATGGTTGCGATGGAGGTCGTCATAGCGTCGTCGTCAGGAAGAATTCCTTACTTCTATCCGCCGCGTTCAATGCCCAACGCGAATCGGTCCATTTGATTGCAACGACCACGGTCCCGCCCGGAAACGAGATATCCCCTTGGCCGTCGGGAAGCTGCCGGCACATTTCCTGCCGCCACACTGCGATGTCGTGAGCGGCCGCGGGAGGCGACGCTGGCGGAGCCGTGTTGCAATCGGCCGGCAGCGTATAACGGGCCAGATACTGACCCTGCAGAACAGCTTCAGGGTTCGCCCGCATGCGGTCAATGATCATGTACGCAAGCGACGTCGCCTGCGTGCGGAAATTGGCGCTCTGATTGCTCTTCACTGAAAAGCTCTGGAGCGCCGCCAATCCGAGCATGCCGAAGCTGAAAATCAGGATCGCAATCAGCACTTCCAGAAGTGAAAAGCCGCGCGACGTTGACGCCGTTCGAATGACGAACACGTGGGCGTGCGTTGACGGGGTCATAAGCAGGTTCCGTTGACGGTTGCGGCGGTGCGTCCCATCCGGGTAATGGACAGCGATCGCTGCTGGTTCGCTTGGCAACTCGAGGGTGTGATTGTGAAAGTGCCTCCAGCGAGATTGGCATTTCCGATTCTCGCGACGCCCGTGCGATTGAACATCACATAGCCGAACGAGGTCGATTTCACGGTGTCGTTGATGTTGGCTTTGCCCCAAACCCGGACCACCTGATCGCCCAATCCAGCCTCCAGCACACCAGGTGCCCCATAGTCGGTGAATGCGATCCATCCACTGCTCCAGTCCGTTACAGCAACGCCTGCGCAACTTGTTCCGTTCGAACTGGCGCAGACACTGACCGGATGTCCGCGGGAGATCGCTTCGTTGCGGGCGATGTTGAATGCACTGATCAGATCGTTGGTATCAGCCGTGACGCGATTGGTCTTGATTGCCTGCTGATAACTCGGCAACGCAATCGCAGCCAGGATCGCGACAATGGCGATCGTCACCATCATTTCGATCAGCGTGAATCCGCCCGACTGCCGCCAATGGCGATTCACGCTTGAGTGATTTTGAACCACCATGATTCCCCTGCATCGTCCAGTTGGCGACAGGCTGGACCGTAGTCCGGCCTTTGTCGACACGCAAGCCGATGCTCGGTGCCCGGTACCATTCGGCGGATGAGTGGCGGGAAGAGACGGCCAGGCGTCGCTGGCGGGTCAGGCGACTACGCGCAAGCGGAGCTCTTTGGGTAACGCGAACGTGACGTTCTCCGGCTCGCCATCGAGCTCGCGTACACTCGCGGCCCCGGCTTCCTGCAGCCGCGCAATGACGTCGCGCACCAGGCTTTCCGGCGCTGACGCGCCGGCCGTGACGCCAATCCGTGTCCTCCCCACCAGCCATTCGGGGCGGATGTCGGCCGCGCCGTCGATCAGGTACGCAGGCACGCCCTGCTTGCCGGCCAATTCGCGCAGGCGATTGGAGTTGGAACTGTTGGGCGAACCCACCACGAGAACGAGGTCGCACTGCTGACCGAGTGTCCGCACCGCATCCTGCCGATTCTGCGTCGCATAGCAGATGTCGTCGTGACGCGGACCCTGAATGGCGGGAAAGCGCTTTTGCAGAGCCTCGATGACCTTCCGCGTATCGTCGATGGATAACGTCGTCTGGGTCGCAAATGCAATCTGCAGCGGATCGCGCGGCGTGATGTGAGCCACGCACTCCGGCGTTTCCACCAGATGGATCGCACCCGCGTTGGCCGGATCCCACTGCCCCATCGTGCCCTCGACCTCCGGATGGCCGGCATGACCGATCAGAACGACATCGCGTCCGGCCTTGCCGTGACGCGCGACTTCCATGTGCACCTTGGTGACGAGAGGGCACGTGGCGTCGAATACGCGCAGGCCGCGATCGCCGGCCTCAACCCGAACGCTCTGCGACACTCCGTGCGCGCTGAAAATGACCGTGGAGCCGTCGGGCACTTCGGCCAGTTCGTCGACGAACACCGCACCCTGCCCACGGAGCTTGTCGACGACGAAACGGTTGTGCACGACTTCGTGGCGCACGTAAATCGGCGCACCGAACGTTTCCAGTGCACGCTCGACGATCTCGATCGCGCGATCGACGCCGGCACAGAATCCACGGGGATTGGCGAGCAGCACTTCCATTCGACGATTATCCGCCAGCGTCCGGCGATTTCCTACTCGCAAAGCCGCCAACGACCAACAGCACCGCACCGATCGAGATCGCCGAGTCGGCAATGTTGAACGAGGGAAACACCCAGTCCTGATGATAGACCTGGATGAAATCGGTGACATGCCCGAGTCGCAGGCGGTCGATCAGGTTGCCGATGGCTCCTCCGATGATCAGGGAGAACGGCAGGGCGTTGCGCCAGTCGCGCCGTTCCGTGCGACTGAGCCAGAACGCGAGCATCGCGCTGACGCCAATCGCCAGCGCACCGAACAGCCAGCGCTGCCACCCATCGGCGCCTGCGAGAAAACTGAACGCGGCGCCGGTATTGAACGCGAGCGTCCAGTTGAGGAGCCCGGCGATCACTTCCTTCGGAACGTACGGTTGCAGTGCGATCAGCACGATGTGCTTGGTCAGCTGATCGAGCGCGATGATCACCAACGACAACGATAACCACGGCAATGCATTGGGAGACGCTCTCATCAGAACCACCGCCGCGTTTCACCGTGGCCATCGACATTCTCGACGCAGCGCCCGCAGATGTCGGGGTGCTCGGCGTGCGCTCCGACATCGGTTCTGTAGTGCCAGCAGCGGATGCATTTGCGCGCATCGCTCGGTTTCGCGGCCACCCAGACTTCCGCGCCGTCCATCTCGATGCCCTGCACGTCGGTTCGTTCGGTGGGATCGGGGCGAACCGCAAGATCGGCAAGCTCGAGCTTCGATGTGATGAAAAAGAAACGCAACTCGTCGGCGACGTCGGCATAACGCGCCCGCGTCGCTTCGTCCGCATGCACGACCACATCGGCCTGCAGCGAAGCGCCAATCGTGCCGGCTCCTCGCATGCCTTCGAGCAAACGGGACGCCCCGCTACGGATGGCCAGAAGATCCGACCAGAACTTTCGCTGGTCAGGCGACCCTTGCGTGGCCGCGAGCCCGTCGTACCACGTTTCGAACAGCACGCTCTCGCCACGCTCGCCGGGAATCAGCGGCCAGATCTCCTCCGCGGTGAACGACACGATCGGTGCGATCCAGCGCACCAGCGCTTCGACGATGCGGTACATCGCGCCTTGCGCGCTGCGCCGGGCGGAACTGTCCGCCTGCATCGTGTAGAGGCGGTCCTTGGTGATGTCCAGATACAGCGAACCGAGTTCGTTGGTGCAGAAATTCTGCACGCGCGCAACGATCTCCGGAAAATCATGGCGCGCATACGCTGCGATCACCGCCTGCTGCACGTCGTACGCCTGCTGCACCGCCCACTGGTCGAGCAGCAGACACCGGTCGACCGGCACCAGGTGTTTCGACGGATCGAATCCGTCCAGATTCCCGAGCAGGAAGCGCGCGGTATTGCGGATGCGACGGTAGGAATCGGCAACGCGCTTCAGGATTTCGTCCGACACGCTCATCTCGTTGCGATAGTCGGTCGACGCGACCCACAGACGCAGCACATCCGCCCCGAGCGCATCGACGACCTTTTGCGGCGCGACGACGTTGCCGAGCGACTTGGACATCTTGCGGCCCTGCGCATCGACCGCGAATCCGTGCGTCAGCACGACGTCGTAGGGTGCACGTCCATGCAGCGCGGTCGACGTCAGCAAGGAGGACTGGAACCAGCCGCGATGCTGGTCCGAGCCTTCCAGATACATCACCTTGTCACCCGGCTTGCGCGCGAGTTCGGCGCGCTGGTCCAGCACGCACCAATGCGTGACTCCGGAATCGAACCAGACATCGAGAATGTCGACGACCTTGTCGTACTGGTCGGCATCCGCGCCAAGCAACTCGCGCGCATCGAGGGTGTACCACGCGTCGACGCCCTCCTTCTCGACGCGTTGAGCCACTTGTTCCATCAGTTCGACGCTGCGCGGATGCGGATGCTGTGTCGCCTTGTCGACAAACAGCGCAATCGGTACGCCCCAGGTACGCTGGCGCGAGATGCACCAGTCGGGCCGGCCCGCAACCATGCCGGCGATGCGCTCCTCGCCCCAGGCCGGAAACCAGTCCACATCGTGGTGCACGGATTTCAACGCTGCTTCACGCAAGCCCGCCTGCTCCATGCCGATGAACCACTGCGGCGTCATGCGAAACGCAACCGGCGTCTTGTGCCGCCAGCAATGCGGGTAGCTGTGGATGATTTTCGAGGCGGCCAGCAGCACGCCGCGCTCACGCAGCAAGTCGGTGATCGTGTCGTTGGCTTTCCAGATGAACTGGCCTTCGAAGATCGGCGTCCCCGGAAG
>NZ_JBDSWZ010000189.1:0-6238 GCF_039926425.1 Dokdonella sp.
GCCAGCAGTTTGGCGACCAGACCGATATCGGGCGCGCTGACAGCTGCGCTTGCGGTCGGCTGCGCGACGAGTTGCAGGAGAGGCGAGTTGTTGCTGTCGTCACGATCGCCGATCCGCCCGCCGGTTGCTGCATTCGTCAGAAGTTCGGGCGCGAGCGACGACTGCACGCTCGCATGCGCGTCCACAGGCGCCGAGATGCGAACGAGGCAGGACTGCGTTTGTCCAGCGGTGATCGAGGACAGTTTGACAGCCGGGGCCGAAGCGCCGCCGCCGAATCCACAAGAGAGATCCGCCCGCTCGCAGCCGCCCGCGAAATCGGTGTCCACCGTAACGGCCGAAGGAACACACACCGATCCGAGCGCGAGGACGACGTTGCCCACGTCGATGACGCTCAGGTTGCGCGCGTCCACGCGGAACACCTCCTGCTGGATTCCGTTGGCGACGGATGACGACACCGGTGTCGCGGTGATCGAGAGGTCGACGAACGTTCCGATGGCAAGACTGAGCCTCGAATCGAAATCGCCCGCGACGAGCCAATCCGCAAAGCCGTTGTCCACAGTCGCGACGTCACGCGTGACGCGTACCACGCAGGTGCGTTGGGAATGTGCGGCGATGGGTGCGACGCTGAAGGTGGCACGGCCGAGCGTCGGCTGGATGACAATCAGCGGACCGCATTCGGGCGGCGAGCGCTGTTCGAACGAATAGCCGGGGACCTGATAGTCGAGGACATAGTTGAATTCATTCGATGCCTCATTCCCGTCGTTTGAAAACAGGAACGGGATGTCGGCAACACTGCCCGGCTCGACCGCGATGCTGGTCGACGGCGTTGTGACAGTCACGGCGCCCATCACAGGCATCACGCTCCCCGTGGCGGCGAGCGCTCCGATGCATTGCAGGACGAAGCGGGATTGATTCATGGCGTGGCTCCCGAGGATGCGCTGTCCGTTGAACACTCGAAGGCTATCAGAAGACATGGCGTCGACGCCGGATCGCGTGGGGCGGTGATCTTCATGGACCTGGGCGTTTGCTCCCTGTGCGAACCATGACGCCGAACGGGACGAGTCCAACGGGACGGAGGTGATAGAGCGCGATCGCCCGTCGGGCGTTGCAGAAATCCGTCGCTCAACAAAGGCGATAACGTCGCGTCCGCGTGTAAGAGATTGGCGACAATCTACCGAGGTCGGCGACCCTTTTCGACGTTCGTTTCGAGCGTGGAAACCAGTCTCGAGCACCAAAGCGACTTGGCCAGGCAGCGCAAGTGGCATGGAAGGTTGGATTTTTGCCTCGCGCGTCCAATCGTCAAACGGAAAGAAGGAAAAAACGGACGACGCATCGCTGAAGTGTTTGGAATCCCAGTGTCCGGTCTTGCACGGTTACGACGTAACTGACTTCGCAGGGATGTTCCCGGCAATCCGACGCTCCTGTGAGGCGCGAGGATTTCGACAAAATGACCAAGGACAGATCATGAAACTCAAAGGGCAGATTTTTCAGATCACCGATGTAGCGCAATTTTTCCTGTCGTATTCAGGCGCGCCTGACGCGCCCGATAGGCGCACGTATCAGGGCGCAGCTGGCCTCAAGATTCATCTTCAAGTTGCCAACTCTGCAACGGCGAGTCTGCCGTTGTTTGAAGAATGTTCGATGTATGTTTCGGCAGATTCCGAAGGCCACTTCACATTCGACATTTCGGACCGTCAGGAAGCATTGATGACCGCCAGCACCGGGGTTTATGTCACCGTGTTTCAAGCGGGGCAGAACGTGGTCTACGGCGGAATTTCCATCCCGACATCCGAGCCGCTTTACCGCAGCGCATCGTTCAGGATTCGCGATCAAAGCGAATCGTCGCCATTGAAAATCTACTATCTCAGCAGTGATGCGCCGCGCGGCGCGGGCGTCACGCAGGACATGGTCGATCAGCAGATCAATACCGCAAAGGCAGGACTGCCGGATCTCAAGAAACTGCAAGGGACCATTTGCGACGGCTATGTTGAAGTACATGGCAGCGGGTCCGGCGCGACCGTTGATTTCGACGTGCTGCTGGCACCCAGTTGGGCGTCCGACTTGAATGTGCTCGTCGAAGGGACACCACGCGACATCGATATCGATCTTCCGGGACCCGATTTTCTTGTCGGCTTGTGCGTGAGCAAAAAGGAGCTGCGCGGAAAGATCGATGCCGCTGTATCCCAGCTCATGGTCAAAGTGAACAAAGACATCGAGCAGACCATCATTGCTGCAATCGCCGGTCAGGCGCACGTGGACAGAGCAAGTCTCGAGCGCCTGTTATCCACGGGCACGAGCACCACCATTCGTCGGCTCGACTATCTTCCTGGTGCGTTGCGCACGGTGAGATTCGGGAACGTCGACGTGCCGCTCCCGACCCTGACGGTCGTGCCCCAGCCAACGATTGGACTTCCTCGGAATCCTGCGCGCATTGCGGAGGTCGATCAACCGCGCGCAGCAATCGCCGGTCCTATCGACTGTATCGCCACGCTGCCAAACGGAAAAACGTATGCGACATTCGGGGCGCAGTACGTGCGCTATTCCGACTCGAGTGCGAGTCGGATCGATCCCGGTTATCCAAAGCCGATCGGGGACAACTGGGGGCATCTCCCGTCTGAATTTCTCGAGGGCTTCGATTCAATGGCGACGCTTCCGGACGGCAAGACCTACATTACAAAAGGCGCCCACTACGTCAGATACTCGGACGCCAATGCAAGTGTTGTGGACCCGACGTACCCGCGACCCCTACTTCACAACTGGGGCAAACTGCCAACCGAGTTCAATGACGGCTTCGACAGCATTGCGACGCTTGCGAACGGAAAAACCTATATCAGTCGCGGAGCACAGTACATTCGATACTCGGATCCCAGCGCCAATACGGTGGACCATGGCTATCCGAAACCCCTTGCCGGCAACTGGGGATATTTGCCGCAAGAATTTCGTTCCGGCATTGATGCAATGGCGACTCTTCCCAACGGCAAAACGTACATCTGCAAGGGAGACCAGTACATCCGCTATTCCGATCCCGGTGCGTCAGTCATCGACACCGGCTATCCGAAGTCCATCAAGGGCAATTGGGGATAACAGAAACGGCGGTTGATCTTGGCCAACCGTCAACCGATTCACGGTCGACAAGTGGGGCGGGACCCGTTATCGGGCCTCGCCCTACAATCACGCGAATTCAAACGTGGTGGATGCTGGGCATTGTGCGGGTAGCATGCGCAAACGTCTTAGTTTCCAGAGAACGTGGCGTGAGTGCCCTGAGCGAACGACCAAAAACGGGCTCAAATTCACTGATTGAAACCAGGGTCATCGTGCGCATTCCTCAACCGTCCGTCCGACAGCAGGTTCGCTAAGGACCTGATCCCAACGTCTTCAACTCTGCGGCGCGCCTGGCCGTTTCACTGAGGAAGCAATCATTCGATGCCACGCCGGCCGCGGTGCCACCGTCTGGATCCGCATAGAAGCGGCAATTGGCTTCGCGATACTGCACCCAGAGGCGTTGCGCCGTCACCAGTTGCTTCTTGCGCGCGGACGTCAATTGCGCACCCAGCTGTTTATAGGCGAGATTCAGTTCGGAGTCTTGCACCTGTGTTTCAGCTCCGATGCAATTCATCATCTCGACGGTGACACCGCCAGAGTTGTCCATGCAGGCAGAATAGCGGGCAGAGTATTGCTCGTCGGCCAAGCACATGCCTGAGACGGTGGCGAGAGCGACAGCCAATACAAATCTGATCATTGATCCACTCCGGATATTGAAATCGAACTGCACCGCCCACTAGCAACGGCGCGATGAACGCAGGACATGCCAGACGCAGACATTGCGCTCGTCATGACTATAGCAACGGAAACCGGGCACGGAGGAAACGTTTCTCAAAGTTGCGCGACCTCGATGGCAGCCGGATCTTTCTCGCGCCTGTGCGATTGCCGAGTTGCGATTAAATCGCGCCACGCAACCCTCCGCTTCCGTACGCGTGCTGACCATGGAGATGCGAAGGGACATCGGTGATGTCGTCGTTGTTGAGTGTGTCACTCACTGAAGCGCGCCGTCCTCGGCCATCGGGATCACGCGAACGTCGTGCGCCCTACGCTGATCGTCGCCGGTCAAAAAATGGGCACGGCGGTCGATCATTGCCACACTCCACGATGTGTTGCGCAAGGTCTGGAACATCGATTCTGCGCGGCGTTGCCACGGTGGAGGCCCATTTCGCGAGGCCGTCAAGATGAGTCGACTCCCAGTTCCCGTGTAGGTACACGATTGCAAAAAGCGCGCTCCTGATGCCCCATCTTCTACGTTTCCTCAGGGTCGAGGACCGACACTTCAAGTCGATGCTGCTGATGCAGTTCCTCGAACCCCCGAGGTTGGCGCGGTGCGACTTGATGACGCAAATCAGCTTGTCGCAAGGCTTGGCGTTGCGCGCTGACGAACAGTTGGATGTGGAACCTCAGAGCCGTGGCCGTTCGTCAAGGGGTGTGACGCGACTTTCCGTCAGTGCACAATCCACGGAGCGCGATCACGCTCTCGACATGTGACGGATCCCAAGGAACCTGCTCATGCAGACCTCAAAAGGCTGGGAAACCCTCTCCGTCTACGATCAAAAATTGTTCCTCAATCATGGGCCGTCAGCGCTTGCCCGTCGCGGCAAGCCGTACGTCGCTTCGCGGCGTGCGCTCTGGTTCGATTGGCTGCTGACGGGAACGCTCGGCCTGCTCGGCATTTTCCTGTTCGGATGGTCGAGCGGTGAAGCGGCGCTGTTGCTTGTCGCGAGTTTCTGGCTGGGCTGGCTCGCCGATCTGCTCCTGTTGTCTGCCCGCTCGAAGGCACTCGCGATCAGTTACCGCAACGCCGTCGATGACATGCGCTTCTGGCAAATCGTGGCCGTACTTCGCGGCAAACGTCGGATACCTGCCGATGCGCGGTCTCACCCCACGCTTGGCCTGTCCTTGATCATCGACCTTGTCTCGGGATCGACCGCAACGGTGTTGCTCCTGAGCGGTCTGGCAAAAAGCGGCGTCGCTCCAAGCGAACTGACCGGATCTGCGTCTTTGCTCGCGAGTATCGCGGCGATTGCATTGGGAACTGTCAAGTCTCTGCGCTCTCGCCTGCAGAGAGCAGCTGATGGGAGGGTCGAACTGCCGGAGTTCCGCGCCGGTCAGCGCGGCATTGGATTGCTGATCGTGGTTTTTGCCCTGATGGGACTCGGTGGTGGAAGACTTCCAGCGCATCTCATCGTCGGCACGGTCAGCAGTTTCTTCGTCATCGTCTCCGTTATCGAGCTGATCTGGGGGGTTCCCGAACTGATCCGCGAAGCCGAATGGGTCAGCGAACACAGCACTCTGTCAAAGGTCGAGGTGGATTGCCCGCCATAGCTGAGAAAGCGGGGTCCATGACAATCAGCGCCTGCACACATTCGCAGAGTCACTTGCTGCCTTTTCGCGCTACAAGGCGTTTGCGCGCCGCACTTCATCTCCGCCGGCCCAGTCGGCGGCGCGCATTCTCCACCAACCCGCCGTTGGCACGTGACACCTCGCCGGCTGCTACGCCGAATGCGGTATCACCTACACCACACAAAGGGGCAACGAACCCACAGCGAAGCGCTCGATCCACCGTCGGCGGCCCGCGCGAATTCGCCGCGAAGAGCGCTGCAGAATCGATCCAAGCCGACGCCTGTACCACGTCCAGCGGCCGCACGACGGCCCGGAAAAGGCGTGGAATTTTCCAGACGCAGAGCGCGCTTTTCAGCCGGATGACCAGTCGCAGGGGGTCGTTCCGTCATCCCCCGCTGGCGCGTATGGCGCATCGTGGGAGTGACTCTCACGGCGCGGCCACGTACATTCGGTCGGATGAGTACATCCACTCCACTTGCAACGCGCATCCTCCGGGGCCTGGTCATCGGCATCGTTGCCGCTGTCATCACCCTCGGTATTGGACAGTTTCACCCGCCCACGCTCGCGTTCATGCGCAAGGTGTCGAGCGCTGTGTTCGACCCGTTCGGACAGATCTTCCTGCGCATCCTGTTCTTCGTGGTCATCCCACTGGTCTTCACGTCACTCGCCTCCGGCGTCGCGCAGCTCGGCCGACTGGACAAGCTCGGCCCGCTGGCTGGACGCACGTTTGTGATGTTCTTTCTGAACATGGTGATTGGCGTGGCAATCGGGCTGGTGATGATGAACACACTGCGTCCGGGTCATCACTTGAACCCGCAGGCCACCGCGCAGTTGCTGGAGGAGTACGGGA
>NZ_JBDSWZ010000190.1:0-5230 GCF_039926425.1 Dokdonella sp.
GGCGCGCCTCCGAACACGGAAATCGATCCTCGTGGACGACCGTTGTCGAAGAACGACACGATGGATACGTTCTGTCTGCCGAGGCCCGACTGGCTGGCGTTGAATCCATCCTGCAGTATGTAGATCGTGCCATTGACGACCTTCATGTCGCGCAGGTACTGGTATCCGGTCGACACATCGTTCGGATACACGACGTACTGGTCGCCGTTGAATCCAAAACCCGCCGGATCCGGCCACGGCACGCGCACACCACTGGCGTTGTAGCGGACGAGGCCGATGTTGCACAGCGACGTGCCGTTGCTGCAGGTTCCGCTTGCGCCGACGTTCGGTACCAGACCTGCAACGACGATGTCGCCATTCCCGAGCGGCGCCATGAGCAGGCCGACCATGTCCGCGTTCGGCGCGCCGGCGAAGTGATCGGGATAATCGCCGCCGTTGTTGAACGACGGCGCGTGGCGATAGACATCGTGCACCGTTCCGCCCACGTCCACCGGCGCTTCGGGTGCGGCATCGACATCCGCATCCACCGTCGATGTCGCCATGGCGGCAACGCTGCCGACCGACAGCAATGCCGCCATCGTTGCGCGTACCGCCAGCCGATACGCGGCGGGACGTCGCCATTGGTTCTCCGAACCGAGATGAGAGTGCATGGAGTGTTCCGCTTCGGGGTCGATACGCCACCGGTTACAAGCGGATACGCACGTTCGTCCCACAAACGGACATTGCCGCCCTTGCGCATGCGCCCCGTTGCCGCGCAGAAATCCCGGATCGGCGTGCCCTCGAGCCGGTGAACGCATGCAACGCCTGCGCGCGCCGTTCTTCAAGCCGCCTTGCGATGCTCGTAGAACGGCAGCGCGCGATCGTCGAGCAACGCATATTGCGTCGCGAGATCACCTGACGGGCTCAGCCACGCATCGGCGTTCTCCGGCCGGATCTGGATGATGCAACGGTCGTGTCCGGCGGCGGCGACCTCGGCCGGTGGATCGTCGGTGATCGCGGCAAACGAATCGAGTGTTGAGTCGCCCTGCGTCCAGTGCGACCACAGGCACGCGATCACCATGTCCTGTTCGGGTTTCGGGCGGAATTCCAGCACGACGTTTTCCTCCTTTTCGCCTTCGGCCAATGCACGCTGTTCCATCGTGTGTCGGCTGACGTTCTCGTAGAACGCGTTGACGAGAAGGATCGCGTGCTCGTGTCCGAACTGCGGTTTCCAGAAGCCTTCGAGATTGTCACGGCGCGCGTTGTAGGTGCCCGGAAACTTCGTGTCGTAAAACGCCGGCTTGCCGCTGGGTCTGCACTGGTAGCGCATCGGCACCACGGTTCGGCGCCCGTCCTTCATGATGATCACAGGCGCGTAGGACTGCGGGAAGATTCGCGCATCGCGATCTTTTGGCTCGATGCGGCGCAGATCAGCGAGCCGCTCAAGACTTCGTTCGACCTTGCTGGTCGCAATGCGCCGGTCTTCGAGCGCCTTTTTCGTCGTGCGCGTCTGCAACGTGCGCTCGGCATCGGCGAGCCGCTTGCGCTGCCTGAAAATTTCCTGCTCGAGTTTCGCTGACTGCGATGTGTTGTACGCGTCGATCAGCGCCTTGATCTGCCGCTCGTCGTCCGTGCTTGGATTCGCGAACCACGCGTCGATCGCTTTCGGAATCCGGATGCCGGTCGTGTGGTTGCGCAGGAAATACAGCTGGAAGAATTGCTGCACGCTGATGTCCGCGCCCCACTGGCGCACATACTTCTCGTAGTTGCTGAGGACTTGCGCCGAATAGCACACGCGAGGTCACCGGTTCGAAGCGGACCTCCATGCTACCCGCGCGACCTGAGGATGCGCTGAGCGAACGTCGACCCTCGGACGTCCTGCCCTCGTGGCTCGATGGTCGCGATGAAGAAACGGGGGCGCGGATCGCCGCACCCCCGAGTCGAATCTACTGGACTGCCTTGCTCGCTGGACGCACCGCAGACGGCACCGAACGCACCGCCGGCGGTTCGGCAGTCGTGGCTGCACCCGCCAGTTCGAATCCGTTCCTGAAAATCGTGTCGGAAGCGGCCGCAAGCCAGTCGCTCAGCCGCTGCGATGCGCTGGCGCCGTCGAACGCAACCGAGAATTTGCCGTAGCAGTCGGTCAGCGTGTTCGGCACATTCCCGCTACACGCAGCGCCTCCGCCCGACAACATGCCGATCACCCGGCCACCGATGCCACCGGGTGCGTTCGAGGGAATCAGCAACGCGGACCCCGACGAACCGCCTTCCGTCGTGCCCTGCGCATAGGGACCGGTCTTCCAGTGGGTCGCGGTGCTGCTTCCCCCCGTGCCGATGCAATTGTTGACGGTGGTCAGCGTGTGCGTGTTCTGAGTGATTGCCTTGACCCAGCCGCTCGGGTGATGGACGCCAATGCTGCCGGCCGTTGCAGTGCCGTTCGCATCCCATCCGGCATACGCAACATCGAACGCCGACGACGGCATGCTGTTGAGGCGCACCAGCGCGAAGTCGACATCGGCACGATGCGCGACGAGCGTGGCGCCACCGTTCTGCGTGTCCGCGGTGGAGCCGCCTCCGTGTGCGCCACACGTCGATGACTCGTAGTTCCAGATCAAAGACATGGAGGTCGCTTCCGCCTGCGTATTGATGCAGTGGTTCGCGGTAAGAAGGTATGGCTTGAAGTCTTGCGCGATGTCATTCATCAGCGTTCCGGTGCACAGGAATGTGCCCTCGGTCGTGTCGAAATAGAATTTCGCGACTGCCGAGATCTCGAGCGAATACGGCGCACCCAGCGGACACACCACATCGATGTTGCAGGTCCCCGACTCGCCCGCGCCGAACAGCGTGAACCCGCCCGCTCCTGTCGTATTGCGGTAACCGCTGCCCGCGCTGCTCAAATGCACGGCATGCGCCGGCAGTTGAACACCTGGCGGCACGTGCAATTCGAGAACCAGGGTGTCTCCTGCGAACGGCGCGAGCCAGAGCTGGTGATCCGGGCTCGCATCGGCCGCCGTGAACGGCCCCGCGTAATTGCGTGTCGACGGCGAGATGAGGTGCAGCGTGACACCCGCCGGGACTTCAAAGCGATCAAACCCGAGACGCAAGTCGGTCGCGCCAGCGGAGTTCAGCTGCAGCCGCCACAGTCGCCCACCATCGTCGAGCGGAATCCACAGTCCTGCGTCATCGGTGTCCACATTGATGCGGTTCGGCGTCGCGACACGAAGACGCTTCTCCGCATTCTCGCCGGCCGCCTCGAGTTGCCGTGAATCACTCGCCAGCAGACTCGACTGATCCACGGCCTTCAATACCAGCTGGGGCACCGAAGCGCCGGCCAGGGTCTGGGGATGTGCGTACGAATACGGCGCTTCACGCTGTTGGGCAATCGCAGTCGCGCAGCACAACAGCAACAGGCCGGTCATCAGATTCAAAAGACATTTCTCAAAACGCGTTCGCATCGTTCATTCTCCAGGGTTACGCCTTCGATTGGAGTGTACTCACAATCCCATTGCTGCCGACGCACGGAAGGCGGCACGCGACGCGTGGGGAAAATCCCTCATTCGCAGTTCGTTCATGCGCGCGACACGTTGAGACGCACGCGAAACCCGATGATCCGCGCGTGCAACATCCACGTGCACGCGCACACGCCACGTATCGATGCAGGTCGTGACGGCGCGTCGCCGCCGGCATGCCCCGTGGTCACCGTGGCGCGTGAGGCGATCGGTACGGTTTGCGTGCTCGACGACGAGCCGCGCAAGCTCGACGCGCGCCAACGCGAAGGGATGCAGGCGCTGGCCCGCTTGACCATGACATTGCTGGATACGCGTTTGCGTGAACAGGAACTCGAGCGCGCCGTCGTGTTGGCCGAAGCGAATGCGCGAACCGGTGCGGCAGGCTTCGCAGTCACGATCGTGCAGGCACAGCAGGTAGCGTAAATCGCGCAACGCGTCGGTGAACGCGCTGTCGAGCGCCATCTGCACGAGCTGGAACACCAGCTTGGCGAGGTGATCGCCCTTTCAAACGGCGACAGCATCAACCGAACAAGTCAAAGCGCAGACTTCATCACGGTTCTGCATGGCGACGCCATCGACGCGACCGAGCAGCGCCTGCGTGATCGCGTCGCCTGGTTCACTGCGGAAGCAGGTCTTGTTTTCGCCTGCGCAAGTGCGCGGTCGCATGATCCGCTGGAGCGCATCGAGTACGTGTACCTGCGGGCTGACGAGGCACTGACGACCGAGAAGGACTCATTCGTGTCCCACGAAGCCGCGGCCTGAGCGGCGCGGCTGCGCAACGTCAAAAAAGCCGCGGATTCGATCGGAAGTCTCCCGGTAGACGGCACGACAGTCGCTCATCGCAACCGTCGTGCCGTGAGCGGCTAGTTCGCGTCTGCCCAACCGACGACGAAGCTGTCCACCATTTCGGTACCGGAGAACGGTGTCGACGAGCTGATGATCACCTCGTCGATGCGGCTACGGCTGCCAAAGCCCTTGAAGCTGTTCGAACCGCGAATCGAATAGGTCTTCACGCTCGTGCCCGTCCGGATCGCCACCGTGATCGTCCCCTGCGACTCGAACGGCGTCGTCTTGAAACCGAACATGCCGCCGACCGCATTGACGGGAAGTCCCGAGAAACCGATGCGCATCGACCGCGTCGTCGAGGTTGCAACGACACCGAGCGCGGTGAATGCACCGTGGGTGTCTGTGACGTAACGGAGCTTTGCGCTGGTGCCGACCGGAACCACGCCGTACGCGTATCCATTCTTCGAGAAATGGATGAGCTGCTCGGTCGCGTGCGCTGGCGGCCGGCTGAACGGTTCGACGTAGTAGCCGGGCCGAAGAGCCGCCACGAATGCCGCTGCATCGGTGACGACGCCGGGGGTGCCGTCGCCGACATCAAAGTGGCCGCAACCGTTCGCAGGACCAATGGGATTGGCGGTGATGATCAGGTATTGATCGGCTGTCACATTGCTCGGAATGGTCAGCACGCCGCTGCCGCCAGCCGGAATTTCGGCCGACGCACTGGCAGTACCTCCCTCCGAGCAGGACGACAGCAGGAATGCGGTTGCATTGAAGTCGCTCGCGTTGATGCGGATGCGACGATCGACAATGGTGGATGGCCGAATGCGGTAGGCCAGATCGTTTTGCGGACTGTCAAACGCTCCGGCCGCAATCGAGGGGAGCGTGTTGGTCGCTGTACAGGTGTTTCCCGACACATTCGTGCCGCTGGTGTAGGTGATCGGCGAAGCACAGCTGCC
>NZ_JBDSWZ010000191.1:0-7511 GCF_039926425.1 Dokdonella sp.
TTGGTCATCGGCGACGACGAAGCGGTCGGTGCCAAAGATTGCGGCCTTCTTTGGACGGCGCGATTTGTCGTAGAGCGCATCAGGCTTTTCGAGATGCTTGCCTTGCTCGGCGAAGCGTTCGTCGCGACGACGCATCTGGTTGTCGGCGATCAGCGCGTCAATGCCGCGGTCGGCAAGCGCCGCGAGGTTTGCTTCCGAGTGGTAGCCCGCGTCGGCGGTGATCAGCGTATTGGGATTGCGTTGCGACGCGCAGGCATCAATCACGGGCAGCAGCAGCTCCTGCTCTGCGCCCGTACCGTGCGCCGACGCTTCAACGATGATCTGGTGCATGGCATCCACCACGGCGACGCCGCAGTAGCCCTGGATCACGCCTTTGTCTGTGGCGAGTTTGGCCGACTCGTTGTCGGTGCGGTTGGACTTGCGGATCGCGCCGCGTGATCCCGGCCGATCGGTCGGGTGCTCGACGAGCCACTTGCGAATCTTCGCCGCTTCATTCGTCAGGCGCTCGACACGTGCGGTCGCCTTTGCATTCAAAACGACCTCGGCGCTGCCGGCATCGTTGGCTTGATGCCGATCGAGCATCGTCTTCGCGGCGCGCTCCATCTTCTGCGCTTGTGAAAGGAACTCCGCGCGCGTGCCAGATCGGTGCTTCGACGCATTCGAGGGGAGTTTTACGCCCTCGATCGCAAACATCGTTCGCCCAATCAGACCTTCGTTGCCAAGCAGTGTCAGCACCTGACCAAAGACGGACGCGATCGCTTCGTGAGAGCGACTGACGAAGTCTGCGCTCGTGGTGAAGTGCGGCTTTGCGTCGCCGGTCAAGGCGATGAACAGCACGTTGTCGCGACACGCACGTTCAATCGCGCGGGAGCTGACCATGCCCTGCGAATACGCCAGCAGCACCGCCTTGAGCAACATCGACGGCGAGTGCGCCGACGCTCCAACTACGTCGTTGCGGTAGTGCACATCGAATGCGGACAGATCGAGCGCGTCGACGACGTGATGGACGGCATGCGCGAACGAACCCGGTATCAGCTGTGCCTCCAGATCCACCGGCAGCAACCGCGGACTCATGTCCACCACCTTGTATCGCGCCATCGCCGACTCCCTTGATCGGCTTGCATCGTTCGAGCAAGATCGGGGCAGATTTCCTGCAGCCACGTTCGGAAACGATGAATCGAGCCAAGCAACTGACAATCATAGGTGCCGCAATTGTTGGCCTCTTATTCCTGGGTCTCCAGCACCGAACAATTACTTCCGTTGAGAATGATCCAAGTGGCCAGTACGTCGCAGTCACATCCTATAAATCCTATTTGTCCTTGATACCGATGGCACCTGGTTCATCGAGCGACAAACCATGTTTCGTAAAGATCTTGGCGAAGGACGGAACAAGCCTCGGGGAGATTCCTGTTTCGTTGGGCCAGATGGCGGGTGTCAAATGGTCAGACAGTGGAGCTGCGATCGATCTCATCGGAGAATGGGATTTCGGGCGCAAAACATGCGTCTACTGGACGGAAGATGGAGATGAACAAATGTGCATCAAGTAAACACGATGAGTGAAAAGCTGCCTGACCACGCAATCAAAAGGGGGCAATGCGCGTACTCGAAACATCGCGCTCGCTGCCGCGGGTTCCGGTGCAACGCGTCGTGAGCGATGGCGTCATCGGTATGTCGCGCATGCACGAGGATCCGGCGAGCGGCGGAAGGGTTCTTGGGAATGATCAAGCGCGACCGCATCCACCCCTGTCTCTACATGACGCTCGCCGCAGCACGATCCGACGTCTTCGACTTTTTCGAACGCTTTCACAATCGACGAATGCAACGCAAGCTTGATATCCAAGATCAGAAATTTTACGCCTTCACCCAGCGGTCCGCGGAAACGGGGTAGAACCGACCCTGCCAGGTGGACACGTAGGTGAAGCCACCTTGCAGGATCTCGTTCGCTCGTCGCAGCTTCTTGTTCGCGCGCCCCAGATTGTTGACGCGCTGTGTATTCGATAGGGTCTGGCCTTCACCCGCGCCGCTCTCGACCTCAATGCGTTTGACCCGATCCAGCAGCGTCTTTGGCACACCCCCGATTGTTGGGGCGATGGATACCACCGCGGCTCACTGCGACGGATACTTTCCTCGAGGCGCCAGCACCCGTCGCACGACGCGCGCCCGTAACTCGTGTGAAAACATCGTCGATTTGGTCAAGACTCCATTCTTTCAAGCGTTGGAATCTCCACAGAACTCAAGGGCGATTCCGGGCGCAATTCCCGCACACGCAGAGAACATGCTCTTCGCCAAATCAGCGTAAATCGCTATAGTGTTCATGTACACCTCCGCATCAGCTGACGGTTGTGTCGCACACCATCATGCCGCTCTAAGCCGCATGGAGAGGAAGTCTCTTTTCAACCGGTTGACGCGACCACCGAGAGTTGTCGCAAAATCCAGCGCCCATAGTGGCGCGTTCGCTCCAGCGGTTGCGCTGCACAGACCCACACCAGAACGTGTCCGCTCCATGAGAACTGACGAAGCACAGCGGGACATGCGCATTGCCTATTTTTCAGGTGCGCCAGGTATGTTCGCTTCCGCCGTTGCGTGGATTGCTTCCGCATGCACCGCCATGCAGATCTCAGCCTCGACAGCCGTGTTGACGCTGTTCGCCGGCGGCATGCTGATCCATCCGATCGGGGTCGTTTTGTGCAAGGCGTTCGGGCGCTCTGGCAAACATGACCGACAGAATCCACTCGGTGCACTCGCGCTGGAGAGCACGGCGTGGCTCATTCTTTGCCTTCCCATCACGTACGCGGTGTCCCAGTTGAATGTACGGTGGTTCTTCCCTGCAATGCTGCTTGTCATCGGTGGCCGCTACCTCACCTTCCGCACGTTGTTTGGGTTGCGCATCTACTGGGCATGTGGCGCGACACTTGCCTTGGCAGGCTATCTCCTGGCTGTATCCAAGGCGCCACCGCATGTCGCGGCGTTCTCGGGCGCAGCGATTGAGCTCGCGTTCGCCGCTGCAATCGTCGTTATGGGAAGGCGTGAAACTCCGCTCCAGCCCTGAATTTTCCCGGCGCCTTCTAGCTGGCACCGCCAGCAGAGCCGGAGGTTGATGTCCGGCGCGAGGCGCGGCACGCGGGTTGCGCTTTGATTCCCGGGAGTTACACAGGTCATTTGACGGACCCGCCAGACACACCCTCTCCGCTTCCTCGCCAAGGAATTCACAATGCTTCAAGGCTCCTGCCACTGCGGATCAGTCAAGTGGAGTTTCGATGTTGTGCCAGAAGGAGCCACCGCGTGCAACTGCACCGTCTGTCGGCGATACGGGGCGCTTTGGATCTACGACTATGAGGGTGAGAAAGTGCACGTGGCGGGGCCTACCTCGGCATATATCCGAGGCACGTCGATTGAGTTTCACTTTTGCCAGAGTTGCGGCTGCGTCACCCATTGGCGCTCCCAGCGCATCGACGAAGACGGTCGTCGCAGGCTGGCAGTCAATGTGCGCCTTTCCGAGCCGGATACCGTTGCGCAGGTGCCAATCGATTACTTCGATGGCCTGACCACCTTCGACGACCTGCCGCGGGATGGGAAGTGCGTCTCCGACTACTGGTTCTAGCCGAGAAGTCGCCTGCCCTCCCGACGCGCGCGCCCTTGGCGAGGAATCTCTTCACGTCATCGTCGTCGTGTGCTGGAAACACTTGCGCGACCCGTCGTCGCTACGCTGCCAACGCATTTCACCGCGACCGTCTGCGGGCAAAGGTGTACCTGATTGATGCGGGCCACTTCATTGCAGAAGGAAACCCGTTGAAGTCGCCGAACATACTTCTTCTTTTTTGGAGCATGACAAAAGGTGCGGCCGGATTTTCGTGCAGTTGACACCTCGACACAAAACGTTCCAGCGAGCCGCTCAGCAGACGCCAAAACCTCGACGCGATTTCGCAGCCGCTGAGCTCCGGCTTCAGGTTTTGCAAGTGAACGTTCTCTTTGCTTCCATAGAATCATTCCCGCATCATTCCACGCATCCATGAATCCACTCCTGCTCTGGTTCCACTCATTCGGCGCGCCGCCGACGGCCTATCGCGTGGCCGGCAAGCTTGCGCCCTGGTTCTTCTGGAGCGCCGGCATCCTTGCGGCCGTTGCGCTCTACGGCGGACTGGTGCTCGCGCCGCGCGACTATCAACAAGGCGATGCGTATCGCATCATTTTCATTCATGTGCCGTGCGCCTGGATGAGTCTGTTTGCCTACTTTTTCATGGCGGCAAACGCGTTCATCGCTCTGGTGTGGCGGATCAAGCTCAGTGAAGTGCTGGCGATGGCGAGTGCACCGGTCGGCGCCGCATTCACGTTTGTCACGCTGGTCACCGGCTCGCTCTGGGGCAAGCCGATGTGGGGCGCATGGTGGACATGGGATGCGCGGCTGACCTCCGAACTTGTGCTGCTGTTCCTCTATTTCGGTGTCATCGGTCTGCATGCGGCCATTGAGGATCGGCGGCAGGCGGCACGCGCAGCGGGTTTCCTCGCGCTGATCGGCGTGATCAACCTGCCGATCGTGCATTTCTCGGTGAACTGGTGGAACACGTTGCACCAGGCCCAGACCGTTCGTTTGATGGGGCCGTCGAAAATCGATTCGGGCATGTTGTGGCCACTGCTGACGATGGCGCTTGCGACGCATCTGTGGTTCTTCGGCAGTCTGCTCGTGCGTACGCGCGTCGGGCTGCTTGAACTGGAGGGCGGAAAGGACTGGGTGCGCACCATCGCGCTCGCCGAACACCCCGCACGCACGGGCGGCTGACGGTCGCCGGGTTCCTGCTGGACCGATCGTTTCGCATCCATGTCCGGTTTGCCGGACACCCTGCGTATCCCTTGTGAAGCGGCGCCGTGCCGCATTGATCGCAAGGAGAACATCACATGGGCGTTTCCATCGCTGCACGCACCTCGAAGGTGCGCGCCGTCGGCGTGTTCATCGCGCTTTTCGCCGCCGGAGCGGCCTGCACGACCGCATCTGCCGAAAGCTACGTGCCCGATCCGACCTGGAACAACGGTCAGATGTACGTGGACAACTTTGCGTCGTCGGGCTTTGATTACCGTCGCGGACAGAAAGTGGCCGAGGGCGACAACGGCGACGTCATCACCGCCGGCGTCGTACCGGGCATCGGTGCTGCCGCGGGGCATACCAAATTGGGGCTGGTGCGTTACAACCATGCCGGTGTTCGCCAGACGTGGAGCAATGCCGGCGCCAATGGCTCCAACAGCAATCAGTATGTCATCACGCCGTGCAACAGCGACGCTTGGTGTGGCGACGTCAAGGACGTCAAGGGCATCTATCGGTTCGGCAGTCGCATTTACGTTCTCGCCGACACCGAAGGCTTCAACCTCAGACCCATTGGCAATCCACCCGTGCCACAGCGCTTTGCGGTGTCTGCGGTCGAGATCCTCGTGTTCGGACTCGATGGCTCGTTCCACGGCACGACAACCGTCGACTCCGAAGCGTACGCAAACGATGGCTCACGCTCGGTGTACGGCGGCGGTATTGCCGTGTTCGACAATCTGTCGTTCCCACCCGTCACCACACTCGTCTACGCGGGCACCGGCATCACCGAGGTCTACCGCCCGCGCTATGCCCGCTTCAACGTTGAAAGCAGCGGCGCGCTGACCGCGCTGACCGCAGCGATGGAACCCGCGTTCGGCGGCTTGTGTGCACCGGGTGACTACTGCCAGTTCACCGGCATCGCCACGGGCGGACGCATCGGCACGGCCAACCCGCCACGGATCTACATCTCGGGCTTGCGCTGGCATCCGGGGCCTGGCGCCGGTCAGATCGGCTGGGCGGCAGGGTGGGACCTGTTCGTCGCGAGCGTCAATTCGAGCGGTACGGCGCGCACGAATTTTGCGACGAATGGCCTCTACACCACCGAAGGGATCGGTTCGCAGAGTGCTGGCCAGAAAATCGCCGTTCGGAGCAGCTTCGGTGTGAACGGCAACGACGAAATATTCGTGGTCGGCGACGTTGAATTGGCGTGCCGCAATGGCATTGCGCTCATCAAGCTCAACCAGGACGGCACGCCCGCGAATACCTTCGGCAACAATGGCAAGGTGATGTATGGCGGCAGCGACCAGACCAATCTCGCCATGTGCAACCTCGGTTGGTTGAACCGTTCGATCCGGAGCGACTTTCCGACCGACATCGTGTACGCAAACGATGCGCTTGGCGTTGCCGGACTGAATATCTACGGGCCCGGCGTGGTCTGCGTCAGCGGCCAGCCGTGTCCCGAAGACAATGTCGACGGCGAAGTTGCGGTCATCGATGCGAACACCGGCGCAATCAACTCCTGGCGCGGTTACGCCTACTCGGACACGGTTGGGGGACCGCGAACGCGTCATTCAGGTTTCTTTGGAATCTCCACCACTGGCGACGGCACGTTCTCGGTGGCAGGCGATGTGCGCTACTTGCAGTCAGCGCCCGCTGACCGCGCCGGCAAACAGGTCTTTGCCACGCTGCGGGTCGCGCCCCTCAGCGACGTGATTTTCAAGTACGGATTCGAACTCAATCCCTAGCGTCATGCCGCCGCGCGCCGAGGTCGGCGCGCGGCGCTTTGCCACACCCGCATCGGGGCGACCTCGCTGAAATTTGATAGGCTGCGTATTCCCTTTTTACGCAGGGCGAATGTCGTGAAGGAATTTCTCGCGATGGGCGGTTACGGCGCCTATGTCTGGCCGTCCTACGCCATCTTTTTCATCGTGCTCGCGCTGGAGGCACTCGCTCCCCTCGCGCAACGCAAACGTCTCCTGGCCGATATCCGCGGCAGATTGAAGCGCCGCGAAGCGCGAGAGGACCGGACATGACGCCGACGCGACGCCGTCGCCTGATCGTGATTTCCCTTGTGCTTGCCGCTGTGGCAATTGCCGGCGGCCTCACCGTGCTTGCCTTGCAGCAGAACATGACCTACCTGTTCTCGCCGAGCGAGATCCAGGCGGGCATCGCACCTTCAACGGCCCGCTTTCGCCTTGGCGGCGTGGTCCTGGAGAAATCCGTCAAGCGCGCGAGCGATTCTCTCGAAGTCGACTTCGTCGTCACCGATCGTTTCAAGGAAATGCCGGTTCAATACACCGGGATCCTTCCCGATCTGTTCCGCGAAGGCCAGAGCGTGGTCGCAAGCGGCGCATTGCAGAACGGGCGCTTCGTCGCAAGCGAAGTGCTCGCGAAGCATGATGAAACCTACATGCCCAAGGAAGTGAAAGACGCGATCGACAAGGCAAAGGCATCGCACGTCACGGCGGCTTCCGGCCCTTGACCCGTTGCGCGGGCACGGCCGCGCAGATCACTGCCGCGGACCCTCGATCGAATCGATCGTTCGGCAGCGCGTACGCAAGATCGTCTGATCTCGCTGTCACCGCGCTTGCCGCCGGATGCGTTTCAACTCATCGGTGATTTAGACCACCTTGGCGTATGAGCTGGGCGCACGATTACTGCAACTCTTTGATTGAAAAGAATTTCGGCGACGCGCCGCGACCGCGCACGATTTCGA
>NZ_JBDSWZ010000192.1:0-11899 GCF_039926425.1 Dokdonella sp.
GACTGGATGCCGAACATCTGGTTCACCGGAAAATCGAGGTCGCGGAAACGGTCGCCCTCGACCTGGATGGTCAGAAAATAATCCAGTACGTCGTAGGACAGCTTGCCGTCCTGATCGAGCGCGTCGCGGTCGTATCGATGCAACACGTCGACATTGCTGCGGACCATCGCGGCCATCGCATCGGCGTGCGCCGGCGATGCATCGTCGAACTTGCCGCTGTAGAAATCCGCCCAGGGTGGCAGGATGCGCATGTTGCTCAACATTTCCGGGCTCTGCAGCGCGAACTGCCCGAACACGCGACCGTAAAACAGGTTGATCGAATACGGTTTGAAATACCAGACGTGCACGAAGAACGCACCACCCAGCACCAGCACCAGCGCGACCAGCCGCAATATCCACTTCAGAACAATGCGCATTGCCATCCCCCTTTCCAGATCGCCTAGCGTAGCGGGCAACGGCGGTTCCGGCATCGGCCGGAAGGCATGGCGCTGGAACCGGGTCGTGCCCGCTGCAGGCCGATCGCCTCAGCGCGCACCGTCGATCGCGTGGCGCAACGCGGCACGCGCCAGGAGACGCGTTGAGTCGAGCGTGGGAATCGATGAGTTGCGATCGTCGATGATCAACGGAATTTCGGTGCACCCGAGGACCACGGCGTCACAGCCGCGTGCCTGCATGCGGGAAATCACTGCCTGAAAATACGCGACGGTCTCCGGCCGAAACTCGGCGCGAACGAGCTCATCCATGATCAGTTGACCCATCCGGTCGCGCTCTTCGTCAGACGGCCTCACGTACTCCAGACCGCGCGCGCGCAACTTCTCCGGATACACCTCGCTGGCCACCAGCCAGTGGGTTCCGGTCAGACCCAGTCGTCGGAACCCGCGCGCCTGCGCTTCGGCGGCGACGACATCGGCGATGTGAAGCCAGGGCAGTGGCGACCTCGGCTCCACCAGCGAAAACGCCTGGTGAATGGTGTTGTCCGGGCAAACCAGGAAATCCGCACCCGCAGCGAAGAGTTTTTGCGCCGACCCGAGCATCAGATCGGCGATGCCATCGAACCCGCTGGAGTCCAGACAGCGGACATAGTCGGCAAGCGACCTCGTGTGAAGGGAGACTTCGGGATGGGCGTGCGGGCCCAGCAGAGCCGCTCCCTCATGACAGATGGTGCGATAGCAAAGTGCCGCGCCTTCAGCCGAGCAACCCACGATGCCAATGTGGAGAGGACGCGCCATGCCATTCGCTCCGACGGGCTCGATGTGTGAAGCGGAGTATGCGCGAGACGCTTCCCTCCCGCGCTCGCTCATGCGTACCGATGTGATCGGGGCACGCTATGGATTGGTTTCCGCAGTGGAGTGTTGGAAAAAGATTGCCCGCCATTCGCCATCGCGATAGACGAAAATGTCACTGGATTTGACTGGAATCGCGTTTGCCGCGTTCGTCGGAACCCAGGTCAACACCGCAGTGTCTCCGAACATCGTGACTTGCGCTTTGCTGGGGTGTTTGCTTTTCCAGTCAGTAACCATCTTTGCGTAGTCCACGGATTTCCCCCGCTTCTTCGTGCCTTCGACGATGTGCGCTTTCGTCGTGACCTTTCCGGCAGAGCCGATCGACGTGTATCCGTCGAGCAGCAGGTGCTCGACGTATTTGCTGTTGCCTTCCTGCTCCGCCAGGCCCCAGCTCTCATCTGCGGCGATGACGGCTGCTTCGGTGCCAGGCGGCGGCTGGCGCCTGGCCCGCCCACGACACTGTTGGCGACAGCAAAATCAGTGAGAAAGACAAGGCTTTCATCCAGATGTTCTCCACGACCGGAACCGCTTCTGACGGCTGCCGAAAGGGACACGTTCAATTCCGCTCGGGCGACGTGAATCACGATGGCGATCGCCATCGTGGCGCGCCAGGGCGACGAGGGCGAGCCACACGCACATTGATGCACGATTTGATGTCGGTCACGAACATACACAATGCCGTCATCCGTCCGCGTCCGATCGATCAGTGGTGACGCACCGGTGGGTCGCCGGAAAACGCGGAAGAATTCCAGGCTCTCCAGCAATACACGTTTTAGATGCCCACCGTCGACCGGGGCGTGACTGGCTGAGCAAATTGTGACGCGCAATCGTCGAAAACTGCCCGACATTGCGCCGTGCAGACGCACATGAAAAAGCCCGCGCGTTTGCGCGGGCTCTTCAACGTTATCGCCTCGGCGTGATCGCCGCGGGGTCAGACGCGATGGACAGGCGCGCCGGGTTCCAGAGGCTCGCTACCAGTACGCTCATACGCATCACGGACAGCGCCACTGGCGTCGCTCCAGGAAAGATCGCGTGCGTAAGGCTGCGCTTCCCAATCGCTCATGATCTGACCCTCCATGTCGCGCCACGGCTTGCCGCCGAGCCGTTCGCGCGACTCCCAGCCGTGACGATACGCCGGCTGGTAGCGGTCGTAGCTCGCTCCATCGGCGACGTAGGTCCGGCTGACATAGTTCTTGCGCCAGTACGCGTCCTCGATCGTTGGATCGATGCCTTCCGCGACGCCCTTTCCAAACAGGCCGCCCGCCACTGCGCCGACAGCAGCGCCGACGACCGTCCCCACCGGGCCTGCAAACGTGCCCACGGCTGCGCCCGCGGCGGCTCCGCCAACGGCAGCGCCAACGCCAGTGCCGACGGGGTGAGCGCCAGGCTCGCCACTGATCGGATCAAGATTTTCACGCGGAACTTTCGGATCGGAATTCATCGGGTTCTCCTTGTCGGGTGAACTTCGACAATGACGGGGTCGAACTTAACGACGCGTGGCAACGTCCGTTTCCCATGTGCTCCCGTTCACGTTCGCGCCGCTACCAGATCTTCGGTGCGCAAGCGGCGTGCACTGGCCATCAGCGGGCGGACTTCACATCTCCCCGCGTTGTCGCAAGCCGCAGGAAGGCCTCGTGCTGGTAGCGGCTCATGCGCAACTCCTGTCCGGTATCCATCACGACGACATGGTGCCCGTGGAACCACGGATGGATCGTCTTCACGCGACGGACATTGACGATCGCGGATCGATGGACACGCGCAAAGTGGCGTGGATTGAGGCGTTCGGACAGGCTCGTCATCGTCTCGCGCAGTTCGTAGGTGCGGTTTGCCAGGTGGATCTGCGCGGTGTTGCGGTTTGCGCGGATCCACACGATGTCGTCGACGTCGACAAGCACGACGTGTTCATCGACGCGCACCGGGATGCGCTCCAGCCAGTCGTCGCGATGGCGCAACTCGTCGAGCGCCTGCAACACCCGCGCGGAGGTCCCGCCAGGATCGCCTTGCGGGGCCAGTCTCGCTTTTGCGCGTCTCAGCGTGAGCTGGAAGCGGTCGCGGCTGAAGGGCTTCACGAGGTAATCCACCGCGTTGATCTCGAACGCATGCACGGCATGCTGCTCGTAGGCGGTGACGAACACCGTGGCCGGCATGCGGCCTGCGCCGATTGCGGCGACGACCTCGATGCCGGTCATCGCCGGCATCTGGATGTCGAGGAAAACCAGATCGGGCGAGTGACGGCGAATTGCCTCCGCCGCTGTCGCACCGTCGCCGCATTCTCCGACGAGTTCCACCTCGGCGTCATCGCGCAGCAGCCGTACGATCGCGTGTCGTGCGATGGGTTCGTCGTCGACCACGAGCACCGTGATCGTCACGCGACCTCCTCGCGCAACTGCACCGGCGGTGACTGAAGCGTGCGGAACGGAAGACGGATTCGACACGCAACGCCGCGCGGCCAGAGGATGTCCAGGCGGATCTGCGCCGAATCGCCATAGAGCTCACGCAGGCGCAGCTGGGTGTTGCCAAGCCCGATTCCACGGCGGTGGGCGGCGGTCGATCCGAGCTCCAGCGTGCTGTTGCGGTTGCGCACTTCGAGGAACAGCGTCCCGCCTTCGCGGCGCGCCTCGACCTCGACGCAGTCGTCCCCGACGTTCCTGCCGATGCCGTGGCGAATCGCATTCTCCACCAGTGGCTGCAGGATCAGACTCGGCACCGCACAGTCCAGCGACTCGGGCGACACAGACACCTGTGTCGTCAAACGATCCTTGAATCGCGTGCGCTGAATGCCGAGGTAGAGTTCCAGCAATTGAAGCTCGCGCTGCAGCGAGATCTCCTGGCCTTCGTGATCTTCGAGGAGCGCGCGCAGCAGGTCACTCAGGCGCAGCAGCATGTCCTCTGCGGCTGCCGGGTCGTCTTCGAGCAGCGTCACGATCGCGTGCAGCGTGTTGAACAGGAAGTGCGGCTGCAGCTGCGTCTTCAGAACCTGCAGCCGCGACTGTGCAAGCTCGGCGGCAAGCCGGCTGGCCTCCACGTCGCGACGGGTCTTTTCGCGATGGAAGTGGAGTGCCTGGCTGATCGCAACGAGCATCCCGTACGTGATGAATCCCATCGCGACGTGCTTGCCTGCGAACTGGCTGAACTGCTGGCCAAGCGAACCGGGCTCGGTGAGATGCGAGATCGTCGCGCCGATCACGATCGCGAGCAAGGTCATTCCTGCCCCGGCAAGGACATGCATGCGCAAGGACGGCCAGCGCTGCGTCGAATCGATCGGATACCGCACGGCGAGGCGAAAGACTCCCGGGGCCAACAACGCCCACGTGTACCACTCGATCATCGACCAGCGCAGGTAGTCGGTGACCGCCCACGTCGGTCCGTACGCCAACGCGTCCTGCATGTACCACTGCGCGGCGAACAGCAGGACGACGCAGCTCCAGATGCCGACATAGCGCCAGAAACCGATGGTCGTTTCGCCAAGCCGGATCATGGGGACGACCGTGCATCGTGAAGGATGGCCGACCATCCTAGGCGCGCGGCGACCCACTGAGAAGCGTCGCGCGTTGCGACTACGATTCGCACGGCCTGCACGACGATTCGTCCCGGAATCCTTTCGCCGGACAACGCTTCGCGATGGGATGCGAGCACCCGGCGGCCTGGCTGGATAGAGCCCAACCGGTTCCTTCACCGCAACGAGAGGACACTTGCATGCGAGCCATGTTCCCCATCCTGTTCGCGCTTTGCGCCATCACGTCGAGTGCATGCGCAGCCGAACGCTGGCACTACATCGAGCTGGTCAACACCGCGCCCGAGAGCATCACGTCATTTTCGATCGCTGCGGTCGGTAGCACCGACTTTCGCGAAGTTCGACTCGGCGTGCTGCCGCTCCACGGCGGCGGCGATTCGGCCACCATCGGCATCGACGGCGATGGCTGCATGCGCGATTTCCGCACCGTCTTCAACAATGGACGCACGCTCATCCAGCAGAAGTTCAACGTGTGCAAATATCGCAGCTATCACACCGGGCAGTACCTGCGCGCGCGGGCGCCGGCGGCGGCGTACGTGAAGTCCTGATCCGTTGAACCGCGTGCTTCTCTTGTGGGAGCGGCTTCAGCCGCGATGCTTCTTGCGGGATATCGATGAAGCATCGCGGCTAACGCCGCTTCTACATTCCATCATGTTGATCTTCGAAGCCGGGCACATCGTGCATCATCGAAAGATCCTGCACGAATTGCGTAAACGCTTCCTCCCGCTCCGCTTCACCCGGCAACCGCAACAGGTACGACGGATGCACTGTCGCGAACGCGCGCGTGCCATCGCCGCGCGTTCGCCACGCGCCGCGTTCCTTCATCAGCGCGAATGATTTTCCGAACACCGCCTGCGCCGCCATCGCGCCGAGACAAACGATTGCCGAAGGCTTGATCGTCAACAACTCCGCCTCCAGCCAGCGATGACATGCGGCTTGCTCCTGCGCATTCGCTCGCGCGTGCAGGCGTCGCTTGCCACGCACCTCGAACTTGAAATGCTTGACCGTGTTCGTGATGTAAAGCATGCGGCGGTCGATGCGCGCTTCGGCCAGCGCGCGATCGAACAGCTGTCCGGCCGGTCCGATGAACGGCCGGCCCGCGAGATCTTCCTGGTCGCCGGGCTGCTCGCCGATCACCACGATGCGCGCGTCGTCGGGCCCCGCACCGAAGACCGTCTGGGTTGCCGGCTCCCACAACGGACACGCGCGGCACGCCTTCGCTTCCCGGCGCAAGTCCGCGATGCTGCCCGATGGCACGTTCTCGGGCACGGATGCGGCTGGTGCGGGGATCGCCTTCTTCGCGATCGTCGGTGGCTTGCGAACCATCTCGTCCATCCGTGCGGACGCGTCGCGGATCAGCGCCGGAATCAACACCGTTTCGGGCATGTTCTTCCAGTAGCGTACCGGCATTTCCTTCACCATCGCGTTGACCTTCAAGCGCGCCGGATTGAAGATGTTTGCGAAGTAGGTGAGCCACAACGCCTCGAGCGCGTCCTCGTCCGGCGCATCGCTTTTCTGCGCACCGGTTCCGAGTCGCAAGGTTTCCAGGTCCCAGTGCAGGCTGCGGGTCGGAGTGAGGATCGACCAGCGCATGCCGGCAAACCGGCGCACGAAGAACGGCGCAACGCGCAGCAGAATATCGTGCGTCGGTTCGAACCAGGCGATGAACACGCTGCCGTCCGGCGCCTTCACTTCGCGGAAACGCACGAACGCCTTCATCTTGTGCTGATCGCGGCGCACTGCTTTCGCGGCGAGCGCGCTCCATGCGACATCCTCGTCGGTGGCGATCGACAGCAGATGCGACTCGCCGTGTGTGATGCGCCACACCAGTCGATACAGCACGGAGTGGCGGCGCGGATCGGCGTGCGCCAGCACCGTGTTCGAAAGCTCCAGGAATTCCCGCGGGACGCGACCGGCTTTGGCGGCGGACGACGGTGTCGTGGACGGTGGCAACGCAGCGAAGAGGCCGGCGTCCTCACCGACCTGCCACTCGACCTCGGCCGGCTCGATACCGTCGCGCAGCAACCCGCGCGCGTGCTCGCGCCATTCAGCGAAATCCGACCCGTCGTCGAGGACGACCCGCCGCATCAGTGGCCGAACAGATCCGTCTGCCGCGGCGTCACGCCAAGCGGTCGCAGCGTTGCGCTCTCGCTGTCCGCACGCGGCCGATGGTCGATCGTCTCGACGAACGGCGCGATCTTGCGCACCGGCGCACGCAGTTTCACCAGATCCTCGTAGCGCACCTTGCGATGCGCGCGCATCTCGATCAGGCGCTGCACGGTGCGAACGCCCAACCCGGGAACGCGCAGCATCTGTTCCTTCGGCGCGCGGTTGAGATCGACCGGAAACTGCGAACGGTTGCGCAACGCCCACGCCATCTTCGGATCGACGTCGAGATCGAGCATGCCACTGTCGCCGGGCGGTGCGATCTCGTCGGCGTCGAAGCCATAGAATCGCATCAGCCAGTCGGCCTGGTACAACCGGTGCTCGCGCACCAGCGGGGGCGGGCGCAGCGGAAGCGCGTTCGACGCATCCGGTATCGGACTGAACGCGGAGTAGTAGACGCGTTTGAGTCGATAGTTCGAATAGAGGTTGGTACTGGTTGCCAGCACGTCGCGGTCGCTCGACGCATCCGCGCCGACGATCATCTGCGTGCTCTGCCCGGCCGGCGCGAATCGCGGCGCCTTTTTCTCCGCCTTCGATTCATCGATCGACAGACGCAACCGGCCCATGGCCTGGCGAATGTCGCGATGGTCCTTCTCCGGCGCGAGTGACTTCAGCCCACTCTCGGTCGGCATTTCGACGTTGATGCTGAGCCGATCGGCCCATCGCCCGGCCGCGGCGAGCAGCTCGGGCGACGCATCCGGAATCGTCTTCAGATGGATGTAGCCGCCAAACCGTTCTTCCTCACGCAACGTACGCGCCACCTCGACCAGCATTTCCATCGTGTAGTCGGAGTTGCGGATGATTCCCGACGAGAGAAAGAGTCCCTCGATGTAATTGCGGCGGTAGAAATCCATCGTCAGCTGCACCACTTCCTGCACGCTGAAGCGCGCCCGCTGCACGTTGCTGCTGCGCCGGTTGATGCAGTACGCACAGTCGTACACGCAGAAGTTGGTGAGGAGAATCTTCAGCAGAGAGATGCAACGGCCATCGGGCGCATACGAGTGGCAGATGCCCATGCCTTCGTTCGACCCGATGCCGCCTGTCTTGCGCGAATCGCGCGACTGCCCACCACTGGATGAACACGACGCATCGTACTTGGCCGCGTCGGCGAGCAGGGCGAGTTTTTCGGAGAGCTTCATCGGATGGATGATCGCGCAACGCGCGTCGAATCGTGTGAACGACGTTCAGCATCGCGGCCCGCTGTCGCAGCACGCGCGACGCGGGCGGGACGGCGCAGCGATCGAAAAAAAAAGCCCCGCTCGGAGCGGGGCCTGACGGATGACTGCAGGGAGCCGATCGAACGTCGGCCTTGGTCGCTCAGGGGTTGGTGCGTGGTCGTCTAATCGTCGTCATGGCCGTGGTGCCCGCCATGGTCGTCGCCCGGCGCGTCGTCGTTGCCGCCGCTGCCGCCACCGTGGTCATCGCCGGGAGGATCGTCGTTGCCGCTGCCGCCACCGTGGTCGTCGCCGGGAGGATCATCGTTGCCGCTGCCAGCGCCCTGTCCGCCGGAAGCGCGCGGTGTCGTGGGGAACGTGCCGGAGATCACGACGGTCCCCGCACTCAGGATCTGCACGAGCTGTCCGCGCGGATCGAAGTCGAGCGCGAGATGGGCAGGTTCGGCCGGATTGCGGAACTCGATCTCGCCCTCGGTGCCGCCGGGCACCGCCGTCACGACGATGGTGCCGTGCTCGACACCGCCGACGGCGAGCACATAGCTGCCTGCTGCGACCTGTTCGATCTCGACATTGAACTCCGACTTCGTGGTCGACTGGCGAAGCTTCGCATCGAGCTTCGGCCCGTTGCGTGTCGTCTGCACGCGCAACTCGTATTGCTGGCTGGCCGAAGGTGGACCGGACCCGGGCGTCGCATGCCCGAAGGGCGTGGTCAGCAGCACGGTGGTGCCGCGCAGGATCTCGACTGTCTGGTCGCGCGGATCGAAGTCGAGCAGCGGCTTGCCCGGTTCGGCGGGACTGCGGAATTCGACTTCGGTTTCAGTGGCCGACGCTGCCACCTGCAAGGTCGCCCGAATGCTGCCGCCCACGCGAAGGTCATAGGCGCCCGCAGGAAGCTTCTCGACCTCGACGTTGAAGTCGCTGCGGTCGCTGCGCTGGTCGAAACGCGCCCGACCGCTCGCTGCGGCGACCACGCCGGTGTTGGTGAAGAACTGCACGATGCGCAGGTCGCTCGACGCGGTGCGGTCGTCCGAGATGCCGCCGGTGCATGCGACTTCCGTGGCGGACGCGAGTCGGGCGATCGTCGTTTGCCCATGCGGTTGGCGCGCATCGTTCGGCGTCGACAGAACGGTGCCGTGCGCGCAATCGGTGAACGCGACGGTGAGCGTGCCCCAGGATATCGCCGTCGCGGCGCTCGCCGACTCCGACGTCACGGTGGCGAGGACGGCGCGGTTGCCGACGATCGGTCCTTCGCCGATCAGCCACACCGGCTTGCCTGCGGCATCGCGCGTGAACCAGTAGGCGAGCAGCTTGTTCGATGTTCCATCGCTGATCACTTCAGCGCTGAAGCCGCGGTTGTTGCCGCTGCTGTCGTGCCACAGACCCGAGAATCCGCGGGTGATGGTGACGGCTTGCGTGTTCGGTGCGGTCACCGCACACGCGAGCAGCACGGCGGTGGCGATGGCAGGAATTCGGATGTTCACGGTGCACCTCGATGTGGGACGGTTGCCGTTGGTTGCGGCAAGTCCATCCTGCGCAGCGCAGCTGCGATCCTCAATCCGGGGTTTCACCCAGCGCCGCTGGTATTCCGTGACGTACGTCGTGAAGCGGCCGGCTTCGCGGCGCACCTGCATGAATGCATCGACGGCGATCGGGCAGACTGCCGGCGCGAGGCCGATGATCCCGTCATGTCACCCTCACCGCGATTCTTGCGTACTGGTCTTGTAACCACCGGAGAAACCCCATGATCCGTCTGATCAACCGCACCCTGCTCTGCCTCGCCATCCTCCACGCCGCGGCCGCGGGCGCGGACGAACCCCAGTCGCTGACCGCGAAGGTCGACGGTGCCGCCTTCGCGGCAGACGACCACACGATCCTGCTGGTGCCGCTGAAGGGGACGTTCACGCTGCAGGCGGCGACCGCGGGCGCCGCGGCGTATCCACCGCCGAAGACGCCGATCGATCGACTGTCGATCACCTGCGACGCGTTCACGCCCGGTCAGCCGATGACGTTGGGCGCGAAGGACTTCGCCTCGTCGGATTGTCGCGCGACCTTCGTGAAGGGCGCGGCCGCAGGCGCGGAAGGCGACGAATACGCGCTCGACAAATCCGGCGCCGGCATCCTGTTCGAGATCACCGTGTCGCACGGCAAGGTGATCGAAGGCCGCTTCGCGTTCCCGATGAAGAACAAGGCGGGCAAGGCGCTGACGTTGAGCGACGGGCATTTCGTCGCGGAAGACCGGCAGCTCTAGGCAGCAAAAAAACAATCGCCGCGGATGGGAGCAACACCCTCTTCCATCCGTTGCGCAGCGGGGGACGGAATCGGGACAACGCCTCCGGTGACGGCGCTCGCAGCGAAGCGCATCACGCCCGCCATCGTCGCCCCGATGAATTTCTCGCCGAAGCATTCACGCCGCATGACGCCGGCTGACGAAGAATCCGTTGAGCGTCAGCCGTCCGCGGCCGGGATCGCCATCAAGTTTTTCCGGCGCGCCGATGTCGCCGCTGTGCAGCACGGCGCCGTCGTAGAAGATCATCCGGTTCCAGCGCGCGGGAACGCTCGCCGTCTGGTTGAACCAGCGATTCGACCCGGTCATGTACCCGGCGGCGATGCCATGCCGCGCAGCGCAGCGCAGCGCATCCTCGACGATGTAGCAGTGGCGGCTGTCGCCGAGAGGAACGCGATCGATCCGCGCACGCGCATTGAAGACGGGTTATTGCATCGGGGCGACGGGGCCGGACGGAGCCTCAACGGTAGGTCAGGTCCGTACGCGACTCAAGTCCGCGCAAGGACCCCCGACAGGTCAATTGGACGCACGCACTCCACTCGCGGATTGGCTAGCATGCCCGATGCCTTCGCCGCTGCGCGCCCTGACCGCTCCCGCCTCCGCCCAGATTCGTCGCTGGGTGCTGGGTGCGTTTCCGCGAAGCCCGGGCGGCATCGACTACGAACATCCGGCGGGCGATCCGGGCCTGTTCGGCCCCGACAGCGCCACGTGGCGCGTCCATGCGGATTTCCCCGGCATGCTGTCCGGCGGCCTGTGCGCATTGATGCTGCAGCTGCTGCATCCGCTCGCGCTCGCCGGTGTGTGGGATCACTCGAATTTCCGCGAGGACCTGGTCGGCCGTCTGCGGCGAACGACGAATTTCGTCGCGGGCACCAGCTATGCATCGCGCGAGGACGCGGAAAAGCTGATCGCGCGCGTCGTGCGGATCCATTCGCGCGTGCGCGGCACGGCGGCCGATGGTCGCGCGTATGCGGCCGACGATCCGGACCTGCTGACGTGGGTGCACGTCACTGAAGCGTACGGCTTCCTGTCGGGCTACCGGCGTTATTCCCGCGTCGCGCTGCCGGCCGGCGCGGCGGATCGGTACTACGCCGAAGGGCGGCAGGTCGCCGAGAGGCTTGGAGCGCGCAATGTGCCGGCGTCTGTCGCCGAGGTTGATGCGTATTTTCAGCGGGTTCGCGCCGACCTCACGTTTGACGCGCGCTCGCGCGAGGTGCTCGCGGTACTTTCGAGCATCCGGCTGCCCGTCCCCGCTGCCGGCCTTTCACGCAACCTGTTCCTTGGCGCTGGCGTGGCGCTGTTACCGGAGTGGGCGCGCTCGATGCTCGGCCACGGTCCCTTGCAACGTGCGCAGTCGGTGGTTTCCGCAGGCGTGCTCCGTTCGATGGCCCCGCTCTTTCGTGTCGCGCTGCCAGACGGCATCGCGCAATGCGCGTGCCGGCGGATGAACATCTCGCCTGCCATTCTGTCCAGCTGG
>NZ_JBDSWZ010000193.1:0-4121 GCF_039926425.1 Dokdonella sp.
CGAGCAGGGTGAGCGTACCGACGACATTCGTGTGCACGAACGCGGCGGGTCCGTCAATCGAGCGGTCGACGTGCGACTCGGCGGCAAAGTTCACGATCGCGCCCGGTTGATGCTCGGCCAGCACGCGACGGACGTCGTCGGAGCGACTGATGTCGCCCTGCACGAACACGTAGTCCGGATGATCCGCGACCGATGCGAGCGTGTCCGGGTTGCCGGCGTAGGTGAGCGCATCGAAGTTGACGATGCGCCAGCCGCCTTGCGCCAGCGCGTCGAGCACGAAATTGCCGCCGATGAAGCCGGCGCCGCCGGTGACGAGCAGGGTTTTCATTTTGATCCGTGGTCCTGGAACGGGCACCGCATGCACGGCAGCGCGTATCGTAGCGGCAGGCCGGGGACATGGCGAGTCAACGCGCGCCGGCACGGGATTGGAAACGCGGAATTTCGGCAACGGGCGTGCCGCCGGTTCGGGGAGACTGACGCTCCCGGATCCCGAATCGCCGCAACAATTTAAGCGTGCCCTAAGGTCCGGGGCGTACGTTCCCGCAACGCGATCCGAAGAAGCAGGTAGGTCCAGGCAATGCACGTGCTGGTGGTGGAAGACGACGAGCTGCTCGGCCTCGGGATCCAGGATGCGCTCGCGCGCTGGTCGCACACCTCCGAGTGGGTCGGCGACGGTGTGGCGGCGCTCACCGCCGCGCGCGCCACCGCGTTCGACGCGGCCGTGCTCGATCTTGGCCTGCCGAAAATGGATGGGCTCGATGTGCTGAAGGCCCTTCGTCGCGAGAAGATCAATCTTCCCGTGCTCGTGGTCACCGCGCGCGACGCGCTGGCGGATCGCATCGGTGGTCTCGACGCGGGTGCCGACGATTATCTGGTCAAGCCGTTCCACCTCGACGAGCTCGCCGCGCGACTGCGTGCGTTGCACCGTCGCGCCAACGGCATCGCGATGAACAGCGTCGAGGTCGGCGCGCTCACGCTCGATTTGACGTCGAACACCGGCGACTATGGCGGACGCGCGCTCGATCTGTCGCGCTCGGAGTTCCTGTTGTTGCGCGCACTGGCGGAGCGCGCCGGGCGCGTGGTGACACGCGACACGCTCGCGCAGGCGGTGTATGGCAATGAGGGCGTTGCGAGCAACGTGCTGGAGGTCCACGTGCATTCGCTGCGCCGCAAGCTGTCTCCGAGTGCGATCCGGACCGTGCGCGGACTGGGCTACCTGCTGGTACGCGACCATGCCGCATGAGCCGCGCGATGACGACGAATCGATGATTCCGCGCGCGACGCAGCCGTCCAGGGTGAGCGCCGGCAGAACGGATGCAAGCGGCCGCGTCCTGATGCGGAGTGCACAGGGAATCAACCGATGCACTCGCTGAAATCGCGAATCACGACGCTCGTGCTCGTCTGTCTGGCAGCGCTGCTCGTGCCACTGGTCGTGCTGAGCTACCTCTTCATGATGGAGGAAATCGACGAACTCAGCGACGCGCGTCTCGCGCAGAGCGCGCGCACGATCAGCGCGCTGGTCAGCGACCTCGGGGGCGAAGACCTTCCCAGCCTGGCACCGACACAGATCGCCACGTGGAAGAAACGACACGGTCAGCCGTCACTGATCGTTCGTGGGCACAGCTACGAGTCGCAGATCGGATTCCAGTACTGGAGTGACGAAAACCACCTGTTGCTCAACTCGGAAAACATGGGCGATGTGCTGCTGGACGCGGCACCGGCGGGATTTACCGACATCGAAGTCGGCAAGCGTCACTGGCGCGTTTTCACCCTGCTCGATGACAGCCACAACTGGATTCGGGTCGGCGAGCGCTACGACAGCCGTCGGGAAATCGCTCGCGCTCTCGCGATCGAGGCGATCGCTCCGCTGCTGATCGGATTGCCCCTGCTCGCGCTGCTGGTCGGGTGGGCGGTACGACGCGGTTTGCGACCGCTGGTCGAACTGGCCGACCAGCTGGCCGAACGACGTCCCGATCGCACGGATCCGGTCGGCCTCGAGGATCTGCCGCAGGAGATGGAACCGGCGATCTATTCGCTCAACGGCCTTCTCGGACGCGTCCGTGCACTGCTCCAGCAGGAGCGACAATTCACTGCCAACGCCGCGCACGAGTTGCGCACGCCGCTCGCCGGCGCACTGATGCACGTGGAGAATGCGCAGGCGACGTCGGCCGGTTCTGCTTCCACGTCGCTCGCGTATGCGCGTCAGGGTCTGGTGCGCCTGACGCGCCTGGTCAACCAGATGCTGGAACTGGCACGCTGGGACGACGAATCGGCTCCGCATTCGATGGGTGCGGTCGATCTTCGTCGCTGCGTGGACGAGGAACTGCAGGAGCTCGGCGAGATGGCCGCGGACAAGGATTTGGAGATCCACGTGCGCAGCGATGCGATCGCCGCAGAAGTGCTTGGTTGGGAACCCGGACTGCGTTCGCTGATCCGCAATCTTCTCGACAACGCGATCCGCTACAGCGACGACGGCGGCCGCATCGATGTGGCAATCGTGCGCACCGATCATCGCACCGTCCTGTCGATCACCGACAACGGCCCCGGCATCGACGCTCTGCGCCGCGAGTCGATGTTCGATCGATTCCAGCGTGGACCGGATGGCATTGGCATCGGCAGCGGGCTTGGCCTGGCGATGGTTGCACGCATTGCCCAGCTGCACCGCGCAACGGTCGAGCTTCGCGAGTCGGAGGGCGGTCGTGGACTGCGCGTCGATGTGGCGTTCGAGTCTGCACGCATCTCTCCGCAGAGCGGGGTGGAGACATCGCAGGCATGACGGCCTCGCGGTTGCCGCACGTGTGGGCGCGTCACGCGTCTTAATCCCTTCTTAAGCGTTTCGTGAAACAATTCTGAAACAACCGTCTGTCGGCATGCAGAACGTTGATGCGCTTGCGGCGGTCGGTGGATGGTGCACGACGTGTCGATTGCGGACGTTGGCCAGTGCGCGCATCGGAACCCATCCACCATCGCAGCTTCGCGTTCTCGTTCGACAGCTGTTTCGTTGTGCCTGCAGTGCGTTGTCGCCGAATCCCTCTCGAGGAACCCTCCTTGCAAAACGATCAAATGACGCGGTCCGGCCTTCGGCAACGGTATGCACCCCTGCGATGGCTCGCCATCGTCTTTTTCGCCATCACGTTTCTGACGCGTCTCGCGCTGCTGATCAAGACGGGCGACGGAATCCCGCTGCAGCCTCTCAGCTGGCTGTACCTGTTCGTCGTCGGATTCGCCTACGACCTGTGCGCCTTCATTTATTTTGCGTGGCCGCTCGTTCTGTTGCTTTGGCTGGTGCCTGCGCGATTTTTCGCCGCGCGCCCGATGCGCGTGGTGGTCGCCATCTTCTGCCTCGCCTTGCTGTTCGTTCTCATGTTCGTCGCCGCGGCCGAATGGTTGTTCTGGGACGAGTTCAGCAGCCGCTTCAATTTCATCGCGGTGGACTACCTCGTCTACTCGCGCGAAGTGATCGGCAATATTCGTGCGTCGTATCCAGTCGGCAAGCTGCTGTTCCTGATGGCACTCTTCGCCGCGGGATTGGTGTATTTCACGCGTCGGTCCTGGTTGCCGCGTACGGACGCATCGAGATTCCGCACGCGTTCGCTGGTGACGCTCGGCTGGCTTGCACTCACCGTGCTGATCACCGTGTTCGTCGACAGCGAATCGAAGAACCGCTCGAGCAACGCCTATGTCGACGAACTCGCCGGCGACGGCATCTACGAATTCTTTTCCGCCTATCGCAACAACGAACTCGACTGGGACCGTTTTTACAAGACGCTGCCCGAAGCGACCGCGTTTTCCGACATGCGCCGCCTGCTGCAGACACCGGAAGCGCATTTCATCGGCACCGATCCGCGCGACATCACGCGCACGATCGACAACCCGGGCCCGGAAAAACACCTCAACGTGGTGCTGGTCAGCGTCGAAAGTCTTTCCGGTGAATATCTCACCACCTTCGGCAACACTAAGGGCATCACGCCCAATCTCGACGCGCTGGCCGACAAGAGCCTGTTCTTCACGCGACTGTTTGCATCCGGCACGCGCACCGTTCGTGGCCTCGAAGCCCTGGCATTGTCGGTGCCGCCGACGCCAGGCCAGTCGATCGTCAAACGACCCGACAACGAGAACCT
>NZ_JBDSWZ010000194.1:0-3811 GCF_039926425.1 Dokdonella sp.
GCATTGGGAGCGTTCGTGACGCAACAATCGCTGAACGCTCCAGCCAGGGATCACCGACCTGACGGCTCGATGGGCGCCGTGTCATGCATTCCCGTTGGTTGGCGACTGCAGACAGAGAGGAACTTCCACCGGAGCGATTTGCACATGCAGCGGAATGACCTTGACGGAATCCTTGACAGATCTCCGTCGTTTCCATAATCATGGAACTATGGAAATCGAAGCCGCCCTTGCCGCACTGTCCGCGCTGTCGCAGCGCACACGCCTCGACGTGTTCCGATACCTCGTGGAGGCAGGTCCTGCGGGGTCCGCTGTCGGCGCGATTGCAGAATCGGTGGGCGTCCCGGCTCCGACGCTGTCGTTCCATCTGAAAGAACTCAGCCACGCCGACCTCGTCACGAGCCGGCAGGAAGGCCGCTTCATCCGCTACACCGCGAACTTCGCGCGGATGAATGGGCTGGTGGGCTACCTCACCGAGAACTGCTGTCGTGGCCAGCCGGCGCTGTGCGTTCCGGTCTGCGCACCAAAGCGATCCGCCACTCACCGCCGCAAAAGGATTCCTGCATGAAACGCTTCCACGTCCATGTGTCGGTCAACGATCTTGCCCGCAGCATCCGTTTTTATTCGGCGATCTTCGGCGCGACCCCGACGGTCGTGAAAGGCGACTACGCCAAATGGATGCTCGAGGATCCACGCATCAACTTCGCGATCTCAGAACGCGGCGACACTGCCGGCGTGAACCACCTCGGGCTGCAGGTCGACGGCGCGGACGAATTGACCGCGTTGCGTCGACAGGTGAGCCTGGCCGACATTGCGGCCGACGAAGAACCCGCCGCCGAATGCTGCTACGCGCTGTCGGACAAATACTGGATCGAGGATCCGCAAGGCGTCGCGTGGGAAACCTTCCATACGCTTGGGCACATCCCGATGTTCGGCAAGGACCACGCGAATCCGTCGCCCGCGGCTTCGGCGTGCTGCACGCCAGCGGCGATGGGTTGAACGGAACGCCGCCATGTCCGACCCGATCCACCGCGTTCTTTTCCTGTGCACCGGCAATTCGGCGCGTTCGATTCTTGCCGAGGCGATCGTCAACCACGTTGCAAGTCACGACGGCCGATTCCGCGCGTATTCGGCCGGGAGTTTTCCGAAGGCCCAGCCGAATCCGGACGCACTGGCGCTGCTGCGTCGCCAGCACATCCCGACCGAGGGACTCTCGAGCAAACCGTGGGACGTGTTCGCCGAACCCGGCGCGCCGCCGATCGATTTCGTGTTCACTGTGTGCGACCAGGCCGCGGGCGAGGTCTGCCCGATCTGGCCGGGGAAACCCCTGACCGCGCACTGGGGCATTCCGGATCCGGCGGCCGTCGAAGGGAGCGACGCGACAAGGCAGGGGGCATTTCTCGATGCGTTCGTTGCGCTCAAGCGGCGTATCGAACTCTTCACGAGCCTGCCGATCGCATCGCTCGACCGGTTGACGCTGCAACAGCGCATGCACGACATCGGTACGCAATGAGCGTGGGTCGCCGGGCATTCGCGGACGGCCTCGCAACGGCGTTGCTGCTGGCCGTCGTGGTCGGCTCCGGCATCATGGGCGAGCGCCTCGCCGCCGGAAACACGGCGGTCGCATTGCTCGCGAACGCACTCGCGACCGGCTGCGGCCTTGCCGCGCTGATCGTCACGTTCGCACCGATTTCCGGCGCGCACATGAATCCCCTCGTGACGATCGCACTCGCCGTTCGCGGCGACCACGCGTGGCGCGACGTGCCCGGTTTCGTCGTCGCGCAGCTCACGGGGGCCGTCCTTGGCGTCTGGGTCGCGCATGCGATGTTCGATCTGCCGATCATCGAAATGTCGCACAGGGTTCGCGTGGGCAGGCCGCAGCTCTTCTCCGAAACAATCGCGACCTTCGGGCTCCTGGTCGTCGTGCTGCGCGGATCGCGCCAGCGACCGGACGCGGTGCCCTGGACAGTCGCGTGCTACATCACCGCGGCCTACTGGTTCACGGCGTCGACGTCATTCGCGAATCCGGCCGTGACAATCGCGCGATCGCTGACCGACACGTTTGCCGGCATCGCGCCAGCCGGCGTCGCAGGATTCTGCGCAGCGCAATGCGTTGGTGCAGCGCTCGCAGTCGGCGTCGACCGCGGGTTCAACGCGGATCGCCCCGCGTCGCCACCGGTGTCGCCCGAAGCAGGCTGACGTGTCGATCGTCGCGGTGCAGGCGAATGCGTCCGGCGTACGATGCGACCGATCCCCTGCAGAGGTCCAGCCATGCGATCCGCCTATCTCGCCTGTTTCGTGTTGGCCGTCGTCGGGGTGTGCGTCTGGGTGCGGCAGGACCCTGTCGATGCCGCGGTCGCACCGCAACGAAGCGCGATGGCGCATGGCGAGCCTCCGGCGCCGAGCGAACCCGCGGAACGCAAGGCCAGCGCCGCGAACACGATTCGCTCGACCAACCTGACGCCATCCACGCCGGCGCGACCGTCGAGCGGGCAGTCGACAAAGCCAGCGACGGGTGCAGCGGGCAACGCCGCGGCCGCGGCGCCACCGGATGCAACACCGACGACTGCGGAGGTCAAACCGGCGTCGGAATTGTTCTCCGGGTTCGTCGACGACGATCCACGCAACGTGTTCCTGCCCTCGTCGGTGCAATACCACGCCGCAGTGCAATCGGAATCCGTCGATCCGGCATGGGGTCCGGCGGCCGCCGACGCGTTGCGCACCTTCGTCGCAACGCAGTACGGCAACCGCTTCGAACTGCCGCTGGTCGACTGTCGGCAGGACCTGTGCGAACTGCGTGTCGCCGGCCAGGTCGGCGGCGATCAGCTGGCGGACATGCAGGACTTCCAGCAACTCGTCGAGCAGATGAAGCAGCAACCGTGGTGGTCGGCGCTGGAGTTCGATCAGCACACCGGAATGATCGGGACCGCGCCGGATGGTCGCGCGTTGCTGCTGTATTTCTTCTCGAGGAAATGAGGCGGATGGCCGTCTTCGCTGTTGACAAGCGCCTCGCGAGATCCGGGTCGTCAAATTCATGGGTGGACAGTCGTGTCGCACCGTACAGGCCGCACGCCATAGACTCGTCGTTCACGTCATCGGAGCATGCAGATGCGCAACCTGGATTTCAGCTCGTGGCAGACCATGCTGTCGACGCTGTTCGGCCTTGCCGTCATCACGTTGATCGGTGTCGGGATCCGTCTGCTCGCGATGCAGACGATCCAGGTCCGCCGCGAACGCGAGAACCGCCAGATCAACGAACGGCTGCGGACGTTGATTGCGGCGTACAAGACCCTTGGCGGGTCGTTCACCGGAAACCTCAGTGTCGATCCCACGCATCTGCGCGATGTGAAGCGCAGGGCCGGGAACGCGCCGGAGCTCGGCGCAACGGATGCGTCATCCGCGGATGAATGGCCGAGTGCCGACCGATCGCGACGCGTCCGCGACGCGGTCGAAGCTGCGTTGTCCGACATCATTCTGCTCGGCACCGAAGAGCAGGTGCGCCTTGCGGCGCTGGCCGCGACCGAACTTGCTGCGGGCCGTCCTACGCATACGGCTGAGCTTGTCGTCTCGCTCCGCGTGTTCATTCGCCAGGTGCTCGACCTCGATGCGATTCCGGCCGGCGTCGCGATACCAAAGCAGGGTCCCACCCGACCCGCCGCTGCGCGTGGGAAAGGAGAAGCAGGTGGCAAGGACGGCGCCGGAGGGGGCGGATCGAAGGGAGGAGGTGGCGGAATGGGCGGCGGCGGGGGCGGAATGGGTGGCGGCGGGAGTGTCGGCTTCGACGACGATCACACGCATCGCGCATGACAGGGTG
>NZ_JBDSWZ010000195.1:0-11399 GCF_039926425.1 Dokdonella sp.
GTTTACTTGCCGAGCTGGGAAAGCAGACAAAATGGCGGGTTGCCGAAGACGTGACATGGGCGCTGTACGATCAGCCATTCTCGATCCCGTTCCTCAAGCGCAACGAGGCGCACGTCGCCCTGACCGAGCAGTGATCACGTCGCGTCCCAGGCGGTCGCCAACCGGCATCCGTTGAAGTCAGCATGAGGGTGGGGTGCTTCGCGATACGCGTAGACACGATCGCGTCAAGGCTCTTTGACCGCAACCAATCGCGCCCGCAAATCCGCTGAATACGGGGTGTGCAACACACGCAATTGCGGTTCGATGTCAGCACGCAGCGTCCCCGCTTCGCGGTGCCGACCCATCGCTGTCCAGGCGGCGATGCGCGCCACCTGGACTTCAAGGATGCGCGGATCCAGCGCCGGCTGCGCACGCTGACGAACATCCAGGGCTTCCTGCAGCAGCGGCTCGGCGACTTGCGGGTTGGCAAGCGCGAGTTCCGCGCGTGCAAGTGCGAACAGCGGCGCTCCCAGCAGAAAGTGCTGTGGCGAAAGCGTCGCGCGCGCCGTCTCCAGCGCCGATTGCGCGCTGGCGCGTGCAGCCATCGGATCACCATTGTCCAGTTGTGCCTCGCTGAACGCCGTCAACGTAACGCGCCGAACCGAGCTTGCCGCATGCGCGCCATCGGCGAACACCGCGGCTGCCAGATGCAACTCCTCAAGTGCCGCATCGACGCGATGGCGCAGTCGCAGCAGATTGCCGAGGTCGGCCCGGGCGATGGCCATCCGAACGGGGCTGTCATCGGTACGACCCGACTGGATGTCGACCGCCTTGCGCAACACCTCTTCGGCTTCGTCGTATCGGCCGGCCAGCGTCAAGCTGAGGCCAAGGCTGCGCCATGCGGCAACGACGACGTCGGTTGTTGGCCCAACCGTCGCACTGAACGCTTTGATCGCGTTGCGCAGCATGAGCGCTGCAGCGTCGAACTCGCCGACGTCGCTCTGGTCCCGCCCGGTTGCAAGGTAATACGACGCGAGTTCGCGCTGAGGAACACGGCCGCTGGTTTCTGCGCGTTCGATCAGCGCGAGGCGCTGCGGCAGTGCCTCCTTCGCGCGACCGTCCGTTTCCTGCAACGCCAACAGGTTGTGGCGAACGACGAAAGTGTCGCGATGGTTCTCCCCGACCGTGCGCAATCGAATCTCCAGCGATTGCCGAAGCGCATCTTCAGCTCCGCTATAGTCGTGCTTGTCGCTGAGCACGCTGCTCAGTTCGTTCAAGCCGTGCGCCACGTGATAGCTGTCGGCGCCGAATGCTTCACTCGTCGCCGCGATTCCGCGGCGATAGGCCCGTTCTGCTTCATCGAGACGATCGGTGCGGCCAAACACATTGCCGAGCTGGATCCAGCTTTCCGCGACCGATTCGCTCATTTCGCCCAAGGTCTCCGAATCGCGTTTAAGCGACGCGCGCAAGCTGGCTTCGGCCTCGTCCAGCCGGCCCTTTGCAATCAACGCGTAGGCGACGACGGCGTGCGCCTTCGCGACCGTCACTGCGGCGCCATTCGCGGATTTTTCAAGCAGTGCCAAGCCACGGTACGCATGATCGAGTGCGGCGTCGTACGCGCTCTTCTCCACCTCCACCGATGCGATGCCCACCAGCACACGCGCCTTCACGTCGTCCGGTACGCGCGGATCTTCGCTCGGTCCAAGCGCCCGCTGCAACAGCGCTTCGGCACGCGCGAAGTCGCCAATCTGCACATACAACTCGGCAATCAGTGTGGCGGCATCCGCTTCCACAGCGGGTTGGCTTGCGAACGCGCCTTCGATCTGGCGCTCGCCCATCTCGAGCAGTTGCTGTGCGGTGATCGGACGGCCGTCGTTCGCATCCGGTTCCGCCTGTTCGAACACGCCGACCAGAATGCGTCGTACGCCCTCCGCGCGCTCGCTGTTCTGCAGCGCGACACGTTCCGAAGCCTGTGCCTGCAATGTCTGCTCGCGTGCACGCCTGGCCTGCAGCAACGCGGTGCCGAGCGCGCCGAACAACGCCAGCAACGCGACAGTTGCCAACACAACGCCGATCCGATGGCGCGCGATGAACTTGCCCACCCGGTACCGCGCACTGGCGGCGCGCGCCGCGATCGGTGCGCCGTCGAGGTGTCGTCGAATATCGTCGGCGAGCGCCCCAACCGTCGCGTATCGCCGTTCCGGCTCCGCGTGAAGTGCTGTCGCGGTGATCACATCGAGATCGCCGCGCAACTGGCGCGGCGGAACCGGTGGACAGCTGACAGGTTCGATGTCCAGGTCCATCGTGCGTCGACTGACCGCGGTGCTCACCAGAAATCGGCGTGAATCGCTGATGGCCGCCAGATGGTCCATCGACGACGCGCACGCAGCCGGCAGATAGGCGCGCACACCGGTGAGCATTTCATGCAGGACGGCGCCGAGTGCGTAGACATCGGTCGCCGTGGTGACCGGATCGCCGCGCACTTGTTCCGGTGACGCGTACGCCGGCGTCAACGCACGAAGCTGCGTCTCGACGGCGCTCGCGGTCGCATGCCCGAGCATGCTGGCGATGCCGAAATCGAGGAGTTTGATGCGCCCCTCGGTGTTGACCAGCACGTTGGATGGTTTGATGTCGCAGTGGACCACCAGCTGGCGATGCGCAAACTGCACCGCATCGCAGATCTCCAGAAACAATCGCAGCCGCCATGCAAGATCGACCGGATGCGACGAGACATGGTCGAGCAGCGGCTCGCCATCGATGTATTCAAGTGCGAAATAGGGTTCGCCCGCCGCGGTGACGCCACCGTCCAGCAAGCGGGTGATATGCGGATGTTCGAGCTGCGCGAGAATCTGGCGCTCGCGCAGGAAACGCCGGCGAAGACCAACCGGGTCGCCGGTGACGCGCATCAACTTCAATGCGGCGCGCTGTTCGTACTGGCCGTCGGCACGCTCGGCGAGATAGACCACGCCCATGCCGCCGCGACCAATCTCGCGCAGTACCCGCCATGGGCCAACGAGCAGACCGATGACCGTTGCCGCCGTGGTCCCTTCGAACCAGCTGGCACGCACAGATGTCGACGAGTCGATCAGATGATCGCCGCCCTCGTCGAAAACGGCATCGCTTTGCAACAGGTTCTCCACCTCCAGGCGCAATTGGGCGTCGCCCCCGCACAAGACGTCGACGCGTGCCTCGCGAGCGTCCTTTTGCAGTTCGACCACTTCATCGAAAATGGCGGCGATCCGCTGCCAGCGTTGCGCGTCCATCACCGTCACCGCCACGCTGCGCCGACGGATCGGCCAGCGCTGACGTGCGGATCGGGAAAAGCACTGTTGAACACGTGTTGCATGGCTTCTCCGAAATGCAGACGACTCCGCTCGGTTGTCGTCATCTGTTTGCCTTTGCGAATGTCCGCGGCAGCAGGCGCCACTGTACGCAGCGACCGATCGACATTCCACCTTGCGCGCCTCCCGGTTGGAGCGCGAATCGCGCGCGACGACCATTTGTCACGCTCATCTCAGGTGGGAAACCCATTGCTGGCAGGGTAGCCCTCGTAGGCCGGACGCGCTCTCCGCGGCCGGAGCTTTTGCTCCAGCCCAAACCTCGCGAAAACGATGGATTCTGACCGTCCCGTCGCCGGTCGCCGCCGCGCAAAACGAATCCCCGGCGATGCCATGCATTGCAATGGCCATGGGCGGTCACTTCGGGCTAGAGTGGATCGGATGTGCAGGGGCAGGGTGCGCACGCGAGGGTTGCGATGTCGGTTCGCCCACAGGGGATGTCGGGAACAGCACAGTGCTCCATCAGCAATGGCGCTTTGCGCGATGGCAGGACGTTGCGCAGCGAGTGTGAATGGCCGCGTCGTGCGAGTGACGCCGATGCGAGCCGACGCCAGGAACGCGCCGTGAGTTTGCAGGGGTCATAGAAGGTCCGCAACGCAATCAGGGAGGAATGCCGATGGGTCCGCCAAAACGCCGTGCGAGTGACCGGACATTTTTCGGTCCACTGTCGAGTCGCATCCGTCACGCGCGGCGCGTCGCCGGATTCACGCAGGCAGCGCTGGCGAAGAACGTCGGGGTCGGGCCGAGTGCGGTGGCGCAGTGGGAACTTCCCAAGGGCACGTCTCCCACCATCGAGCACATGATCGAGATCGGGCGACTTGCCGGCGTGTCCTTCGAGTGGCTGTCGACGGGGCGCGGGCCGGTGTCGCTCGTTACGCACGAAACACCCGCGATCGACGGAACGTCGTTTACCACCGATGCAATCGAGGACCGGTTGCTGGCCGCGTTTCGTCGGGTTCCTGCGCGCAAGCGAGAGACGCTGGTGCGCTGGATGGAGGAGTTTTTCTAAGGGCTTGTCGATGGATTGCGGCGCGGGAGATTGCGCGCTGTCGTCGATGGGACGGCGCTCTTACGATCGCTGCGCGTTCTGCACTAGGGAAGCGTGAATTTGCGAAGGGCACGCAACGGCCAGATGGACGTGAACTGCGCGCCACCCACCAGGCGGAACGCCGCAGAAACGCCTCGCTCGATACCCAGCTTGTCGAGAACGCTTCGCGATTTGCGGAACGTGTTTCGTGGATCTGCCGTCAGCACGAAGAGATTGATCTCCTTGGCGCTGACATCGTAGCCGTCCAGCGCGGCGGCCTCGCCGAGCACGCCCGCCAGGTCGCTCTCGATCGTTGCGAGAAAGCCCTCGTCTTCGAGTGACGCGCGCCAGAACTTGATGACGAGTTGGTAATCCATCGCAGCGCCTGAAGTGGAAAAGACATCTGCTTCCGATCATCCCCGAAACCGGGATTCCCTGCAGGATTTTCATCGCGCGTCGTGGTCGCTGACGCGACTTCCGATCCCGCACGTGAACCGCTCCGTTCCGCGCGATGGGCGCTTTAGGGTTCGTTGCTGTAGTCACGCCGATCATGCGGTTGCCTGATGGTCGTTGGCTCCGTGATAAAGCGCCATGGTCGTCAGCTATTCCGCGCGGCGGGTCGTTTCCCGCCGCTCCTTTTCGACAACGCGCAGGACCGTTCCATGATCGACTTCGAGCGTGGCCTCTACGTGAGGATTTCAGAACTGCCAAACGGTCCCCGGCCGTTGCCACTGCAAAGCGGATTCAGCACTGGCGTAGCCTACCGGGTGATCGCCATTTACAACCCGTCCGAATCGGGGGAATGCTGGTTCGTCCTCGCTAATGACCTCGACCAGATGTGGTTCATTTCTCAGCGACATCTGCGCGTCGACCGAATCCGGCAGGAAGGGACCGACATGCGCTATCCGCTCGATGGCGAGCCTCAAAGTGTTCCCGAGCGCCGCGATCTTCGCGTCGCGTGACTCGTGCAACCGGTGTGTGAGAGCGCGAAGGCTGCACGGCCGATTGGGGAAGGCCTACAGAATCAATAGGCCCTCGTAGGCCGGACGCGCAAAGCGCGGCCGGCGCCTTTCATCATCGTCTATCGGCATCGATTGTCGCGAGCCTCTGCCTTTCCTTCTGCCGTTGCGAAGCGGAGTGCGCATCGATTTCTTGCCGTTTGCTTCCGGCAACTTTTCCCTCAGCTTCCGATCTTGCGCAAGCTGCTCGACATTTTCTCTGGCCGAATCATTCCACGGCGTTGACCGACCAGAATCAGCGCTTTGCGCGTATATGCGACGCGCTCTGAGAGATCATTGAATGTCCAATGATGCAGGGAGCGACATCAAGCGGAACCGCGACCGTTGTAGGCACGGCAGAGTGTCACTGCTAGAACGGAGCAGGCAAGAGTCTTGATATCGGCACGCGTCTGAACGCCAGCACGCATTCTCCGCACAGCTTCACTTCAGGTTGCGCGCTGCATTGCATCGTACGCGTCCCCCTGAAAGCGGGTTCGCCCGTCGGAGAACCAGATGAATGCGCTGCCGATCTTCCTCCTCCCTTTTGTCACCATGGGCATCCCGCTGCTGTGGGGCTTCTGGGAACTCACGCGTGCCCGCAAGGCCGGCCGGCTTCCGGATGACGGCATGATCTTCTCTGGCATGCGCCGCGACGGCAACGTCGTTGGTGAACGTGCAGACTTGGTCAGTCACTCTCCGACCGCGACGACCCACTCAGAGCCGCGTCCTGAGACGATCCGATTCCCGAATGCCACAACGGAAACGACGCGCACGCTGAGATCGGTTCCTGTGGATGGAGTGATTTGATGATCAGCACTCGAATGGAGAACGACATGGACGCAGTGACGGAAGCCGCCGACCGCGCTTCGGAAGCCATTGAAGACGGAATTCGCGATGCCCGCCCAGCCGATGCGATCGACGACACCGTGGATGCGTTGGCCGACGAAGTCCATGAAGCAACCGCGACCCTCTCGAGCCTCATCGAGGACGCGCAGGACACGATTCGCGACGTGCAGGAACCGATCCGACGCTTCGTCAATGCGCACCCGGTCGCAAGTCTCGTCGCGATTGCGGGTATCGCCACGCTGCTTCTTCGCCGCCCCCGCTGACCTGCAATGAGCTGAGGCGATTCCGCTGTATGTCCTTTTGACATCGCAGCCGCTCGGTAGACCCACCATATGAATCCTTCCCCTGCAAAGCGGGGGAAGGTGGCGGCAGCCGGAAGGGGGCGTTCTTCACGTCCACATCGCACGCACGCGCTTCCCGCTGATCGAGATCCACGCCAATACGACCAAGCAATCAGGGGAACACCACGAGTCAATCGCCCCCCCCCAATCGCCAAACCCACCCACTACCTCACACACACGAATGAAGGAACGATCCCCATGACCGCACGCGCCCGCACCAAGCAAGCCCGCGCCGCCCGCCAGATGATGGAGATGATGACGGTCGCACCAATCGTCGTTGCCCAGCGTGTTTCGCGTGCAGCGGGCACGAAGGATTCGACCAGCACCAAGCAGCGCGAGGCCCATCGCATGGTGAGCGAGAAGGTCCAGGCCAGCGGTGAGTCCATGATGGGCATGGCCTTTGCGGCGATTCGCATCCATGCGGCGTTTGCCGGAATGATGATGCGTCCGTGGATGCTGTCCGGATCGCGCCGGCCAGGAGCAGCCGCACTCTCGACCTTCCTGCAATCCGCGGCGGCCGATCTCACGTCCAGCGCACTCGCGCCGCCGCTTCGGAAAGCGAAAGCAAACGCACGCCGATTGGCGCGCTGACTCGAAGCCATGCGCGCCCCAAGGTCGATCACCGTGACTGGCTTGGCTCGGAACTCCACATCGCCGGTGCTGGCACGCTTCGTCTTTCCGTAGAAAACCGCAAGGCTTCAGAACCATAGAAGTATTGCTCGTACGAAAACAGGTGTCGCCCTACAGGCAACACGCAACCACACAGACCTCAACCACGGTAGACGGCATCCGCGTCACGCCCTGCGACAGCCGATCTCTACAGGGTCCGAACGTCAATGCGATCGATCTGACCGTCCGACCCCATGCGGAACACGTGACTGCCGACGTCGGCAAAGCCATGCCGCCGATAGAACGCCATCGCGCGCGCATTGTGTTCCCACACGCCGAGCCACAACACGTTTGAGCGCAACGCACGCACGGTTGACACAACAGCCGCCATCAGTTCGTTTGCAACACCACAACCTTGCGCCGCGCGACACACGTAAAACCGTTGCAACTCGATCGAGTCGTTGGCATCCACACACTCCGGCGGCGTTCCAAGTCGCAACTGCGCGAACGCGATCGGCGATTCGTTCGCATGACCGAGCAGCGTGATGATGGCCGCATTGGCCAACTCTGTTTCCTGTAGCGTCAGGCTGTACGTCGCAGCGACAAAAGCCTCGAGATCCGCTGTCGTATTCGCGCTCGCGAAGGTATCCCGGTAGCAGCGCTCGGCGAAGACCGACAGCTCTGGTGCGTCCGACACGACACCGCGTCGAATGGTCAGGGATATGTGTATCGATCCTTCGGCCTGCGAGTTTGCCAATCGATTCGACGCCTGCACCGTGCGGATCATTGCAACGCGGCTCCGGTGGAATGTCAATTAACTTGCATTTTGTTCGAGCCAAATGTAATTTAATTTGCATGCCGAAGCGAACTCCGCCAACCCATCCGCAAGCACGCCGCCAAGTGGTTGCCCTCGGCAATCGTCTGCGCGCGGCACGTTTGCGCCGCAAGATGACCCAGCCGATGCTGGCCGAGCGGGTCGGCATCAGCGTGCCCACGCTGGGCAAATTGGAGGCCGGTGATCCGTCCACGAGTCTGGCCACCATGCTGCGCGTGCTCACCGTGCTCGGCATGGCCGCAGACATCGATTTGCTCGCCGCACAAGACACCTTGGGCCGCAGCCTGCAGGACAACGAACTGAAGCGCCCGTCACCGATATCACCACGCACGGCGAAACCGCGTGCCGGAAAACCGGCATGAACGAGGCCGAAGTCTGGATCGACGACGACAGCCTCGGCCCGCCCGTGCGGGTCGGTCAGCTCACCCGCAACAGCAGCAAGACCGGCGACACCGTGCGTTTCGATTACGCGTCGGAGTGGCTGCAGCAAACCGATCCCACCGCCAGCTTTCCGCTCGATCACGAACTGCCACTCGCCGGCGGTGCGTTGTATGCGCACTCCGGTGCCGATCAACTCTCGGGTAGTTTTGAGGATGCGTCGCCGGACCGCTGGGGCAAGTTGTTGATGGAGCGGCGCGAAGCCATCGAAGCGCGTGAGCAGCAACGACCGGTACGGATTCTGCGCAGTTGGGATTTCCTGCTCGGGGTCAACGACGAATCGCGTATGGGCGCGCTGCGCCTGCGTGATCCGGAGAGCGGCGGCTACGTGGATGCGCGCAACCTCACCGCACCTCCGATTGCTGCGCTGCGCGAGCTGGAGGCGGCGGCGGAGCGGGTGGAGCGGGGCGACGACGAGCAGGTCGACCCGTGGATCAGGCAACTCATTGCACCTGGCGCCTCGCTCGGTGGTGCCCGACCCAAAGCCAGCTTTCGCGACACGGAAGGCCGCCTGTGGCTGGCGAAGTTTCCGTCCATGGAGGATCGCCGCGACATGGGTCTGTGGGAATTCCTCACCTGGCAGCTGTCGCGCGACGCCGGTATCGCGGTGCCGCCCGCGCGCGTGCTGAAATTATCCCGTCGGGGCCACACATTCGCCGTGCAGCGCTTCGATCGCACCCTCGACTCGCGCCGCCTCTACAGCTCGGCCATGACCCGGCTGGCGCGTGATGAAAGCGCCGGCGCCAGTTATCTGGATATCGTCGAGGTGATCGAGAACGAAGGCTCCAGCACGCAGATTGGCGACCAGCTCGCCCAGTTGTTCCGCCGGGTGCTGTTCAACATCCTCATCGGCAACCGAGACGACCACCTGCGCAATCACGGCTTCCTGCGCGATGGCAACGGCTGGGTGCTGTCGCCCGCGTTCGACGTGAACCCGAAGCCCGACAAGAGCACGCATGTGCTGAGCATCGACGGTGACGATGCGTCGCCCGATGCGAGCCTGCTGCTCGCGACCACCGAGTTCTATCGGCTGACACCCAAGGCCGCGCAGGCGATCGAACGCGAAGTGCGCGACGCGGTGCGCGGCTGGGAGCCCCGGGCCAAAGCGTTACGTTTGCGAAAGGCCGAGACCGAGTCGATGCGTCAGGTGATCGATGCGGAGCGTTGAGGTGAATCATCTCGGTGTTGCTGCAGGAATGCTTTCCAGGCGAATGGCGTTCTGAAGGAACCGAGGATCCGCGATATCTGTAACTCCTCGAGAACGGAACAGCACGGGCTGGTCGCAACCACCAACCATGCGATGGACTCCTGTGCTGGCTCGCACACGCGGACAAGCGGCGTTTGCGACGGATGGCAGCCGCCATCACAATGAAGCGATCCACTGGAACGAGCCGCTATGCCAACGCCCACCCACCCGCTCGGTACCTTCGAGAAGGCTGTCGCGTTCGCGGCCGACAAGCATCGTAACCAGCGCCGCAAAGACGTCGACGCCTCGCCCTACATCAATCACCCCATTACCCTGGCCAACGTGCTCGCCAACGAAGGCGGCGTCGACGACCTGACCACCCTCTGCGCCGCGATCCTCCACGACACCATCGAAGACACCGAGACGACTTCCGAAGAACTCGAAGCAGCCTTCGGCGCGAAGATCGCATCGGTCGTTATGGAAGTCACCGACGACAAATCGCTGGAGAAACACGTCCGCAAGCAACGCCAGATCGAACACGCGCCGCACATCTCGACCGAGGCCAAGCTCGTGAAGCTTGCCGACAAGATCAGCAACCTGCGGGATATCCTCGCGTCTCCGCCGGCGGATTGGTCGGGGGAGCGGAAGCGTGAATATTTTGAGTGGGCGGGGAAGGTGGTGGATGGGGTGAGGGGAGTCAATTCGAAGCTCGAAGCGAAGTTCGACGAGTTGCTTCAGCGCGCCAGCGAATTTTGATCTCAAGGGTTGGTGGCAACTGCCAGATTCAGCGTAAGGTTGCACGCTGCTACATCGAATATTGCCGTTCAAGGAAGGCGCAGAAAAACGCATGACCAACGAAGAATTCAAGAAGACGCTGTGGGACACCGCCAACAAGTTGCGTGGTTCGGTGTCGGCGGCGGAGTACAAGTACCCGGTGCTCGGGCTGGTGTTTCTCAAGTACGTGTCGGACATGTTTGCGGTGCAGGAAGCCTTGATTCGCGACCGCATCGCCCAGCCGGCGTCCGAATATTTCATTGAAGATGCGGAGACGCGAAAGGCGAGCGGTGATGCGTTCACCGCGGACAAGACCTTCTTTGACCAGGACAACGTGTTCTGGGTACCGAGATCGGCGCGCTTTCGGACCCTGCTCGATCAGGCAACGGCGCCCGATCTTGCGCAGAAGCTCGATCACGCGATGGGCGAGATCGAATCGGAGAACCCCACGCTGAAAGGCGTGCTGTATCGCGAGTTTTCGCGCCTCGCGCTGGAGCCGGGCAAGCTAGGTGAGTTGATGGGTTTGGTGGCGCGGCTGGACTTTGATCCTACCAAGCACGGCAGCCGTGACGTGTTCGGGGAGGTGTACGAATACGTCCTCGGCCAATTCGCCATGAACGAGGGCGCCAAGGCCGGTGAGTTCTACACACCCAAGTCTGTGGTCAACCTGCTGGTGGAAATCCTCGCGCCTTTCAAGGGCACCATCTACGATCCCGCCTGCGGTTCTGGCGGCATGTTTGTGCAGTCGGCCAAGTTCAAGGACGCGCACCAGAAGACACTCGGCAAGAAAGGCGACCTAGCGATCTATGGTCAGGAGCTGATGTCGCAGACGCGGCGCCTGTGCCTGATGAACCTGGCCGTGCACGGGCTGGATGGCAACATCGGCCAAAGCTACGGATCGAGCTTCACCAACGACCAGCACAAGACCCTGCGCGCCGACTACATCCTGGCCAACCCGCCGTTCAACATCTCCGACTGGGACGGCGACAAGCTCACCGACGACCCGCGCTGGGTCCACGGAATCCCGC
>NZ_JBDSWZ010000196.1:0-2579 GCF_039926425.1 Dokdonella sp.
GTGGACGCAGTCGGCGCCGGCCAGCAGGAATTGAAGTTGGGCGAGATGCGTGAGGGTGTTGCCGTGTTCCGGCTGCGCGCAAAGGGCGAGCCGGGCGTTGCCAAGCTGGGTTTCGTCGCCAGCAGTGGCGACCGTGGCGCAAAGCAGACGGTCGAGGTGTCGGTGCGACCCGCGGTGCCGTATCGCAGCGAGGTGGCCATCGGTTCGGTGCGCAGTGGCGTTGCCGACGTGAAGCCGTTGCGCGCGATGTTCGATGCGCATGCCAAGCGTGATGCGTCGCTGTCGTTTGCGCCGCTGGTGCTCGCACGCGGATTGTCGGCGTACCTTGCCGACTTCCCGCATCGCTGCACCGAGCAGTTGCTGAGCCAGGGCATGCCGGCGCTCGTGTTCGATGCGCATCCCGAGTTCGGCACGGCGGTTCGCGGCGAAGGCATGCCGAAAGCCGATGCAGCATTCGCGCAGCTGATCGCGGTGTTGCGTTCCCGCCAGAACGCGGAAGGCGGATTTGGGCTGTGGACGGCGACGGCGCAGGCCGAGCGGTTCGTCTCGGCGTATGCGGTGCAATTCCTGCTCGAGGCAAAAGAGCGCGGGAAGACGGCACCGACGGATCTGCTCGAGCATGCGAATACCTATCTCGGCACGCTCGCCGCCGACGAAAGCGATGGCAGCCTCGCGGGATTGCGCGAACGCGCGTTTGCCATCTATCTCCTCACGCGCCAGGGCCAGGTGACCACCAATGCGCTGGCGTCGGTGCGCGCGCGGCTTGATGCGAACTTCGCGAAAGAGTGGCACGACGACATCACGGCAGCGTATCTGGGCGCCTCGCTGCAAATGCTCAAGCAGGACAAGGAAGCCTGGGTGTTGATGTCCGGTCCGCAGAAGGTCCTGCTGCGCCAGGCGCAGGAATCGGCGTATCGGTTCGAGCGCTACTACGATCCGGTGATCCGCGACAGCCAGACCCTGTATCTGATCGCGAAGCATTTTCCGGAGCGCGCGAAAGCGCTGCCGGCGGATGCACTGCGCAACATCGTCGGTGCGCTGCAACGCGGCTGGTACAACACGTTGTCCTCGGCACAAACGATCCTCGCACTCGATGCGTATGCGAGTCAGGCCGGGACAGAGCTGATGGCCAAGCTGGCCATCGACGCGGTTGCTGCGGACGGCAGCGCAACCCCGATCGGCAAGGTCGACGGCCTCGTCTACGGCGCGAAGTTCGATGCGAAGGCGCAAGCGTTGCGCCTGCGAAATACGAGCGATCTCAACGCGTGGTACAGCGTCGCGCAGAGCGGCTTCGATCGCAACGTGCCGACGGCCGAGCGCAAGGAAGGCCTGGAGGTCGTGCGCGAATTCACCGACGCAGGCGGAAAGGTCGTCGACAAGGTCGTCATCGGCGAGGAACTGCAGGTGCACCTGAAGATCCGCGCGACGCGTGGCGACGGTCTCGGCAACGTGGCGATCGTCGACCTGTTGCCGGGTGGTTTCGAACCGGTGCAGGAGAGTCATACCACCGGCGACGCGTCGCCGACGGATGGCGTCGATGCGGCCGCTGCGGCCTCCGAGGCGAATGGCACGAACGCAACCACGTGGTTCAGTCCTGTCGGGTTGGCGTCGTCGAGCTGGCATCCCGACTACGCCGATGTGCGCGACGACCGCATTGTGATCTATGGCAGCGCCACCAATGCGGTACAGGAATTCGTCTACCGCATCAAGGCGACGAACGCCGGGACGTTCGTCGTTCCGCCGGCGTACGGCGAATCGATGTACGACCGCACGATCCAGGCGCAGTCGAAGGGCGGTGGGACGTTGACGGTGACCAGGAAATAACGTGAGGCCCCGTCCTTTCCACGCGCGCAGGTTGCAGTGGTCGGCCTGGCTGGACGTTGCGCGCGTCGCCATCGGGGAAAAGGGATTGGTTCGTATGTCGATGCGATGAAACCCGAATCGAATCGATCCCCGGCGACCGCCACCGCATGGCGTCGCTGGCACAACTGGCTCGTCGTCGCGTTGCTGCTCGGCGCGGTTCTCGCAGCGTTGCGGCTGTACCCGCACGCACCGCTGTCGGCCGGCATTGCGACCTCGACCGCGGTGCTCGACGATCACGATCGATTGCTCCGTTTCGCGTTGAGTCGCGACGACAAGTACCGCGAGTGGACTCCGCTCGCCGACATTCCGCGTGATCTTGTCGAAGCCGTGCAGCTGCATGAGGACCGCTGGTTCCGCTGGCATCCGGGATTCAATCCGTGGAGCCTTGCGCGTGGTGCGATCGTCACCTACGTGCGCGGTGGCGCGAGGCAGGGCGGTTCGACACTGACGATGCAGCTGGTGCGGCTGCTGCATCGGGATTCGACCCGCACGCCCGGTGGCAAGGCCGTGCAGGTCCTGCGCGCCATGTGGCTGGAACTTCGCCATTCGAAGAGCGAGATCCTCGAGGCGTATCTCAACCTCGCGCCGTACGGCGGCAACATCGAAGGTGTGGCCGCAGCAAGCCGCATCTATTTCGACAAGCCGGTGTCCGCGCTCACGCTGCCGGAAAGTCTCACGCTCGCGGTCCTTCCTCAGGATCCGAGTCGTCGCGTGCG
>NZ_JBDSWZ010000197.1:0-2688 GCF_039926425.1 Dokdonella sp.
ACATCTCCGGCATCGATCTGGTGCGCGCCGGCGATGGCGAGTACTACGTGCTCGAAGACAACCTGCGTGTGCCGTCCGGCGTGTCGTACATGCTCGAAAACCGTCGCATGATGGCGCGACTGATTCCCGAACTCTTCGCGCGCCAGCAGATCGCGCCGGTCGAACGGTACCCGGATGCGTTGTTGGAAATCCTGCGCGAAGCGGCGCCGGCGGGCATCGATCAGCCGGTGGTCGCGGTGCTGACGCCGGGCGCGGCAAACTCTGCCTATTTCGAGCACGCGTTCCTCGCTCAGCAGATGGGGGTCGAACTGGTCGAAGGCGCCGATCTGTTCGTACGCGACGACAACGTGTACGCGCGCACCACGCGCGGCGCGCAGCGGGTGCACGTGATCTATCGCCGGATCAACGACGACTATCTCGACCCGACCGTGTTCCGCTCCGATTCCATGCTCGGCATCCCGGGAATCTTCGGCGCCTATCGCGCCGGTCGCGTGACGATCGCCAATGCACCCGGAACGGGTGTCGCCGATGACAAGTCGGTGTATCCCTACGTGCCCGAGATGATCCGGTTTTATCTGGCCGAAGAACCGATCCTGCACAACGTGCCGACGTATGAACTGCGAAAGGCCGATGACCTTCGCTACACGCTCGAACATCTGCACGAGCTGGTGGTAAAGGAAGTCCACGGCGCGGGCGGCTACGGCATGCTCGTCGGTCCCGCGTCGACAAAGGCGGAGATCGAGGAATTCCGCCAGCGCATCCTCGCCAAACCATCGAACTACATCGCACAGCCGACGTTGTCGCTGTCCACCTGCCCCACCTTCGTCGAGAGCGGTCTCGCCCCTCGACACATCGACCTGCGCCCGTACATTCTTTCGGGCAAGCGCATCCAGGTGATTCCCGGCGGACTCACGCGCGTCGCGCTGCGGGAGGGCTCGCTGGTGGTCAACTCGTCGCAAGGCGGTGGCACCAAGGACACCTGGGTGCTCGAGGGCGACCGCTGATGCTCTGTCGTACTGCAAGCGATCTTTACTGGGCTTCGCGCCACATGGAACGCGCGGAGAACACCGCGCGCCTGATCGATGTTGCATTGCGTATCGCGATGCTTCCCGAGCGCTACGACCGCGGCAAGGCCGAAGCCGTGTCGTGGCGGCGCGCGCTCGATGCGCTCGACCTTTCCGATGTGGTCCTGGAGAAATACGGGCGCATCGATGCCGAGACGGTTCTGCGGCATTTGCTGCTTGCGACCGACAATCCCGCATCGGTGTTCAACTGCTTCCGCGGCGCACGCGAAGCGGCACGCGCGCAGCGCGTCGCGATCACCGCGGAAATGTACGAAGACCTCAACACCTCGTGGCTGGAAATTCGCGGCAGAAGCTGGGGCCGTTTGCAGTCCGACGGCGTCAACAACCTGCTCGAGTGGGTGAAGAGTCGTTCCGCATCCTTTCGCGGCGTCACCATCGGCACGCTCGGTCGCGGTGAGGGCTATCAGTTCCTGCAGCTCGGCGCATTCATCGAACGGGCCGACTGGGCCATCCGACTGCTCGACATCGCGGGCAGCGAACCGCACGTGCAGACCGGGCGAGATGCCGAGGACACCGTTGACTACTTCCGCTGGAGTGCATTGTTGCAGGCACTCTCCGCGTTCGAAACCTACAGGCGGCTTTACCGATCATCGGTGAGCGCCGCGCGCGTTGCCGAGCTGATGCTTCTTGAACAGAGCAACCCGCGCTCGCTGCTGACCTGCGCCAGCACGCTGCACGAAGTGCTCAAAACGTTGGCCGGCGGTGAGACGATGGAAGTGGTTCGCCTTGCGGGGTCGCTGTCTGCACAGTCGCGCTATGCGCGCATCGATGACATCCTCGACACGGGTCTGCAACCCTGGTTGCAGGATGCAATGGCGCGCCTCAGCACGCTGGGCGACGAAATCCAACGCCAGTTCATGGTGTCGACCGAGGTGGCTCAGGCTCAGTCGCAGTCCCAATCACAGGCCAAGTGATCCCGGCGCGGCGCACGGTGACATGGACCTGCCGCTCCCCACGACGCTCATGGCGGGCGCGAACACGCATTTATCCTTTCATCGCGAGATAGAGATATACTGCGTGCCCGCCCGCCGAGGGGCGCTGCGACCGCCGTCCGCGGATTCTTCCGCGCAAGCTAGGCCTTGATGGCCGGCTGACCGACGAGGCCAGGCTCGGCGAGTGTCCAAGCGACAACGGCGCCCGTTAATGCAAGTCCAGGCCACCGGCCCCACGGACTTCCAACGACGGAGCAACACATGAACGCACAGATCAAACCCGTTTCCGAAAAACGGTTCTCGACCGAAGGCGATTTCAAGGTCGCCGACCTCAGTCTCGCCGACTGGGGCCGCAAGGAACTGGACATTGCCGAGCACGAAATGCCCGGTCTGATGTCGATCCGCAAGAAGTACGCCGCCGCCAAGCCGCTCAAGGGCGTGCGCGTGACCGGTTCGCTGCACATGACCATCCAGACCGCGGTGCTGATCGAGACGCTGAAGGACATCGGCGCCGACGTGCGCTGGGCCTCATGCAACATCTTTTCGACGCAGGATCATGCGGCCGCCGCCATCGCCAAGACCGGCACGCCGGTGTTCGCGTGGAAGGGTGAGTCGCTCGAGGAATACTGGGACTGCACGCTCGATGCGGTGACGTTCCCGGGTGGCAAAGG
>NZ_JBDSWZ010000198.1:0-4715 GCF_039926425.1 Dokdonella sp.
GCGTGGGCCGACAACCTCATCGAGATCAAGACGATTTGCCACACCGGCCGAAAGGCGACGATGGTCGTGCGCGTCGACGAACACGGCCGCGCGGTCACCGATGGGCCGCAGGTCGAGATTGGCGGCAACGACCGCTATGTGTCGGTGAGTCGCGCCGAATTCAAGAAAATCATGTCGGGTGAAGGTCGCGTCGAACTGCAACAGCCGGTGCTTCCGCTTGGCACCAATGAGGAACTCCAATGAGCGACGCACACTGGCCGCGGCCGCAGTGGCAGGACAGCGGGGATCCGGCGTTTCTGTTGTGGTTCGTCTTCGGCGACCTCGATCCGGATTTCCGCATCGACGCCGTGACGTACCGCACTCGCGGAACGCCGGCGGGTTTCGAAGTCGTACGCTATGAGAACAAGGCGCTGTCGACGTGGGACGGCTATCCGCTTGGCGGCACGCTGGGACGCGTGTTGTGGGAAGAGAGCGCGCAACTGTTCGAACGCATGAAAAGTGCCCGCGACTGCGTGATGCTGCGCGGGGCGATCGCCGATCCGTCCGACCTCGACGTGCTGCGCGATCTGGTCGGAACGATCGCTGCGCTGTGCGACAGCGGAGCGATCGCAGTGGTGGATCCGCAGACCCTGTCGATGCTCGCGGCGCCGCAGTGGCGCGAGCGGTTCTTCGATGGTGATGCGTTCGAACCGCGCGACCACGTTCTGATTCTCTGCGACGAGGACGACAAATCGACGGGTCGGATGCACGTGCACACGCGCGGGATGCGCAAGTTCGCGCGACCGGACATCGATATCCGCAACGTTCCGCCACATGCGGCAAACATCGCCGGCGAACTGGCCGACCGGTTCGTGCGCTTCCAGGCGCTCGGCGGCATTGTCGCGGATGGCATGGCGCTGGACATCGAAGGCGCGCCGTCCGGAATGACGATCCGCCATGCGGGTTCAATCGACGATGCTGCGTTCAACAACCGGCACCTCGCTCTGCGCTGGCCGGATTGACGTGCGAACCGCCTAGCGCTGGCAGCGCGGGCAGTGGAACGTCGATCGCTGCCCGATGACGGACGTTCTGATCGGGGTACCGCACACCTTGCACGGCTGGCCTCCGCGGCCATAGACGAACAGTTCCTGTTCGAAATAGCCGGGCGCGCCGTCGGGATTGATGAAGTCGCGCAAGGTCGTCCCGCCCCGGCGGATCGCATACGCAAGGATGCGCTTTACTTCCCCGGCGAGGCGCGCGTACCGGTTGCGCGAGACCGCACCCGCGGCACGCTTCGGGTGGATGCCGGCGGCGAACAGCGCTTCACTTGCGTAGATGTTGCCGACGCCGACGACGACCGCCTGATCCATCAGGAACAGTTTCACCGCAGCCCTGCGTCCGCGCGAGCCGGTCCACAGCACGTCTCCGTCGAAATTCTCCGCCAACGGCTCCGGTCCGAGACCGACGAGTAGCGGGTGGATTTCGCCGCGTGGCTGCCACAGCTGACAGCCAAAGCGGCGCGGATCGGTGTAGCGCAGGATCTTCCCGGAGTCGAGGCGCCAGTCGACGTGATCGTGCGGGCCAACCGGTGTGCTTGCCGGCAGCACGCGCAACGACCCGGACATGCCCAGATGCAGCAACGCACTCCCCGGCTGTGTGTGCACGAGCAGGTATTTCGCGCGTCGCTCGATCGCTTCGACGTGCTGCCCGGGCAGTGCGTCCACCAGCGATTGCGGGATCGGCCAGCGCAACTTCGGTTGGCGGATATCGAGCCCGACGACCGTACGTCCGATGAGGTGCGGCGCGAGTCCTCGCCGAGTGGTTTCAACTTCGGGTAGTTCCGGCAAGGATCAGTCCTTTGGCGCGACCACGGGTGTCGCAAGTTCGCTTTCGGGTTTGGTGAACAGCAACGCGCTGAATCGGTCGGGCACCAGCGCGATCGTGTCGCCGACGCGCACGTAGCGATCGCCGTGGATCGCGTCGGTGGTGCCAAATGCGATCACCGTGTCGTCGAGCTGCAACGTGGCCCACGGCGGGTCGAGGCCGAGCCGCGTCGCAACCAGCTCACTCGCGGCGTGGCGAAAACGGACCGGTGCACGCGCAATCGCCGCGATCCGCTCGATGCGCGCATCGTTGGCGGCGCCGACCAGCGGCTCGACCATTTGCCAATGGCCGTCGCTCTTGACGAAATGTCGCGGCGCACACTCGCTGCAGCGGATGTGGATATCGCGTACATGCGTCGGGTCGATCTCGGTGATCGGCTGGGTCGCAATCGCGTCCTCCCGACGCAGCTCTGCATACACGCCAGCGCCCAGCAGCCCGACCATCGCAACGAGGAATCCATTGGTGCGCGTTCGCCGGTTCATCGCGCGGCTCAGGTTCGCCGACGTCGGCGCCAGGCGATCAATCCGCCGATTGCGGCGAACAGCAGCGGCAGCACGACAAGAAAGGTTGCGGCCAGTGCAGTGAGCGCCCCTTGCGACAGATCGAGCTCGCGGTCAGGCGCACTCCGGTCGGCAATTGCGATCTGCGCGTCGTCGCCAAGCAGCCAGTCGAACACGCGCTGGCCGTATTCACGGTTGCCGACATTTCCGAGAAAACTGTTGGAGAGAAAATCTCCGTCGCCCAGCACGACCACGCGTTGCTCGCGGCGGTCTGGGCGTGGCGAGATGCGTGACAGCGCAAAGCCCAGATCGAGTGGGCCGGGGATCTCGCCCGCATCCGGATCCTGGCGGATATTTGCGCTGTCTTCGCCGGCTTTGGGAATGGGTCCGGTCTCGTTCCACGACTTTTCGCTGGATCGAAGAATCGACTTCGTGTCCCAGTGCGAATCCGCCAGCTGCGCGAGTGCGGCGGGTTGCGGGAACAGCGTCGCCAACGCGAAATCGCGCGTGATCGGATGGTCCGGGTAGTGATCGACCGCGACGAAAGTCGGATCGCTGAGGCCGAACGCCTGGCCGTTGCCGTCGACCACGGTTCCCGCCAGCACGCGCAGCGACAACGCGCTCGCGAGCGCATCGAGCCCCGCTCGGGAATCGGGCTCCGCGAGCCAAAGAAGATTTCCGCCGCGCGCGACGTAGTCGACGAGTTCGGCAACCACGGCTTCCGGCACCGCCACTTGCGGATCGGCGATCACGACGAGATCGGCGTTGTCCGGAACCTTGCCTGCATTCGCCAGCGGCAGAGGAACCGCGCGAAGGCCACGTTCGCCCAAGGCCGTGACGAACTGGCCGAGATCCGCATTCGCCTTGCCGAGCGGTTGACGCTCGCCTTCGCCTTCGAGGAACGCGACGATTCGCTCGCGTGCGCGCGACAGTCGCAGCAACGCGCCCGAGAACTCCGCTTCGCTCAAGACCTTGAGACGTTCGCTGCGATCGCGGTAGTGAATTTCCAGTTCGCCGTCGACGTTCACGCCCGCTTCGCGCATCGCGCCCGGGTCGGCATCGGGATCGACGAAGCGCAACGCCAGATCCGGCTTCGCGCGCCGGTAACGATCGACGAAATCGGCGATCACCGCGCGAAGATTGCCCTGGCGGCGCGCATAGCTGACGACCTCGACCGGCGCGTCGAGTGTTTTCAGGATCGCCACCGACGTATCGCCGAGACTCGCGCTGTGCGCATGGCTGACATCGCTGTTGAAGCCGAAGCGCGTACTGAGGAACGCGACCAGCCCCGCCGCCACGAGGATCAGCACGGTGTGCAACGCGTTGGTGAGGCGCTCGCGCATCAATCGGGCCTTGAGCGCAATGCGTCGAGTCGGCGCGTCGCCAGCGCAAGCGCGACGCCCGCGACGAGCAGGAAATAGACGATGTCGACACTCGCGACCAGGCCACGGAAAAGCGGCTCCAGATGCGTCGGGAGCGCGAGGTAGTTGATGCCGCTGTTGGAGATGCCCTGCATGCGGGCTCCAGCGTCGACGACCGCCAGCAGGCTGCTGATCGCCAGCGCAATCGCTGCGGCAAGCGCCGGCTGCGATGCCCAGGTGCTCGCCGCGATGCCGATCGCGGTCAGTGCAACGGTGAACAACAGCAGTCCGAGAACGGCTGCACCGATCTTGCCGACGTCGAGCTGGGCGCCGAATCCAAGCGTCAGCGGCATCAGCGCGACGAGGCCGACCAGCAACCACACCAGTCCCAGCGCACCGACGTATTTGCCGACGACAATCCGTGCGTTGCCGACGCCACTCGCCAGCAGCAACGGGAGCGTGTGGGCGCCGCGCTCTCCGGCGAAACTGCGCATCGTGATCAATGGCACGAGCAGCACGAGCAAATTGCTGAAGCTGCGCAGCAATGGAATCGCGACCAGGTCGGTGACGCCGGGTGCGTTTTTCAGCGCGCCGAGTTTCGGTGCAACGTCGAGGTAGCCCTGCAGCGACAGCAGGAACTGCCAGGCCATCAGCGCGAGGACCACCGCGCACAGCAGCCACGCAAACGGTTGCACATGCAGACGGCGCCACTCGTGGCGCGCGATCAGCGTCGCAGCGCTCATGCGGCCGCGGCCGCAGGTTCGCCGATTGCGATTGCGAGGAACACCTGCTCGAGCGCCGCGTTCTCGGCGCGCAGTTCCTCCAATCCGAATCCGCGCTCGACCACGGCAGACGCAAGCTCGCTCACACTCACTCCAGGCTTCAGTCGCACGCGCCAGTGCCGTCCGTCGATCGCATCCGCCGCAGCAACGTGCGACAGGGTCGACCAGTCGGCGTCACTCATCGACCGGCTGACGCCAACGCGGAACAG
>NZ_JBDSWZ010000199.1:0-23404 GCF_039926425.1 Dokdonella sp.
TTCCTTGGTATAGAACTTCACCGCGAAGCCGCGCACGTCGCGTGGCGTATCCACGGAGCCGGCACCGCCTGCGACGGTTGAGAAGCGCGTGAACAGGGGAGTTTTTTCCCCCACTTCGGTAAGGATCTTCGCGGTCGTGTATTTCGCCAGCGACCGGGTGAGCTGGAAGTATCCGTGCGCGGCCGATCCACGTGCGTGGACGATGCGTTCGGGGATTCGTTCGTGGTCGAAATGCGTGATCTTTTCACGCAGGATGAAATCTTCCAGCAACGTCGGCCCACGTGGCGCCGAGCGAAGCGAATTCTGGTTGTCCGAGAGTGCAACACCCTGGTTGGTCGTCAGTGCGGGGTGATCTCCGCCGGCCATCTGTTGTAGCTCTCCACCATTGCCGCGTGCATCCGCGGTGGATGCCGCATCGGTTGGGGACGATCCCTTGCTTGCCTTGCGAGTGGCCATGAGTAGTTTCCAGTCGTCTGAGGAGTTCGACTGCCCACTTTAGGCTGCACAACGTGAACCGCGCTCGCGACAGTCTGACGTCGTTAAGCGCTCGGCGCACCGCGGACGTGCTGGACTGGAGCGCAACGCTGACGCTTGGCGTGGCAACCGATCAGGGGTGCGGACCGATGCTCGCGCCGGTGTAGAAATACGCGGCACCCTGATCGACGCGGCCATTGACGTCCCTCGAATAGGCTCCGACCAACGCTGTAGCGGAGTCGAGCGCGCTGAAATATCCGAAAACGTCGCCGGCAACGCCGTTGCTCGCCTGCAGTTCCAGCTTCGCGATCCACGCCCCGGAAACCCGTTGATAGATGTAGGCCGAACCCGTGTAATTTTTCGCCGCATAGGCGGTAATAAGCGCGAGCGGGCCAGATACGGAGACCGACGCGCCGAAGAGGCTGGAGGCCTGACCGTCCTTCGCGACGAGTTTCTCCGCGAAAGCCCAGACGCCGTGCGACAGCTGGTAGTGGTACACCGCGCCTTGTGACACCTTGCCGTCGATCGTCGCGCCGGGCGCCCCGATCAGCGCATTGAGCCCGTCGAGTGCAACCGATGATCCGAAATTGTCGCGCGAGGAACCGTCCTCGGCGACGATGCTGCTCGACAACAGCCAGCTGCCATTCGTTTCGATGTAGACATAAACCTCCCCCTTGCCCGGAACGCCGGAAATCGTCGAGGAGCGCGCGCCGATCAACGCGTAGACGTCGCCGATTGCCATCGCCGTACCGAACGAACTCGTCGGATCAGACTGGTCGGGTGCGTTGAGGGTTTGTCGTTCGACCCAGTGCGGTTCACGCTGTGCCGGGTCGGTGCGGAAGACATAGACGAGTCGGCGCAAAAAAACGCCGCCCTGGTTGACTCCCCCCGATCCGATGAACAATGACGTGCCGTGCATCGCAACCGACGTGCCGAAGGTATCGAATGCAGCTCCATGCCCGGCAACGAGCTTTGCTTGTTGCTTCCAGACCCCTTGCACGATGGAGAACACATACGCTGCGCCCTGCCAGGTGTTTCCATTGACCTTCGCGAGCGAGGCGGTGATGACCGCATGGGAACCACTGAGCGCAATCGCGGTGCCGAACTGGTCGTTCGCTGCACCATCACTGGCCACCAGTTTTGCCGTCTGCGTCCAGACGCCGTTGACGTTCTCGAATACATACACCGCGCCCTGTCCCGCGCGTCCATCCACGCTCGCATTTTTTGCAGCAATGAAGGCGGTCTTGCCCGATATCGCAGCGCCCAATCCGAACCAGGCACGCGCTTCGCCATCATTCGCAGTGACGAACTGCTCGGGCCATGTCGTGCTGGACGCTTTGGAATTGGGCATCGGTGGGGCGCTCGGGAAGGGTTGACTGGGCAGGATCCGAGCCGCGCACCCATCAGCGACGCGGCATCCTGATCGCGACATGGTCAAAACGGTATCGCAGCCCGGCACTCACCACAATCCCCTTGTGGCGGGAATGGATGCTGCGCGGGCTGCTGTTTGAACACCCGGGTCACCAAACGAGGCGTCGGCCGCGCTTGGCGACCCTTGCACCTGCACGCCGTGCCTAAGCGACGTCGGGTTCGCTGAATGCCTCGATCTCGCCGGCAAAGGCTTCAACGGGTACGCAACTGCAGAAGACGTTGCGGTCGCCGTAGATGTTGTCGACGCGCGCGACCGGCGGCCAGTATTTCTGCAGTCGGAGCCCCGGCAACGGGAACGCCGCGAGCTCGCGCGGGTACGCATGGATCCATTCGCTGCCGCCGACCTGCGTCGCGGTGTGCGGTGCGTGCTTGAGCGGATTGTCGTCGCGGTCGAGCGTGCCGTTTTCGATCGCGCGAATCTCGTCGCGGATCTGGATCATCGCGTCGATGAAACGATCAAGTTCATGCTGCGACTCGCTTTCGGTCGGCTCGACCATCAGCGTGCCGGCGACCGGGAAACTCAACGTCGGCGCGTGGAAGCCGAAGTCGATCAGCCGCTTGGCGACGTCTTCGGCGCTGACGCCGCTGCTGTCCTTCAGCGGACGAAGGTCGAGGATGCATTCGTGCGCGACGAGGCCGTTGCGACCGGTGTACAGCGTCTCGTAGTGGGGCGCGAGACGTTTCGCAATGTAGTTCGCATTGAGCAGCGCGACCTGCGTTGCCTTGCGCAGCCCCTCCGTGCCCATCAACGTGATGTACATCCAGCTGATCGGGAGGATGGATGCCGAGCCGTAGCTCGCCGCCGACACCATACCCACCCCGTGCGACTCATCGGCGCGGCCGTGCCCGTCCACGGACGGCAGCGTGCGCGGGAGGAACGGCGCGAGATGCGCCTTCACCGCGCAAGGTCCGACACCCGGACCGCCGCCACCATGAGGGATGCAGAAGGTCTTGTGCAGATTCAGATGCGAGACGTCCGAGCCCCACTTGCCAGGCTTCGCCACTCCCACCAGCGCATTCATGTTGGCGCCGTCGGTGTAGACCTGTCCGCCGTGCGCATGGACGATTTCGCAGATCTCGACGATGTCCTCCTCGAAGACGCCGTGCGTCGAGGGATACGTGATCATCAGCGCAGCGAGGCGACTGCCGAATTTTTCTGCAGCACGGCGGATGTCCTCGACGTCGACGTTGCCGTTCGCGTCGCACTTCGTCACCACCACCTGCATGCCACACATCTGCGCCGACGCCGGGTTGGTTCCGTGCGCGGATTCGGGGATCAGGCAGATGTCGCGATGTCCCTCGTTGCGCGAGCGGTGCCATGCGCGGATCGCCAGCAAGCCGGCGTACTCGCCTTGCGCACCCGAATTGGGCTGCAGGCTGACCGCGTCGTATCCGGTGCATTCGACCAGCATCGCCTCGAGCTCGGCGATCAGCTGGCGGTAGCCATGTGTCTGCCCATGGGGGCTAAGCGGATGGATATTGCCGAACTCGGGCCACGTCACCGGGATCATCTCCGCGGTCGCGTTGAGCTTCATCGTGCACGAGCCCAGCGGGATCATCGTGCGATCCATCGCGAGATCCTTGTCGGCGAGCGACCGCATGTAGCGCAGCATCTCGTGCTCGCTGTGATGCGTGTTGAAAACCGGGTGCTGCAGGAACGTCGAATGGCGTGCGAGCGCTGTCGGCAATGCATCCGGCGTCGACGCATCGAGCGCGTCGATGTCGACAGAGGCGTGGAAGATCGCGGCGATCGCGATCACATCGGCGCGTGTCGTCGTCTCGTCGAGGCTGATTCCGAGCCTCGTGGTGTCGATCTTGCGCAGGTTGATGCGCGAGTGGCTGGCGACCGTGTGGATGGACGCAGCATCGACGTCGGTGACATGAAGCGTGTCGAAGAAGTCGGCGCCGACCTTCACGCCCGCGGCGCGCAGCGATGCCGCGAGAATCGACGCCAGCCGGTGCGTGCGGCGCGCGATGCGCGTCAGTCCGTCCGGCCCGTGATAGACGGCGTACATGCTCGCCATCACCGCGAGCAGCACCTGCGCGGTGCAGATGTTCGATGTCGCCTTCTCCCGCCGGATGTGCTGTTCGCGTGTCTGCAGCGTGAGGCGATAGGCCGTGTTGCCTTCGGCGTCGATCGAGACGCCGATCAGTCGGCCGGGCATCGAGCGCTTGTACGCATCGCGACACGCCATGAACGCAGCGTGCGGACCGCCGAAGCCGAACGGCACGCCAAAGCGCTGGCTGTTGCCGACGACGATATCGGCGCCCCATTCGCCCGGCGCGGCGATCAGTGTCAGCGCCAGCAGATCGCTCGCGACCGCGACGACCGCTCCGCGCGCGTGCAGCGCTGCGGCGAGTTCCATGTAGTCGCGCACTTCGCCAAACGTATTCGGGTACTGCAGCAGGATGCCGTAGCAGTCGACGCCGGCTGCATCCTGGTCGTTGCCGACGTGCAACTGGATGTCCAGACCATCCGCTCGTGTGCGCAACACTTCGAGCGTCTGCGGATGCACGCCGCTGGAGACGAAGAACACATTCGATTTCGACTTCGACGACCGCTTGGCGAGCGTCATCGCCTCGGCGGCAGCGGTGGCTTCATCGAGCAGCGACGCGTTGGCGATCTCCATCCCGGTGAGGTCGGTGACCATCGTCTGGAAGTTGATCAGCGCTTCCATGCGACCCTGCGAGATCTCCGCCTGATAGGGCGTATAGGCCGTGTACCAGGCCGGGTTCTCGAGGATGTTGCGCAGGATGACGTTCGGCGTGAGCGTCCCGTAGTAGCCCTGACCGATGAAGCTGCGGAACACTTCGTTCTTGTCGGCGATTGCGCGAATCTTCGCCAATGCCTCCTCTTCCGTGATCGCCGCCGGCAAAGCGAGCGGCGAGGGCGATTTGATCCGCGCCGGCACGATCGCATCGGTCATCGCGTCGAGCGACGCATGCCCGATCGTGCGAAGCATCTGCGAGATTTCGGCGTCGTTCGGCCCGATGTGACGTTCGACGAACGCGGAATGGTGTTCGAGGTCGCGCAAGGACAAGTGCGCAGGCGTGCGTTTGTTTGGCTGGGACATGGGATGGGCATCCGGAAATCACGCGCGAAGCCGCACGTGGGGCGCCCCTCTGTCCTTTTGCCTGAGAGTTTGGAAGCGCGGTTGCGCCTCTTGCCCCTTCGGCGCCGGTTCGTGCCGATGCGGCAGCCGGTCTCTCCAGAGTGTCCGCGCGCGGTGGTAACGGGCCTGAGCGATTACGGGCGATGCGCCTTCGGCAGCGGCGTTTGAAGGCCGCTTCTCCCACCGCGAACTGTGGACCACTCGATTATAAGCACGGCCGGTGGTCGACGCGATACGACGCGCCGCCAGGAGTGGGCGTGCGGCGCGCGTTTTGTCGGGGGCCAACCGACCCGTCAGCGAGGATGCAGGGCGGCCCACTGGCGAAAGGCGAGCGACAAAAAACCGTGGGTGCGCACGCCCTTCCCGGGATGGTCGTTGCTATGCTGCCCGCGGATCATCTGGGCAGGACCGGTATCGTTGATGGCAGATCCTGGAAATTCCGTGCCTGCGACGCAGGATTCGGCACTGCGTCGCGCAAGCAGGCGCGCGCTTGGCGAGCCGGCGTTCTTGCTGAGTGTCGCGTACTTTGCGATGTCTGCTTTGGGGCTGTGGGCGAGCTACTGGCTCTACCGCCCGTTTGGCATTCCGATCTTCCAGTACCTCCAGCCGACCGATATCCTCGTTGCCGGTTTGCGCGACCCGATGTACCTCGTTCTGGTTGCGGCCGGCTTCGCCTTGTCTGCAATCATACGTCGCTGGGAACGCTGGCGTTTCGCTCATCCGGACCGCGCCGAGCGGATGCGCGCGCACTGGTATGGTCGCTTATGGGCGCCGCGCTGGTGGGAACGCATCAATGCCAGCACGTTCACCCGTGCGTTGTTTTCAATCGGCTTCGTGATCTATTTCGCGTTCGCGCTGGTGATCTCGTACACGCGCATGCAAGCGGATCGCATCCTGCGCGGGGATGCGACCCACGTCGTCATCACCTATGCGGATGGAACAGCCGCGACGGCCGGACCCGCTATACTGGTCGGGACGACAGCGGGTTGGGTCTTCGTTTTCTGGCCACAGCAAAAACGTGCCGAAGCCATCGCTCAGCAGTCGCTGCGTTCGCTCCAGTATCCGGCGATCGATCCAGGCAATCGCAAACACTGAAACGAACAAACCCGCCGAAGCGGGTTTGTTGAACCACATATGGTGCCCAGGAGAGGACTCGAACCTCCACGGGTCGCCCCGCTAGCACCTGAAGCTAGTGCGTCTACCAATTCCGCCACCTGGGCAAAGCCCGCCGGACATGCGTCCGTCGGGGGCGCGAACAATACTGGCCACGTCGCGGGCTGTCAACGCATTGCGCTTGCAATCGGCGGCATGCTCGGCGACGCTGCCGGCCGATCAAAAGGAATCACGTTGAAACGAAGAAAAACCACCAGTGCGAAGGCTCCCGCCTCGCGCAATCCACGCGGACCGGCCAAACGCGCCGGACTGCCGAAGTTCATGCCCGAGCGGCTGCCGCCGCTGCCCGCGAAAAAGGGTGGCAAAGCGTCGCCGTCGAAGGGGCCGCCGATCAACGATCCGTACGCGGATCGCGAAGCGTCGCGATATGAGCGCCCCATCGCGAGTCGCGAGGCCATCACGGCGTTGTTGGTCGAGCATGGCGAGCTGATGAATGTCGAGGCGGTCGCGCACGCGCTCAACCTCTCGACTCCCCAGGATTTCGAAGCGCTCACGCGTCGGCTCGCCGCGATGCTGCGCGACGGCCAGCTGATCCAGAATCGCCGCGGCGGCTACGGGGTTGCGAGCAAACTCGATCTGATCCGCGGCGGCGTCATTGCCAACGCGGAAGGCTACGGGTTCCTGCGTCCGGAGGAAAAGGGCGAAGACCTGTATCTGTCGCCGGCGGAAATGCGCAAGGTGATGCATGGCGACCGCGTGCTCGCGAGCGTCGTCGGCGTGGACCGCCGCGGTCGTCGCCAGGGCGCCATCGTCGAAGTGCTGGAACGGCGTTCGCCGCGACTGGTCGGCCGCGTCATCGAGGAAAACGGTCTGGTGCTCGTGAAGCCGGACGACCGGCGCCTGCATCAGGACATCCTGATCACGCCCGGAAAAGATCTCGGCGCGCGCTCGGGGCAGATCGTCGTCGTCGAAATCACCGACCAGCCGACGGCACAGCGCGGACCGATGGGCCGCGTGATGACTGTTCTCGGCGAACGGCTGACGCCGTCGCTCGTCGTCGAGATGGCGATTGCCAGCCACGACCTGCCGCACGATTGGCCGGATGCTGCGCTTCGCGACGCCGCTGAAGTCGAGCCGGAAGTTTCCGCGGCCGAGCGAGAGGGGCGCGTCGACCTGCGCGCGACACCGCTGGTCACCATCGACGGCGAAGACGCGAAGGACTTCGACGACGCCGTCTTCGCCGAGCCCAACGACAGTGGTTTTCGTTTGCTGGTCGCGATTGCCGATGTGTCGCACTACGTTCGTCCCGGAAGCGCAATCGATACCGAGGCGTACAACCGTTCGACGTCGGTCTATTTCCCGGGCTTCGTCGTGCCGATGTTGCCGGAGACTCTGTCGAACGGCATCTGCTCGCTCAACCCGAAGGTCGAGCGCCTGTGCATGGTCTGCGAGATGCAGGTCGACCACGACGGCGAAGTCACGCGATCGAAGTTCTATCCGGCAGTGATGCGTTCGCATGCCCGGCTCACCTACAACCGCGTGTGGCAGGCGATCGGCGAAAAGGACGCCGATGCGCGGCACGAGCTGGCCGACGTGATGCCGCAGCTGAAGAGCCTGCACAACCTGTTCAAGTTGCTGTCGAAGGCGCGCCAGAGGCGCGGTGCGATCGATTTCGAAAGTCGTGAGGTGTCGTTCCGTCTCGGAGCGAACGGCGAGGTCGTGCAGCTCGGCTCCTACGATCGCAACGATGCGCACAAGTTGATCGAGGAATGCATGATTGCGGCGAACGTCGAAGCCGCGAAGTACCTGCAGAAGAAACAGATTCCCTCGCCGTATCGGGTGCACGCTCCGCCGCCGGCGTCGAAGTACGAGGACCTGCTCGAATTCCTGCGTGAGTTTAAACTGACGATGCCTCCGCACGACCAGGTCACGCCGGGTGATTTTTCGGCGTTGCTGAAGAAAGTGCGCAAGCGCGCGGATTCCAGCCTGATCGAATCGGTGCTGCTGCGTTCGCAGAGCCTTGCTGTGTATCAGCCGAACGATCCCGGCCATTTCGGGCTCGGGCTCGAGTTCTACACGCATTTCACGTCGCCGATTCGCCGCTATCCGGACCTGCTGGTGCATCGCGCGATCCGCTACGCGCTTGGCGGAGGCAAGCCGACCGCCTATGAATACAGCCCGAGCACGATGGCAAGCTTTTGCGTGCACTGCTCGCACAACGAGCGTCGCGCGGACGAAGCGGAACGCGACGTCGACGAACGCTACAAGTGCGCGTGGATGGAAAAACACGTGGGCAGCGAGTTTGAAGGCATCGTCGCCGGTGTGACGTCATTCGGCCTGTTCGTCGAACTGACCGAATCGAAGATCAGCGGTCTTGTCCACATCACGCAGTTGCCGAACGATTACTACCATTTCGACGCGACACGTCGCCTGTTAACGGGCGAACGCCGCGGCCTCAAGTTCCGCCTTGGCGATGAAGTGCGCGTGCAGGTTCTGCGCGCGAGCCTCGAGGACAGGAAGATCGACTTCAGGCTGGTGACGGGGCGTTGAGGTGGGTTCGATGAGTGAGCTTCTTCACCCTTCAATGACGGAATTTTCAAGGCACGCATGAGTACCGAACTGCTGATCGGCATCCACGCCGTCGAAGCGGCGTTGAACCACGACGTCGCAAACCTCGCCGAGCTCTACATCGAGACCGGCACGCAAAACCCGCGCGTGAAGGAACTGGGCGAGCGCGCGCGGGATCTCGGTGTGAAGCCGCACGCGCGCGACCGTGCGGCGCTTGATCGGATGACCGGTGGTGCGCGTCATCAGGGCGTGGTTGCGCACTACAACGCGCCACCGCCGTTGCCCGAGTCGGCGATTGCAGATCTGGTCGAAAAGGCCGGGCGGGATGCGTTGTTCCTGGTACTCGATGGCGTCACGGATCCGCACAATTTCGGCGCGTGCCTTCGCAGTTGCGAAGCCGCCGGCGTGACAGCCGTCGTCGTGCCGAAGGATCGTGCTGTCGGTGTCACGCCGACCGTGCGACGTGCATCTGCGGGCGCGGCGGATCGGGTGCCGATTGTCGCGGTGACCAATCTCGCCCGTTCGCTCAAGGTGCTGAAGGAGGCTGGCGTCTGGCTGGTCGGTCTTGCCGGCGACACGCCGCAGTCACTTTACGCGGTCGATCTGAAGGGCCCGATCGCGGTGGTGCTGGGCGGCGAGGGCGAAGGAATGCGTCGCCTCACGCGCGAATCCTGCGATTTCCTTGCGCACATTCCGATGCGCGGCGACATCGAGAGTCTCAACGTGTCGGTCGCGACCGGCATTGCGCTATTCGAAACGCTTCGGCAGCGCGGGTAGGCCGGACGCGCTGGCGCAGCCGGCGCTTCATGTTTCAGTCAAAGGAGCCGGCGGCATGAACGCGTCTGTGGCACGTGATCACGCGTGCGGAATCGCGCCGCTTGTGGTGTCGCCCTTGCGTCGCGTCTGTTTGATGTGCGATCCGTGCACCAGGAAGTATACGTTCTCGGCGATGTTCGTTGCATGGTCGCCGATGCGTTCGACGTTCTTTGCCATGAACAGCAGATGCGTGCAGGGCGTGATGTTGCGCGGATCTTCCATCATGTAGGTGAGCAGCTCGCGGAACAGGCCGGTGTACTGTTCGTCCAGCTCCTCGTCGCGTGTCCACGCAGCGAGCGCGCGGTCGGCATCGTTGTCGTGATAGGCGGCGAGAACTTCTCGGACGAGCCCTTCGGCCAGGCGTGCGAGTCGCGGCAATGCGGACGCGAGCTGGACCGGCGCCGACTGGTTGAGGATGATCGAGCGCTTCGCAATGTTGGCTGCGTAGTCGCCAATGCGCTCGATGTCCGACGAGATACGCAATGCGGCGAGAATTTCGCGCAGATCCCGTGCCATCGGCTGGCGCAGTGCGAGCAGCCGGACGACGTCCTGGCTGACGTCGTTTTCGAGCTGGTCGATCGTGTTGTCTTCCAGCACGATTTTCATCGCAGCTTCGCCGTCGCGGTCCATCACGGCGTCGATCGAGGCTGACAACTGCGTCAGCGCGATTGCGCCCATGCGCTGGATCTCGCCGGTGAGGCGCTTCAGTTCTGCGTCGTAGCTCTTGACGATGTGGTCGGAGGATGCGGTGGTGGTCATCGGCAGTTTCTCGCTCATTTTCTCATGCCGTCATTCCCGCGAAGGCGGGAATCCATGGGCTTTGAGCAAAGTCAAATTGGATTCCCGCCTTCGCGGGAATGACGTTGAAGGGGTTTCGAGTGGCTCAGCCGAAGCGGCCCGTGATGTAGTCCTCGGTCTGTTTCTTCATCGGCTTGGTGAACAGCAGTTCGGTGTCGCCGAACTCCACCAGCTCGCCCAGATACATGAACGCGGTGTAGTCGGAAACGCGTGCTGCCTGCTGCATGTTGTGGGTGACGATTGCGATCGTGAAGTGATCCTTCAGCTCCGAGATCAGCTGTTCGATCTTGCCGGTGGCAATCGGGTCGAGCGCCGAGGTGGGCTCATCGAGCAGGATCACTTCAGGTTTCAGCGCAATCGCGCGCGCGATGCACAGGCGCTGTTGCTGGCCGCCCGAGAGTCCGAGCGCGCTCTGTTTGAGCTTGTCCTTCACCTCGCCCCACAACGCGCCCTGGTTCAGTGCCTGCTCGACGCGCACATCCATCTCGGCCCTGGACAGCTTCTCGTAGTGGCGGATGCCGTAGGCGATGTTGTCGTAGATCGACATCGGAAACGGCACCGGCTTCTGGAACACCATGCCGACTTTCGAGCGAAGGCGATTGAGCGGGAATTTCGGGTCGAGGATGTTCTCGCCATCCAGCAGCACCTCGCCCTTCGCTTCGAGCTTCGGATAGATCGAATAAATGCGATTGAACACGCGCAGCAGGGTCGACTTGCCGCAGCCGGACGGTCCGATCAGCGCAGTGACGCGCTTTTCGGCAATGTCGAAATTGACCTCTTTGAGCGCGCGAAATCCGTTGTAGTAGAAATCGAGGTTGCGCGCGGCCATCTTCGGCTGCTTTGCGGGAACCGCGGACTCTGCGGCAGAGAGTGAGGGTGTGGACTGCACGGAAAAACGGGCGTCAGTCATGGGAGACCTTGTTGCGAAGCAGGATCGCGCGGGAGAGGATGCTGAGGAGCAGCACGAACAGGGTGACAACGAACGCGCCGGCCCAGGCCAGTGATTGCCAGGATTCGTACGGACTCATCGCGTACTGGAAGATCACGACCGGCATGCTCGCCATCGGCGCACTCATGTCGTGGCTCCAGTACTGGTTGTTGAGCGCGGTGAACAGCAGCGGCGCGGTTTCGCCGCTGATGCGCGCAAGCGCAAGCAGGATGCCGGTGACGATGCCCGGCAGTGCCGAGCGGTACAGCACCTGCATCGTGACCTTCCATTGCGGGATACCGAGCGACAAGGCCGCTTCGCGCATCGTGCTCGGCACCAGTTGCAGCATTTCGTCGGTGGTACGGACGATGACGGGAAGCACGATCAACGCCAGGCTGATCGAGCCTGCCCAGCCCGAGAAATGCCCACTCGGCCGGACGATGAGCGTGTACACAAACAGGCCGAGCACGATCGATGGTGCCGACAACAGGATGTCGTTGAGGAAGCGGATGGTTTCGCCGAGCGCGCGCTTCTTCGCGAATTCCGCGAGGTAGGTGCCGGCCGCGACGCCTACCGGAGTGCCGATCAGGATCGCCGTCATGCTCATCATGAGGCTGCCGAACAACGCGTTGGCGAGCCCGCCGTCCGACCCGGGCGGTGGCGTCATCTCGGTGAAAAGGCCCGGCTTCATCGCGGCAATGCCGTGGCGCAACGTGGTCCAGAGGATCCACACCAGCCAGAACAACCCGAAGGCCGCGCAGAGTCCGGATGCAACAAGGTTGAACGCGTTGACGACACTGCGCTTTCGATAGAGACGATCGGCGACGGTGCTCATTTCGTTCCCTCGTTACGGGACAGGCGGCGAAGCAGCAGCTTGGCGGCTGCGAGCACGATGAAGGTGACGACGAACAGCAGGAATCCGAGCGCGACAAGGGATGACCGGTACAGGTCTGAATCCGCTTCGGTGAATTCGTTGGCGATGGTCGCGGCAATCGAGTTGCCCGGCTCGAGCAGGGACGCGGATAGACGGTGCGCGTTGCCGAGCACGAACGTGACGGCCATCGTTTCGCCGAGCGCGCGACCGAGGCCGAGGAACACGCCGCCGATTGCCGCAGAGCGCGTGTACGGAAACACGATGTCCCAGACCACTTCCCACGTGGTGCTGCCGAGCGCGTACGCGGATTCCTTCAGGCGCGTCGGAACGGTGAGGAACACTTCGCGCATCACCGAGGAGACGAACGGGATGACCATGATCGCCAGCACGATGCCGGCGGTCAGCATGCCGATTCCGAGCGGCGGACCGGTGAACAACGCGCCGATCAGCGGCCAGTGACCAAGGTGGTCATTGAGCCACGGCGTGACGTACTCGCCCATGATCGGCACGAACACGAACAAGCCCCACATGCCGTAAATGATTGATGGAATTCCTGCGAGAAGTTCGATCGCCGCGGCGACCGGGCCCCGCAGCCAGGGCGGGGCGACTTCTGTCAGGAACAGCGCGATCCCGAAACTGACAGGCACTGCAATCAGCATGGCAATCAGCGCGGTGACGAGCGTGCCGTAGATCGGAACCAGCGCGCCGAATTTGTGATTGACCGGATCCCAGTCCGTCGAGGTCAGGAAGCCGAAGCCAAAAGTGCCGAATGCTTCGCGCCCGCCCCACAGCATCGAGAACGCGGTACCAACGAGTGCGGCAAGCACGAGCATTCCCGCCGCGGCAACGACCCAGCGGAAGATGCGATCGCCACGCGCGTCGCGCGCGCTCCGACGTTCGCCATCGATGACTGTGGTCGTCATGGTGGTCATGGCGCTGTTGCTGGCTGACATGGGCGCCTGCATGAAATGGGGGTCGGCTCGGATTGGCGAGCCTGCTGAACGAGGATCGCCTCTCGCGCTGGGCGAGGGTCACCTCACAAAGCCTCAGCCCTCCCCGAACGGGGAGGGCATTGGCAACAACGTCGTTGACTCGTCGATCAGAGCTTGATCTCGGCCGCCCAGTACGCTTCGATCTGGTCGGTCAGGGACTTCGGAAGGGACACGTAGTCCAGTTCCTCGGCCTGCTTGCTGCCGTTTTCATAAGCCCACTTGAAGAAGTCGAGGGTTGCCTTGGTTCCGGCGATATCCTTCGGCTGCTTGTAGACAATGATGAAAACAGACGCGGTGATCGGCCATGAGTTCTCGCCCGGCGCGTTGGTGACGACGAGGAAGAAATCCTTTGAATTCTTCCAGTCGGCACTCGCGGCGGCAGACTGGAAACTTGCAAGGCTCGGCTGCACGAACTGTCCGGCTGCATTCTGCACGGCGGCGTAGGCCATCTTGTTCTGCAGTGCGTACGCGAGTTCGACGTATCCGATCGATCCCTTGATCTGTTTCACGTAGGCGGCAACGCCTTCGTTGCCCTTGCCACCGACGCCGACCGGCCACGACACCGCGGTGCCTTCACCGACCTTGGCCTTCCACTCGGGCGACACCTTGGACAGGTAGTTGACGTAGTTGAAGGTCGTTCCCGAACCGTCCGAGCGATGCACGACGGTGATCGCGCCGTCGCCGAGCGGGACGCCCGGATTGATCTGCGCGATCGCGGGATCGTTCCACTTGGTGATCTTGCCCTGGTAGATGTCGGCAAGCAGCGGACCGGTGAAGTGGATCTTTCCCGCTTCGACGCCAGCGATGTTCACGACCGGAACGACGCCGCCGATCACTGCGGGAAACTGTGCGAGACCTGCGTCCGCGAGTTCCTTCGGATCCAGCGGTTTGTCGGACGCGCCGAAGCTGACGGTTCCGGCCTTGATCTGCGCGATGCCGCCGCCCGAACCGATCGACTGGTAGTTGATCTTCGTGCCGGTGGAGTTGTTGTAGGTATCCGACCACTTGGACAGGATCGGGTAGATGAAGGTCGAACCTGCACCGGTGATGTCGGTGGCTTGCGCAGACGTGGCGCTCGCTCCGAGGACGGCGGCGAGGCCGGCAACAATGAAACGGGTCTTGATCGAGGTCAGCACGCGGGACTCCTCAAAGGATGGCAAAAGCGGACACGGCATGAAGCCGCCTTGGTGCGCTTTGTAGGCCCCGGGCATTGCAGAACGATGAGAGTTTTGTTGCAGCGGTGTGACAGCGCGGGTGGGAAGTCGGCGACCCGGCGAAGAAATTTCTTTTCGATCAATCAACTGTCGCGCATTCTTTCAGCGCCGTCATATGACCAAATGCCGCACATCAGTCCCCACTGATGGTGTCGGGTCCCTTGCCGGCCGTCTTCTCGTACAGGCCCTTGCCGATCTTGCGGTACTGCGTGAACCCACGCTCGGCGACGTATTTTTCTTTCAACACGTGCGCTTGGCCGGACACCATTCCGGTCGCACCGAGAACGCGTTGGATCGCGCCACCGCACGCCGAACAGTGCGTCAGCGACGCATCGGACAGGCGCTGCAGCAGTTCGAAACCGTAGCAGCACAAGGCGCAGCCGGGCGGTGTGACGGGCGCGTATTCGTAAAGTGGCATTGCGCGAAGATGCGCCCGCCCAGCCGAAGGATCAAGCCCGTTCCACGAACGAGCCGGTCGACAGGTCGCTCATGCGCTTCCAGCGATTGACGACATCGCAAAACAGTTCGGCCGTGCGTTCGGTGTCATACACGGCGGAGTGCGCCTCACGCACATCCCACGTACGGCCCGACGCTTCAACCGCCCGGCTCAGCACCGTCTGGCCGAATGCGAGACCGCCGAGTGACACGGTGTCGAAGCAGCTGAACAAGTGAAACGGGCTGCGTTTGTGCGCCGTCCGTCGGATCGCGGCATTGAGAAACCCGAGATCGAATGCCGCGTTGTGGCCGACGAGGACCGCACGCTGGCATTCGGTGCTGCGCAGCGCCTGCCGGACCGGCTTGAAGATCAGCTCGAGCGCCTCCTTCTCCGGCAGCGCGCCGCGAAACGGATGGTCCGGGTCGATTCCGGTGATCTCGAGCGATCGCGGATCGAGCTCGGAGCCCGCGAACGCTTCGACGTGCGTCGATACTGCGCGCTCTGGATGGACCCAGCCTTCGTCATCCATGCTGATGATGATTGCGGCGATTTCGAGCAGCGCGTGGCGTTCGCAATCGAAGCCGCCCGTCTCGACGTCGATCACGACGGGGAGGAAGCCGCGAAAACGCTGCGACATCCGGGTGGCGGTAGAGGAGATGATCATCGCCCAGCATAGCAAGCCGGTGCGCCTTGCCGTGGATCGATGGATCCGTTCGGTTCTCAGTTCCTGTGAGAAGCGGCTCCATCGCGCGAAATTCGCCCCTTCTCAACCGTTTCGATCTCGCACCTGGATGCGCGGTCACGCCGCCAGCAGAGGCCCGGTCGCACGCCTGAGGGTCGCACCGACGGCTGCGATCGCCTTGACCGCTTGCGAGAACGGCTCCGGCAGGATGCACGTGCTGAACGGTGGCCGGTGTGCCCATCCGCGTTCGCTTGCGACGCGCGCCGCGGGCGCGGTAGTGTCAGCGCCGTTCGGGTGTCCGAGCGGGAGAGGGGGGAAAACACATGCTCTGGAAGAAGGGGCGATCCAGCGACAACGTGGTCGAGGATGACAGCGGTGGCGGCGGCGGCGGTCCTTCGTTCGGCGGCGGACGCGGACTCGGACTCGGCGGCATCATCATCGTGGTGATCGTCGGACTTCTGTTCGGCAAGAATCCGATGGAGATCCTGCAACTGCTCAGCGGTTCGGTTTCGGACGACGGCAGCGGCCAATCGGCGCAGCAGCAGGTGGCCCCAGCTGGCAACGACGCACAGACGGAATTCGTGAAAAAGGTTCTCGGCAGCACCGAGGATGTCTGGACACAGGTGTTCAGTGCGAGTGGCAAGAAATATCCCGCTCCGCGGCTCGTGCTCTTCCACGGCGGCGTGCAGTCTGCCTGTGGCGCTGCATCGGCCGCGATGGGACCGTTCTATTGTCCGGGCGACCGGCAGGTCTATCTGGATCTGGATTTCTTCCAGGAGATGCAGCAGCGCTTCCATGCGGCTGGCGACTTTGCGCGGGCGTACGTGATCGCGCACGAAGTAGGCCATCACATCCAGAACCTGCTCGGTATCATGGATCAGGTCGAACAGTCCGCCCGACGCGGGACGCCGATGCAGGGCGCGACAGGATTGTCGGTCCGGCAGGAGTTGCAAGCCGACTGCTTTGCCGGCGTGTGGGCGAATCACGCACAGCAGCAGCTCAACTGGCTGGAACCTGGTGACATCGAGGCCGCGTTGAATGCGGCAAACCAGATCGGCGATGACGCGTTGCAGAAGCAGTCACGCGGTGTTGTGGTGCCCGATTCGTTCACCCATGGGTCGTCGGCAGAGCGCGTACGCTGGTTCAAGAGCGGATTCACCGGCGGCGATATCCGGAACTGCGATACGTTCGGTGCTGCGCAGCTTTGATTCTCTGATGACTTTGTAGGATCGGCTTCAGCCGCGATGCCTTTTTGCGCGGCGCTTCAAAAGCATCGCTTCTGAGGCCGATCCTGCGACGCCGTCATCTTCAGGGTTTCGCAAGCGCAGGTGGCTTGCGAACCGGAATCGGCACGCTGCACACGTCGATGTGGCCGGCTTTCACCTTGTACCAGTCATCGCTGCGGTTACGGCGTGCTTCGGTCAGCGCGCCGAACGCGGGCGTATCGGTGCGGAAGATCTCGAGCGGCGTGCGTTCCGACGCAGGCACGTCGGACGCCAGCCTTATCGACCTGATCGGCAGGCGTTGTCCGGGTTTTTCGTAGAAGCCGAGCGGTGCCGTGCCGCGTGGAAGGCTGGCGAGCAGTTCCATGCCCTGCACGACGCGGCCGACGAGTGCGATGTTGCGGTCGAGCTGGCGCGGCGACTGTCCGATCACTACGTAGAGTTCGGCACCGCTGCCGGTTTCGACGCCGTTGTCGCGACCGGCCCCAACCATGCCATAGCAGTGTGCGAGCCAGGTCTTGCCAGCCTTCGGATCGCGTGCGGTCGGCAGGCCGTTGGAAAAGCCCACCTGCGGCGCGTAGACATCTCCGTCGGGCAATCGCGTGAACGAAGGTGCCCCGACGATCGTGCGCTCGAACTCGGATGCGAGCGTCTTGCTCGCGCTGCCGAGGCTGCGGGCCTTGTCCTTGTTGTCGGCCTCCGGATCGCCCCACTGGGTGACGAAGTTGTCCTGCACGCGCAGGATCGCCAGACCGTCGAAGTAGTGCTCGTGCGCGAGCCGACGAATGTTCGCCGCGTGCAGCGGAGCAAACGTCGGGGCGAGTTCGATGACCACACGGCCCGCCGCGAGATCGAGGTACAGCGTGTTTTCAGGGTCAGGCACCCGCCAGTCGCCGGGTTTCGACGCGTCGAGTACCTGTTGCATCGTCGGTGGTTTGCCAGCCACGTCGGCGAGTGCCGCCGAATCGGCCAGCGCCAATGCAGCGGCCATGACGAACGTCTTCGAGCGCATGGATGTCCTCGTGGTTGCCGAATGGACTGCCAGCCGGCGTCAGCCCTTGTGGAAGCGCCGGATGAAATCGCGTACGTCCGGATAGACCACGTCGCGCCAGCGGCGGCCGCTGAAGATGCCGTAGTGACCGGCACCCTTCACTTCGATGTGCGCTTGATTCTTCGTCGGAATGCCCTTGCAGAGGTCATGTGCGGCGCGCGTCTGGCCGAGACCCGAGATGTCATCGAGTTCGCCCTCGATAGTGAGCAGCGCCGACCGCTTGATCGCTTCGGGTGCCACGCGGTTGCCCTCGACCACCCACGTGCCGAGCGGCAGCAGGAATTCCTGGAACACGACCCGGATGGTGTCGAGGTAATACTGAGCGGGCAGGTCCATCACGGCGTTGTATTCGTCGTAGAAGCGCCGGTGCGCGGCGGCATCCTCGAGATCCCCGCGCACCAGGTCTTGGTGGAAATCCCAGTGGGCCGTGGCGTGGCGGTTCGGATTCATCGCGACGAAGCCGGCGTGCTGCATGAAGCCCGGATACACGCGGCGACCCTTGCCGGGATAATTTGGTGGTACATCGAAGACCACATTCGACTCGAACCATGAAAACGGTTTGTTGGTCGCGAGGTTGTTCACGGCGGTGGGGCATTCGCGCGGATCGATCGGCCCGCCCATCATCGTCAGCGTGAGGGGTGTTTTCTCGCCGGCGGACGCCATCAGCGACACGGCGGCGAGCACCGGCACGGTTGGCTGGCACACTGACATCACGTGCAGCCTGTCGGCTCCGAGCTTGCCGATGAAGCGGCGCACGTAGTCGATGTAGTTCTCGAGTCCGAACGCTCCTTTTTCGACCGGCACCATGCGCGCGTCGATCCAGTCGGTGATGTAGACATCGTGATCGCGCAGCAGCGTGCGTACAGTGTCGCGCAGCAGGGTCGCGTGATGGCCGGACAGTGGAGCGACCACCAGCACGACCGGATCACGGCGCAGTTCGGTGAGCGCCGCTACATCGTCACTGCAGCGCTTGAAGTGGACGAGGTTGCAGAACGGCAGGTCCATCACCGTTTCCTCGACGACCGCGGCCTTGCGGTCGTGCGCGATCACTTCGGTGATCCCGAACGCGGGCTTTTCATAGTCCTTGCCGATCCGGTAAAACAATTCGTAGCCCGCTGCGACGCGATCCACGCCGGGCAAATGTGACATCCAGTTGTCGGGCGCGGAGAGCGCTTTGGCGGCCGCACCCGACCAGTTGACCCATGGGTTGAGCAGGGTGCGGTTGACTTCGTGGAGGTGATACAGCATCGGCAGTCCGGGGGTGGAAGACCTGCCGATTCTAGGGCATCAGGGGTCATCGGGACGTTGCAGGCGATGCGTGCGATCCAGTGCCCGACAAGCCACCTGCCGTTTTTTGGCGGGAAGCCGCCATTTTCCGCAACGTCAAGTGCCTGATGTGGCGCTGCTGCCATCAGGATGCCATGCAACAATCACGGGTCATCAAGGCGCCGTGCGCCGCCAGAAAGGAGATGACGTGTGAAAACTTTGATGCATCCAGTGCCACTGCTCATCGCGCTGTGGATGAATAGCGCGCTCGCGGCAACTCCCGCGATTCCTGCTGTGGCTGATGTTGCGTATCCGGGAACCCTCAAGCTCAGCGTCGATGCCACCGATCTCGATCACCGCATCTTCCGCGTGCATGAGGAGATTCCCGTCTCGGCGGGGCCGCACGTGCTGCTGTATCCGCAGTGGCTGCCCGGAAACCACGCGCCGCGCGGTCCGATCGACAAGGTGGCGGGTCTGGTGATCCGCGGCAATGGCCAGCCGATCGAGTGGAAGCGCGATCCGGTCGAGGTGTACGCGTTTCACCTCGAGGTGCCCGATGGCGTGAACCGGCTGGATGTGGAGTTCGATTTTCTCTCGCCGCAAGACAGCGCGCAGGGGCGGATCGTGATGACGCCCGACATGCTCAACCTGCAATGGAATACGGTCGCGCTGTACCCGGCCGGGTACGCGACGCGCGGCATCACCGTCGCCGCCGACCTGAAGCTGCCGCACGGCTGGTCGTTCGGGTGCGCCCTTGATGTGGCAGGCGCCGCATCGGCGGACGGCGTGGTGTCGTTCAAACCGGTTCCGTTGAACACCCTGGTGGACTCGCCGATGTTTGCCGGCCGCCACTACAAGCGCGTCGAGCTGGCCGGCGGCAACGTTCCCGTCCATCTCAACGTCGTTGCGGACGACGCCAAGGACCTCGACATCAAGCCGGCACAATTGAAGGCGCATGTCGATCTGGTTACCCAGGCACGCAAGCTGTTTGGTACGCAGCACTACGACCACTACGATTTCCTGCTTGCGCTAAGCGACACGCTCGGCGGCATCGGGCTCGAGCACCATCGTTCGAGCGAAAACAGCGCCGATCCGGGCTATTTCACCGAGTGGGACAAGAACGCACCGCGTCGCGACTTGCTGGCACATGAATACACGCATTCGTGGAACGGCAAGTTCCGCCGGCCAGCCGACCTCACAACGGCGAACTTCAGCGAGCCGATGCAGGGCAGCCTGCTGTGGGTGTATGAAGGACAGACGCAGTACTGGGGTTATGTGCTCGCTGCGCGCTCGGGACTGTGGAGTACCGAGCAGGCACGCGACGCGCTTGCACTGGTCGCGGCGAACTATGCGGACAATCGCCCGGGCTTCGCGTGGCGCAACGTGCAGGACACGACCGGCGATCCGGTCATCGCGCAGCGCAAGCCACTGCCGTATCGCAACTACCAGATGAGCGAGGACTACTACAGCGCCGGCCAGCTGGTCTGGCTCGCTGTCGATGCGAAGCTGCGCGAACTCAGCCGCGACAAGCGCTCGCTCGACGATTTTGCACATGCGTTCTTCGGTGGCGACGACGGCAGCTACACGGTCAAGACGTACACCTTCGATGATGTCGCGCAGGCGCTCGATGGTGTCGCCCATTTCGATTGGGCAACGTTCCTTCATCAGCGGATCGATGCGTACGCTCCGCCTCTCGACGGCATTGCGGCGAGCGGATGGCGACTGGTCTACACCGAGTCGCCCAGCGCGTATCAAAAGAGTATCGAGACGAGCCGCAAGCTGGTCGACTTCTCGGCATCGATCGGCCTCGTCGTGAGCACCAAGGATGGAAAAATCGCCGACGTGCGCTGGGACGGTCCCGCTTTCAAGGCGGGAGCAGCACCGGCGGGTACGCTCGTCGCGGTGAACGGTCGCGAGTTCAAGTCCGAGCGGCTGCGGGATGCAATCGCCGCGGCGAAGGGCGGCACCGCACCGATCGAGTTGCTGGTGAAAACGGGTGACGCGTACCGCACCGTGCGTGTTGACTATCGCGATGGGCTGAAGTATCCGCATCTCGAACGCATTGCAGGCACCGCGGATCGACTGGATGCGATTCTTGCGGCGCGCAAGTGACCTCGCGTCGACTCGCGAATCGCTGACTCGCGCGCAGGGCAATCGGATGCCGCTCTCAAGTGTCTCCGCGCATCAGGCGCGACTGATCCATCTCGGCGCGCAGGGTGTTCTCGCGCGACCGGCCCGGCGCGCGCGCAAGGCGGACGTGCTGGCGGCGATCGAGCGGATGCGCGTGCTGCAGATCGATACGATCAACGTGGTGGCGCGTAGCCCGTATCTCGTTCTTTTCGCGCGACTCGGCTCCTACGACACGCGATGGCTGGAGGAATGGCTGTCGGAAGGAGCGATCTTCGAGTGCTGGGCTCACGAAGCCTGCTTTGCCCCGTTCGCCGATTTCGAGCTGCACCGACGCCACTTCGGTGCGAGTCGCGCCGCGCACTGGTCGATGAAAAGCGCGCATCGGACGCGCAATGCGCATGCAGTGGGGATGGCGGGACTGCTCAGTCACATCCGTGAGCGTGGCCCAGTGAAGGCATCCGAGTTCGAGCGCGCCGATGGCCTCACCGGCGGCGGCTGGTGGGGATGGAAGGACGAAAAACGCTGGCTGGAAGCACTGTTCGCAACGGGCGAACTGATGATCACCCGGCGCGAAAATTTCCAGCGCGTCTACGATCTCAGCGAGCGGGTCGTCGCGAAGGCAGTCGCGTTCGGAACGCCGATCGGGATTGCAGACGAGCGCGAAATGCAGCGCGCATTCCATCTCGGTGCGGTGCGCGCGCTCGGCATTGCGCAGGCGCGCTGGGTCAACGACTACTTCCGCGCCGGCGGCAAGCTCAAGGACGCAGCGCTCGATCCGTTCGTCGAGTCGGGCGAACTGCTGCGTGTCGAGGTCGACGGCTGGAGCAACCCCGGTTACGTCCATCGCGACAACCAGACCTTGCTGCAGCTCGCGTCGGCCAACCGGCTTCGCGCGACCCACACCACGCTGTTGTCTCCGTTCGATCCGGTGGTGTGGGATCGCGAGCGCGCGTCGACAATGTTTGGCTTCGATTACCGGATCGAATGCTACACGCCGGCTCCGAAGCGGATGTACGGGTACTTCGTGTTGCCGATCCTGCATCGCGGACGTCTGGTGGGGCGACTCGACGCGAAAGCGCATCGCGCAGACGGCATGTTCGAGGTGAAGGCGCTGTTCCTCGAAGATGGAGTCGAACCGTCCGACGCGCTCGCCGTGGCGATCGCCCCGGCGATCCGGCAGTGCGCCGAGTGGCATGCCACGCGTGAAATCACCGTGCGTCGCTGCGAACCGAAATCCTTCGGCCCGATGCTTCGCGCAGCGTTGAGGGGCAATCGCAACGGCTGAGCGCGCGAGAGGCATGTGCGTATCGTTCGATCCGTGATCCGCGTGATACGTGGATGTCTTCGACAGCCGCGCGCACGATCGATCGGGATCGCCGAGGTGTTGCTGTTGCCGTAGCGCGCAAACCTGCGCAAGATCGTCTCGCCAACCCCGGAGAGCGAACATGTCCGATGAGTTCTTCACGATCGCGTTTCGGCTCGGACTGTCGGCGTTCGTCGGCGCACTGATCGGCCTGAATCGGGACCTGCATGGAAAACCTGCAGGCGTGCGAACACACGCGCTGGTGAGTCTCGGCACTGCGCTGATGGTGATCGTGGTGATGCCGCCCGGCGAGGATCTGACGCACCGCTACGATGCGTTGAGCCGGGTCATCCAGGGGGTGCTGACCGGAATCGGGTTTCTTGGCGCTGGTGTGATCCTGCGCGATCCGGGCCTGCGCCAGGTGCATGGCCTGACGACCGCGGCAACGATCTGGGTGACCGCGCTGCTCGGTGTCGCGTGCGGTGTCGGCGCGTACGGGCCGGTGTTGCTGGCGTTCGCATTCGGCGCGCTGGTGATGGTGTTCGGCGGACGATTTGAGCGGACGCTGCGCCGGCGGTTTCGACCTGTTCGCGGAGACCCGCGCGAAAGCACGATTGATCCACCATCGTGACGGCTGGCATCGTCGTTCGTGCGTTGCGGCAGGGATACAGCGATGCGGCACGCGGCCGCATCGCCATCAAACCAATCGATCAGGCCGGACGCGAGTAGCGCTGACCGCCGCCATTGCGCTGCTGCGGTGCTTTTGCGCGCGAACCCGGACGCGCATCGCCACCCGGGCTCGACACGTGCGGACGACGCGCGTGGCGCTGCGGCGGACGCTGGTTCTGCACCGGACGCGAAGTGCCGTCCACCCGCAACGGACGCGACGGTTCGAAGCCGGCGATCGGCACAATATCGATGTCCTGCTTCAGCATGCGCCGGATGTCGCGCAGCAGGCCTTCCTCGTCACTCGACACCAGCGAGATCGCAAG
>NZ_JBDSWZ010000200.1:0-31751 GCF_039926425.1 Dokdonella sp.
AAGGCCGCTTATCGCTGGAGCGACACGGTGATGACATATGCATCGGCCGCGCGCGGCTACAAGGCTGGCGGATTCAATCTTGATCGCCAGCAGTCGGCGAACGGCCTCACTTCCGGTGCAGCGGGCATCGTGCCGGTTGACGACACCTCGTTCCCAGGTGAGTTCGTCGACAGTTACGAGCTCGGCGGCAAGACCAGTTGGCAGGACGGCAACCTGCTGGTCAACGCCGCACTGTTCCATGCGCGCTACAACGATTTCCAGCTCAACAGCTTCCTCGGCACCAGCTATGTCGTGCGTTCCGTTCCGGAGCTCACGACGCAGGGCGTGGACGCCGACCTGCTGTGGCAGACCCACATCACCGGACTCACGCTGTCCGGCGGAGTGACCTACACCGACGCAAGATACGGCGACGACCCGTTGCCCGATACAGCTCTTTCACGTGTGCCCGGCGGCCGCGCGAGCTTCGCGCCACGATGGGCAGCGACCGCAGGGTTTGCGTATCAGTGGACGTTCGCTGACGAATTCGCGGCGCGATTCAACGTCGGTGCGAAGTACACCAGCGACTACAACACCGGCTCGGATCTGAGCCCGTTCAAGCAGCAGGACGCGTTCACGCTGCTCAATGCTGGTTTGACCGTCGGCGCGGCGGACACGCGCTGGAACCTCGAGCTCTGGGGGCGCAATCTCACCGATCGAACCTACAGCCAGGTCGGCTTCGATGCGCCGTTGCAAACGGGATCGTACAACGCATTCCTCGGGGCACCACGCACCTATGGCGTGACGCTGCACGTGCAGCTGTAACGCGGTGGTCGTCGCACGAGCGACCGCTTGCGAACGTTCCACGATCCCGTTTCATTGCGCGCGGAATGGGGAACGCCGGTCGGTGTCACACCGGCCAGGCGCAGCGCCACGTTCCAATCGTCCATTTTCCGGCCGCGACACGCGCGACATTGCGGGCGGCAACCGCGCGCGCTAAGCGGAAACGCCTGCCAGCGTTCCTGCCGCCATTCGCTGCAACATCGCTTCGACAGCGTCGGGAGCCATGGCTTTCGCAATGTGATAACCCTGCACATGATCGCAACCGATCGTTCGCAGGTACTCGAGCGCCTCGACGGTTTCGACACCTTCTGCGGTGACGCGATATCCGAGCCGATGTCCCAGTTCCACCATCGATCGCACGAGCTCGCGATCGCTCGAATCCAAAGCGAGGGACTGCGTGAACAGGCGATCGATCTTGATCTCGCGCACCGGCAGTCGACGCAGGTAGGCGAACGAGGACTGGCCAATGCCGAAGTCATCGATCGCCAGATCCACACCCTGATCGGCGAGGCGGCCGAATACCCGGATCGCGGTTTCCGGATCGTTCATCACGGCACTCTCGGTGAGTTCGAGGAGCACGCAGGCTGGCTGTACCGCGTGCGCCGCCAAGCGGTCTGCGATCAGGTCGGGAAGCCTGTCGTCGTCCAGGTCGCGCGCGGACAAATTGATTGCAACGCGCAATGGATGGCCACGCCGCGTCCAGTCCGCCGCCTGCGCGATGCTGCGGTCAATCACCCAGCGACTCACCTCGCGGATGTTGCCGGTGCGCTCGGCGAGGCCGATGAAAAGATCCGGCGGCAACAATCCGCGGACCGGATGACGCCATCGCAGCAGCGCTTCGACCGAGTCGATCACGCCGCTCGCCAGATGCAGCTTCGGCTGGTAGCTCAGCAAGAGTTCGTCGGCGCCCACGGCCTTGCGCAAGTCGCCCATCAGACTCAGGCGTTCGGGCCGGTGCGGGTCGGTCGTGGGGTTGTACACGACGATCGGATGCTCCGCCCCGGTCGCGGCAATCAGTGCGACTTCCGCACGGCGCAACAAGGCCCCCGCGTCGCGGCCGTGGACCGGCGACAGCGCGATGCCGACAGCGGGCGCCGTGTCGAGTGAAATGTCCGCCTCGCGATAGGGCGTCACCAGCGCATCCAGTGCACGCCGCGCCAGGATCAGGGCCTCCTCGATGCCTGCACCGATCAGCCACAACGAAAACTGGGTATCGGTCGCCCGCGCCACGGAAGCGCCATCCGCCAGTGCGCGCAGACGCGCACCCGCGTCGCGCATGACGCGATCGCCGATGGTGTGTCCCAGCGTCTGGATGATCTCGGGCAAGCGGGCCAGCCCGATCATCAACAGCACGCCGGTCGCCTGTGGTGACTCATCAAGTGATCGTCCGATGGTTTCTTCCGCCGCCTGACGGTTCGGCAGCGTGGTCACGGCATCGTGCCGCGCCTGATGCCGGATCTGCTCTTCACGCTCCGCAATGGCATGCGTCATGTTGGCAAACGCCGCCGCGAGCTGCCCCACTTCGCCGCGTTCGCGCATCCGCGGGGCCGGGGTGTAGTCGCCCGATTCGATGCGGCGAGCGGTTTCGGCAAGAATCTCGATCGGACGCGCGACACTGCGCGCGATGAGCATTGCACCGACGAGGCCACCAGCAAGCCCGAGAGCCAGCAAGATGCCCCACGCCAGCGTGACCGACCGGTACGGCTGCAGCGCGTCGTCGAGCGAATACGACAGCAGAACCGCCACCGGTGCGCTGCGTTGGGATTCCCTCAGCCGCTTGGCGAGTGCCACGTATTCGTATCCGTTGACGGTGACCACCGTCGGCTCCATCGGCAGGTCGCCATGGCTCGTCACCTGCGGCGCAACGGCCCGCTCGCCACCCAGCGCAATGTCCGACCAGTGACCGGCGGCATTGCGAGTGATGAGTTCGAGCATGTTCGGCAGCGCGGAGAGGTGCTGCAAATGCTTCAGCAACGCATCGTCCACCGGAATGGCCGCGGCAATCAGTGCAATGGGAGACGGCGCATACACCGGCACGACGATCATCCAGTACGCCTTGCTGCCCAGAGCAACGACGGCCGCCGCCGGGTGGTCGAGCGATGCCTCGACCAGATCCTCATACGGGAATGCGTGACCCACGTCGGACGTGTCGGACGTGTCGGAACGAATCAGGCCATCGAGGCCGATCAGCATCATGCGATCGGCGCCGATGCGCCGCCCGTGGTTGCGCAGCGCCGAGAGAACGGTGCCTTCGTCGCGCTGCGCGATGGCTGTCCGAAGGGCGTAGTCGAGCGCGAGCACGTGCACGTTGTCTGCAACACGCGTGGACATGTCATCCAGTTGGCGCGCGACCGAATCTGCGCCTGCAGCCAGCTGACGTTCACCTTCAGCGATCACGCCGCGACGCGCGACTTCGTACATCAGCACCCCGGTGACGAGCTGGATCACGATGAGGGTTGCGACGAACAGCAGGGCAAGGCGCAGCCGGAAGCTCATTGCGTCAGGGAGTGCGCTCGGCGTCGCCAGTCGCGGCGCGCGGATCTGCAAGAAGGCTCAACTGGATGGTCACGCTCGCGGGAGTCGCATTGACCAGGACGGGTCGGGACGGCTCGCTCTTGCCAGGTCGCAAGTGCGGATGCCAAACCTGCACCATGTAGGATCCCTCACCGAGCGCCGCGAACGACACGCGCCCGTCAGCCGCGGATTTGGCGAGATACGGCGCATCGGACACGTACAAGTGCGTGATCATGCGATCGTGGATGTTGCACCCGACGTCGATCTCACCCGGTTGATCAAGTGTCACGGGTGGCGATGTGCGTTTGGACGCCACGACGAAATCGAAGGTCTTGATTGGCGCGAAGGAATAGACGTGATGACGTGTGTGGTCGCCGTTGTGAAACGCCACCCGGTCTCCCGGGCGGAAGACTTCGACGTAGGGAATGAAGGTTTCGTGGCGCTGATCGATCGTCTTCGTGACCGGCGCATAAGCGGCAGCACCAGTCCCGGGGCCCCCACGAACACTGACCACTGCGTTCGCGACCGGCATGTTCTGCGCGTCCGTGACCACGACCGAAAGATCGCCAGCCGACGCGTCTCCGAGTGCAATTGCGACGGCCAGAACTGTGCCCAGAACGCAGCGACTCTGCAGGTTCATCGCGATCTACTCGTGTTGGCTCCCGATTGCCGAGTCTAGCGCACGATCAGCGAGGACAATCCCTCAGGCAAAAAAGACGGTCGATGCGACAGCGTTGGATCTGCCGCACGACCGCCAGGATTCATTGCACATCAATCGGTCGCTCAACGAACGTCCGCAAGAACCGACGCGCGTCTTTTGTGTCATTCAGTTCACTGGTACCGGACCGCTCGCCAAGTTATTGCGCGGAATACGGCTCGGGCCGTTCATGGCCGACTCGCCGGCGGACCCTTCATCGACCGTCCGCCATTCGGAAATTTTATCGGCTTCGAGAGGCAAGCCGTACAGATCAACGAATTTGGCTTCGCGATATACAGCTGCCTGCCACTCTCCTTCGACCAGTTTCACCTCGACGTTCTGACCTTCCACGGGAAGCTGACCGTTCATGCGTTGCTCCTAATTCGATGTCGACGTGTTCCATGTCGACGTGATTGAACAGGACTCGACCATAGGCTCGCTTGGTTGACCCCCGCCTGAAGCAGGTCGCTGCAGCAAGCCACTGTGCATTTCGCATTGGTCCACCCTTCAGCCAAGCGCGCGGTTGGGTCATCGCCTGAACGGAATCCGTCATCGCGCCATCAAAAGAACAACGCGACGTGGCGTGAGTGGCGCGAAGGACATGAAAGCTGCGCCACGCCAATATGTTGCGGATCAGTGCCCGGTCGCATCACCGCGGCGGCTGGATTCAAACAGGAACCACGTTCGCCGCTCGGTTTCGTCGATCCAGTTTTCGATCAGGCTCGCCGTCGCGATGTCGCGATGCTCGTCGACCACGTCGTGCACTTCGCGCAGGCGCGCGGCGAGCGACGCGTTGTCCTCGCGCAGTTCCGCAAGCATGTCGAGCGGTTGCACGTAGTCCGCGTCGTTGTCCTTGATGCGCTGCAGTCGCGCGATGTGGCCGATCGACCTCAACGTCGAACCCCCCACCTTGCGGATGCGCTCGGCGATCGGGTCGGTCATTGCGTACAACTGGTCCGCCTGCTCGTCGAGCAGCAAATGGTAATCGCGGAAATGCGGACCGCTCATGTGCCAGTGGAAGTTCTTGGTCTTCAGATACAGCGCGAACACGTCGGCGAGCACGCCGTTCATCCCGCCGGCGATATCGCGCGTTGCCTTCGCGGACAGGTCGCTTGGTGTGAGAAGCGGCGCTTTGCGACGCTGCTTGAGGTCGTCGATTTTCTTTTCGGATTTCTTGGCCATGGGGATGTCCTCTGCAGCGGCTGGGCTGTTCAGCATACGCCCGCAACGCACCGGGTGAGCCGCGTCATGGACGCGCACGCAGGATCCCCGGCGGCCAGACACAAAAAACCCCGCATGCGCGGGGTTGTTCTTTTGCAGGTTCCGGAGAAAACCGCCGAAACGCATTGTGGCTGGGGGACTAGGGCTCGAACCTAGATTAACGGTGTCAGAGACCGTTGTCCTACCATTAGACGATCCCCCATCGAGGGTTTGGGTCGTTTCCGGTGCCGCGTTACCCGAAGGCAAACAGCACGTTCCACTTCCCACACGCCGGTTGGACCCCGGCGCGTCGCCCCTCCACTGACGAGGGGCTGAAAGATCGCAGCGCTTAGCGCTTCGAGTACTGCGAGGCGCGGCGTGCCTTGTGCAGGCCGACCTTCTTGCGCTCGACCTCGCGGGCATCGCGGGTCATGAAGCCGGCCTTGCGCAGCGGCGACTTCAACGCTTCGTCGTATTCCACCAGAGCGCGCGAAATGCCGAGGCGGATCGCGCCGGCCTGGCCGGTCATGCCGCCGCCTTCCACCGTTGCCATGACGTCGAACTTGTCATGGTTCTGGGTGAGTTCAAGCGGCTGGCGCACGATCATGCGCGAGGTCTCGCGACCAAAGAATTCGTCGAGCGGCTTGCCGTTGACGACGATCGCGCCACTGCCCTTGCGCAGGAACACGCGGGCTGCGGAGGACTTGCGACGGCCGGTGCCGTAATTCTGCTGGATCGCCATTTGGTTGCTCTGTCTATTGCTTCTATTGGAAGTCCGCACAGGGATGTGCGGGCTCTTGCGAGGGACTCGCGTCCCGTCTGGAGTCAGTTCGTCGCGGTATTGATGTCCAGCACCTGCGGCTGCTGGGCTTCATGCGGATGCGTCGCGCCGGCATACACCTTGAGCTTGCGGTACATCGCGCGGCCCAGCGGGTTCTTCGGCAGCATGCCCTTCACGGCGATCTCGATCACGCGCTCGGGATGCTGGGCCAGCATGTCCTTCAGCGACGTCGTCTTGAGGTTGCCGATGTGGCCGGTAAAGCGATGGTAGTTCTTGTCGTCCAGCTTCTTGCCGGTGACCGCGATCTTCTCCGCGTTGATCACGACGAGATAATCGCCCGTATCGACGTGCGGCGTGTAGACCGGCTTGTGCTTGCCGCGCAGGCGATGCGCGAGTTCGGTGCACAGGCGGCCCAGCGTCTTGTCGGTGGCATCGACCAGATACCAATCGCGCTTGACCGTTTCGTTTTTGGCACTGATCGTTTGCTTCATGTCCGCAAGGCCTGGCTTGAGCCCGAAAGGCGGGCTCGACTTAAATGAGGGCGCGGGAGCATAGCGAAAGTCCCCGCGACTGGCAACAGCAGTGCCGCCGACCAGTGGAACCGCAAATGGTAGCATGAATTCCGTGGCCGTCACTTCCCTCCCGATCCCCGCCCCAGAACGCTCGCTGCTCGACCTCGCGGACCAGTGCGTGATGTGCGGGCTGTGCCTTCCTCACTGCCCCACCTATCGCATTGCGAACAGCGAATCGGAATCTCCGCGCGGTCGGATTGCGCTGGCCAAAGCAATCGCCAATCAGACATGGACGCCTTCGCCCGCGGGACTTCTGCACCTCGACCATTGCCTCGGATGCATGTCATGCCAGAAGGTCTGTCCATCGCAGGTGGAATACGAACAGATCTTCGTGCGGACGCGCGCCGCGCTGGACGGACAGCGGCCTGGCCTGCTGCCGCGCTGGCTGCGCGACCCGCAGCGGCTGACCAGGCTGGCCCGGATTGGTGCAGCGCTGCGTGCCGGTCGCTGGTTGCCGGCGTTCGCAAGGTTCCTGCCAATCGGGTCGCTTGGGCGGCGACTGGCGCAAACGCAACCCGATCTTCCCCCGCGCTCACCGTTTCGCCGGCTGGCCCGCATCGTCGGCGACCAGCGAGAGCGCGTCGTTCTGTTCCGCGGCTGCGTCGCCAGCGTCTATGACGCCGACAGCCTCGCTGCCGGCCGGGTTCTTCTCGAAGCGCTCGGCCACGAGGTCGTCGAGGTGGCGGGTACTCGATGCTGCGGGGCCCTACCACGCCACGCCGGCGATGTGGATCGAGGCCGGTTGGAAGCGCGTGCCACGCGCGACGCATTGTGTGCGACCGGCAGCGATGTCGTTCTGGTCAGCGCAAGCGGTTGCCATGGCGACCTTCGCGATGAGGTTGCGGTCGGCACTGCATTGAAGGTGACCGACATCCTCGCCTTCATCGCGGCCAGTTCCGCGCTCCACACGCTTGCGTTCAAGCCACTCGCCCTGCGCGCCGCGTTACATCTCCCGTGCACGCAGGTGAATGTCGTTGGCCAGGTCGCTCCCATCCGCGCTCTGCTCGCGCGGATTCCTCAACTCGTCGTTCTCGCGTTGCCCGAGCAACCGCGCTGCTGCGGCGCTGCCGGGAGTTATTTCCTCGAATATCCGGACATCGCCGATCGCCTGCGCGCCGAACAGCTCGACCAGGCGCAGGCGCTCGAACCCGATCTTCTGCTCACCACCAACATCGGCTGTCGGATCCATCTGGGCAATGGATTGCGCGAGCGAACCGTCGCGATACCGGTGATGCACCCGCTGGCATTGCTCGCACAACAACTGGACACTCCCGACCCATGACCCATCGAACCCTTTCGCGACTTGATCGCGCGCTCGTCGAAATCGAACGTGCGCTCGAAACCGTCTTTGTCGCCGCGCCTGTCGCCGCACGTGCGTCGCCAGCAACCGATGTGCCCGAAGCGGATCTCGATGACGACGCGCGTCGGCACGCAGCGGGCCTGATGCGCGTCAATCACGTCGGCGAAGTGTGCGCGCAGGCGCTTTATTTTGGACAGGCTGCGGTGGCGCGTGAACCGGCGATGCGTGAGCAAATGCTGGATGCCGCAGCCGAGGAAACCGATCATCTTGGCTGGTGCGGCGAACGCCTTGAAGAACTTGGCAGTCGTCCGAGCCTGCTCAATCCGCTCTGGTATGCCGGCGCTTACGCAATTGGCGTTGGGGCCGGTCTGATCGGCGACCGGCTCAGTCTCGGTTTCGTGGTCGAGACCGAACGCCAGGTCGAAGCACATCTGGGCGAACACCTGCAGACTCTGCCCGCCGGCGACGAACGCAGCCGCGCCATCGTGCGGCGCATGAAGGACGATGAAGCACGCCACGCAGACGAGGCGCTGGCGGCCGGCGCGCGGTCCTTGCCGGCACCGCTGCCCTCCCTGATGCGCGTCGCCAGCAACGTGATGAAAGCCGTCGCCTACCGGATCTGAAGCAAACAGCACCCCGTAATCCGAACGCGCCTTCCGCGCCCCGCTCTTTTCAACGCCACCAATCGATCCGCAGAACCCCTCAGGTGCTGGCGGCCATCACCAGATGCCCACCCGCTTCTCGGGTTCCACATACATCTTGTCCCCCGCTTTCACGTCGAACGCCGTATAGAAACCAGGCTGGTTGACGAGCGAGCCGAGGACGCGATCGACCGGGATCGAATGGGGATCGGTCTTGGTCAGTTCGATCGCGTAGTTGTCGCGCAGCTTTGTCCGCCACGCCTGCGCGAAGCCCAGGTAAAAGCGCTGGTCGCCGCTGAATCCGTCGATCATCGGCGCGGGTTTGCCGTCGAGCGAGAGCTGGTACGCCTTGAACGCGACCGCCAGCCCCGAGTTGTCGGCGATGTTCTCGCCGAGTGTCAGTTCGCCGTTGATGTGGTATCCCGGCACCGGCTCGAACGCGTTGTATTCCTCGACCAGCGCCTTGGTTTTCGCGGCAAACTTGTCGTGATCGTCCTTCGTCCACCAGTCACGCAGGTTGCCGTCGCCGTCGTACTGTGCGCCCTGATCGTCGAAGCCGTGGCTGATCTCATGGCCGATGACCATGCCGATCGCGCCATAGTTCACCGCATCGTCCGCATCGGGATTGAAGAACGGGGGCTGCAGGATGGCCGCCGGGAAAACGATCTCGTTCAATTCGGGGTTGTAGTACGCATTGATCGTCTGCGGCGTCATGCCCCACTCGCTGCGATCGACAGGCTGGCCAAGCTTGCCGATGTTGCGGTCGTATTCGAACGCATTGGCGCGCGCCACGTTGCCGATGAGGTCACCCTTGGCAATCTCGAGTTTCGAATAGTCGCGCCAGGTGTCGGGATAGCCGATTTTCGGCATGAACTTCGCCAGCTTCGCTTGCGCTTCGCGCTTCGTATCAGCGCTCATCCAGTCGAGCGTGTCGATGCCCTGCTTGTAGGCGGCCAGAAGATTCTTCACCAGCGCATCGGCTCGCTGCTTGCTCGCAACCGGAAAATACTTCGCGACATACAGCTTGCCGAGCGCTTCACCCATCGCCTTCTCGACTACGCCGACACCACGCTTCCAGCGCGGCTGGTTTTCCGGAACGCCGCGCACCGTCGTTCCGTAGAACGCGAAGCTGGCGTCGACAAACCGCTTGGACAGGTTCGGCGCGCCATCGCGCAGTGTCTTCCAGCGGAAATACGCTTTCCATGTCGACAGCGGTGTCGATGAAGACAGTTTCGCAAATGCCTTCAGGTAGCTCGGCTGCGCGACGTTGACGACGTCGACCTTCCCCTTGATTCCGGCAGCATCAAGGAACGCATTCCAGTCGAATCCCGGCGCAAATGCCGCGAGGTCGGGAATGCGCATCTTGTTGTAGGCCTTGATCGGATCGCGCAACTCCACTTTCGTCCACTGCGCCTTCGCAAGTGCAGTCTCGAGCGCCAGGATGTCGCTGGCGGTTTTTTCCGCCTGCGCGTCACCTGCCGCGGAAAAAATCCTTCCGAGAAAGGCGACGTACTCCGCGCGAATCGCCTTCAACTTGGCGTCGTCGTCCTTGAGGTAATAGTCGCGATCGGGAAGGCCAAGCCCGCTCTGCTGGAGGTCGGCGATGTACTTCGTCGCGTCCTTGTTGTCCTGATGGACGAGAACATTGACCGGCAGCGTCGGCGAAGGGCCGAACGTGCCGGCCTGCGACAGTGTGCGTCCCAAGTCGGCCATCAGCGGCGCAATGTCTTTCGACGTGCGCATCGCGTCGATCCGCGCAAACGTCGATTCGAGCGGCTTGATGCCGGTCGACTCGATCGCTGCCTCATCGAGAAAACCAGCGTACAGGTCGCCGATCTTGCGCTGGTCGATGTCGAGCGAAGCGGCCTCCGCGTTCGCGGAAGCCTCGATGATCCGGCGCAGGTTTTCGATTGAATCGTCGGCGAGTTTCGCAAACGACCCGTAGGAAGGTTTGTCCGCCGGAATGTCCGTCGAATCGAGCCAGTGCCCGTTGACGTGGCGATAGAAATCGTCCTGCGCACGGGTCGCCGTATCCATGTTGGACAACTGAATTCCCGAACTGCGCTCCGCGGGCTTCGCAGCTGCCTTCGCCTCCGGAGCCGGTGGCGGAACGCTGACCGGCGGCGGCGGCGGCGCAGAGCACGCCGAGAGAATTCCGACGCACAGCGCCGTGAGCAGCATGGCCTTCATGGCGTACTCCTTGATGTCGATCGGAAATCGGGACGCCTTCGGATGTCCGCGGCGAAGAATTCAGCCCGCGATGCCGATCGCACGAGACCGATCGGCATGCAGACGCGTTACATCAGGTTGCGACCGTGGAACAGTTCCTCGATCTCGCGCTTGAGCAATTGCTCGATGCGCTGGCGTTCCTTGAACGAGAGATCGTCGGCCTGTGCCTCGAACAGATACGTGTCCAGATCGAAGTCCTTCACATGCATCTTTGTATGGAAGATGTTTTCCTGGTACACGTTGACGTCGAACATCTCGTACTTCTGCCGGATGTGCTTGGCCAGGTAGTCCTGGATCGAGTTGATCTTGTGGTCGATGTAGTGCTTGCGACCCTTCACGTCGCGCGTGAAGCCGCGCACGCGATAGTCCATCGTGACGATGTCCGACTCGAAACTGTCGATCAGGTAGTTCAACGCGCGAAGAGGCGAAATCACGCCGCACGTCGCCACGTCGATGTCGGCGCGGAACGTGGCGATCCCGTTGTGCGGATGCGTCTCGGGATACGTGTGCACCGTGATGTGGCTCTTGTCGAGGTGCGCGACCACCGCGTCGGAAATCATGTCGCGGCCAAGCTTGTCGACCACCGGATGCTCGGAGATCAGGATCGTCACCGACGCGCCCTGCGGATCGTAGTCCTGGCGCGCGATGTTGAGGATGTTCGCGCCGATGATTTCCGCGACGTCGGTGAGGATCGCCGTCAGACGATCGGCGTCGTACTGTTCGTCGATGTACTCGATGTAGCGCTGGCGCTGGTCTTCCGACACCGCATAACAGATGTCGTAGATGTTGAAGCTGAGGGCCTTGGTGAGATTGTTGAAGCCCTGCAGCTGCAGGCGCGGAATCGGTTTGACCACGACGGATACCTCGATGCGGGTTTACAGGACGCGACAGGATGCCGGTCGGATGTTTCAGCCACCTTGCCGGGGCGCGGATTATGGGCCAAGCCGCCAGTCGATGAAACCGTGCAGTCTTGTCGGTCGCCCTCGACCCCCGGCGCGTCTGCTTCGGCAAACTGCAGGCCGTCCGCCGTGGCCCGCCCGTCGAATGTCGAATTGCATCCGATATGCCATATGATGGCTCGATATCCTTTCACGACGGGCTCGCAATCGCGCGGGATTCCGCCGATCCGTCGTGAAGCGGCAGCCCTGCCGTACCTGGATATCGTAGGGGGACCCGTGGAATCTCAAGGCAAGATCGCCGATTTCCGTTACATGCTCCAACGTGAGGTGAACCGGGTGCAGGCGCCAGCCATGCTGACCCCGGATCGCGCCGCGATGGAGCGTTTTCTCAGCGCTTGCCATCGCCGGCGCTACGCCAGCAAGACCGCCATCATCCGTCCGGGTGATTCGGCGAACATCCTCTATTACGTCATCGACGGCTCCCTCACCGTATCCTCCGAGGATGAGGAAGGCCGCGAACTCATCCTCGCCTATCTGAACCGCGGCGAATTCATTGGCGAGATGGGCCTGTTCGTGGAGACTCCGCGTCGCGAAGTGATGGTGCGAACGCGCACTCCGTGCGAACTTGCGGAAATCGGCTACGAACGCATGTTCAACCTCTTTGAAGGCCCGCTGCGCGAGGAGTGTCCGAAAATCCTCTTCGCGATTGGCGCGCAGCTGACCAACCGCCTGCTGCACACCTCGCGGAAAGTCAGCCGGCTGGCTTTCATGGACGTTACCGGGCGGGTCGCGAAGACACTCATCGACCTGACCGAAGAACCGGATGCGATGACGCATCCGAATGGCAAGCAGATCCGCATCTCGCGCCAGGAAATCAGTCGCATTGTCGGATGCTCGCGGGAGATGGTCGGCCGCGTCCTGAAGCAACTCGAAGAGCAGCGCATGATCGACGTTGCGGGCAAGACCATCGTGGTGCTCGGCTTGCACTGATTGCAAAGAGTGGAGCGGATGTCGGTCCGAGGGACGGCGGTCGTGCCGCGAATGGGCTCGCGCGGTTCCCGCCGCGCCTTGCGTCGGGCTCATTCGGCGACACAGCCCGCTCCACTCGAGGTTTCCGGGTGGTTTTGGTGGGAATCGTGTTTACCAGTTCACCATGGTTGATCGATCGCCGAGTCGTGTCTTCACGCGTGCGAGATCCGCGCCGCGCAGGTTCACAAGCACTGCGCTGCGTGACGCCTCCAGCATGGGCAAGTCGGCGGGCGAATCGCTGTAGGCGACATCCCAGAGCGGATGGATGTCGCGCAGAGCCAGCTGCCGAATCTTTTCGCGACCGACATTGCGCACGGCGATACGCAGACCGAGCCGACCCTGCACGACGCGCGACGCAACGAGTTCGATGGACGCCAGTCCAAGTTGCTCGAGGATCGAATGCGCCAGCGTTTCCTCGCAGCCGGTGACGACCAACACCCGATCACCCCGATCGCGATGGGCCTTCAGCGCGCACAGCGCTGTGGATGACAAACGTCGCGGGTCGCGTGCGATCGATTGCCCGCATTCCCGCGCGCTCACGCGATACGTCGTTTCATCCAGTCCAACCAGCGCAAGAGTCACGACCCAGCGCACGATCACGCCACGACCCCGCAACGTTGAAGCCGCAGGAAAGGTGACCAGCGCCATCAGCACCAGAGGAATGATGAGCCACCAGGCGATCGCGAACCGATGGCGCAGCCATCGCGAGAATGCGTCGCCCCGAACGAGCACTCCGTCGAAGTCGAACAGCACCACGGGACGGGCGCAGATCCCTTGCTCGGCGCGCGAACCGGCCGGCTCGGGCTGCAGCATGTCAGCGTGGAAAGAACAGGCGCGCGAGCTCGGTGCCGGGATCCGGTGCACGCATGAACGCTTCTCCGACGAGAAAAGCGTTGATGCCCGCCGCGCGCATGCGAGCGACGTCGGCAGGCGTGTGAATGCCGCTTTCGGTGACGAGAAGACGGTCGCCGACCTGCGCGCGTAGTCTCAGCGTCGTGTCGAGCGAGGTTTCGAACGTGCGCAGATTGCGGTTGTTGATGCCGATCAGCGGCGCGGGAATGTCGAGCGCCCGCTCCAGCTCGACTTCGTCATGCACTTCGACCAGCACGTCCAGATCAAGTTCGGCCGCGAGCAGCGACAATTCGAGCAGGCTCGCATCGCCGAGCGCGGCGACGATCAGCAGGATGCAATCCGCGCCAATCGCACGCGCCTCGTAGACCTGATACGCATCGATCGTGAAATCCTTTCGCAGCACCGGCAGCTCGCATGCGGCGCGCGCCTGTTGCAGGAATGCTTCGCTGCCCTGGAAGAAATCCGCATCGGTCAGGACCGACAGACACGCTGCACCGGCTGCCGCGTAGCTCACGGCGATCGCAGCCGGATCAAAGTCCGCACGGATCACTCCTTGCGACGGGCTCGCCTTCTTCACTTCAGCGATGACGGCGGGAACACGGGCTTCGATTTTCGCCTCCATGGCCGCTGCGAATCCACGTGTCGGCGGAAGTCCATCGATGCGCGCCGACAGCTCGGCCAACGGAAGCGCTGCGCTGCGCGCGGCAATTTCTTCGACCTTGCGCGCAAGAATGCGGTTGAGAATGTCGCTCATCGGGGCATTGAATCCTGGTGAATGACAGAGAGGCCGACTCGGATTCAGGCCGAACGGCGGCGATCGGCGATCCGGCGCGTCACTGCGACAAACGCCTCCATTCTCGCGAGTGCATCACCGCTCGCCACCACTGCGCGGGCGCGCTCGATTCCGTCGCGGATCGACTCGGCGACGTCTGCAACATACAGCGCAGCCCCTGCGTTGAGCAGAACGATATCGCGCGCGACGCCAGGGGTGTTGCCAATTGCCCCACGCAGCATGGCCATCGATTCGCCGACATCCGCAACGCGCAAATTACGACTGGATGCCATGACCAGACCGAAATCCTCCGGCTCGATCTGATACTCGCGCACGTGGCCGTCACGCAGCTCGCCAACGAGGGTCGCCGCGCCGAGCGAAATTTCGTCCATGCCATCGCGTCCCCACACCACCAGCGCTCGGCGCGCGCCCAGTTGCTGCAATGCGCGGACCTGGATGCCGACGAGATCTTCGTGAAAAACCCCCATGAGGATATTCGGTGCGCCAGCGGGGTTGGTCAGCGGACCGAGAATGTTGAACAGCGTGCGTACACCGAGCTCACGTCGCACCGGTGCCACAGCTTTCATCGCCGGATGATGGTTGGGCGCGAACATGAAGCCAATGCCGGTTTCGGCGAAACACTGCGCGACTTCGTTCGCGCTCAGGTCAATCGCCGCGCCGAGCGCCTCCAGCACATCTGCACTTCCAGATTTGGACGACACGCTGCGATTGCCGTGCTTGGCAACCTTCGCACCTGCTGCCGCCGCCACGAACATCGACGCCGTGGAAATGTTGAAGGTGTGCGAGCCGTCCCCGCCCGTGCCGACGATATCGACGAAGTGGGCGGGGTCGCCGACATCGACACGCGTGGACAGCTCACGCATCACGCTCGCCGCGCCTGCAATCTCGCCGATTGTTTCCTTCTTGACGCGCAAGCCGGTCAGCAACGCCGCAACCATCGTTGAAGACACCTCGCCACGCATGATCTGGCGCATCAGGTCGACCATCTCGTCGTGGAAGATCTCGCGATGCTCGATAGTTCGCTGCAGCGCCTGCTGCGGGGTGATCGACATGGTGGGTCCGGATGCGTTGTGTTCTCAGGATAACGCCCAGCGGGCGTGGTCGGCACACGTGCGCGGACTGGAGAGGGCGAGATTGAAGCAAGAAGAACACGGGGAACTCGTACAAACCCGTCATTGGGTGGAGCAATTTGTTCGCGGGCGGCCGCTCGTTATCCCCTCTGCTTCGTGTTCGTCGTGGTGCAGCCTTTTGGCTTTCGCCTCACTGCACCTGTCTCGGCCTGCACCTCACGCGGCACGCGCAAGCGTCGATTGGAGGAAATTGCGCAGAAGGTCGTGTCCGTGTTGGGTCAGGATCGACTCTGGATGAAACTGGACGCCTTCGACATTGAGGCTGCGGTGACGCAGGCCCATGATTTCGTCCAGTGAACCATCGCGATTCGCGGTCCACGCGGAAACTTCAAGACACGCCGGCAGCGAGGCCTGCTCGACCACCAGGGAGTGGTAGCGCGTCGCCTCGAACGGGTCGGGAAGTCCACGGAAGACGCCGCGGCCGTCGTGATGAATCAGCGAGGTCTTGCCGTGCATGATCTGCTTGGCGCGAATCACCTTGCCGCCGAAGACCTGGCCGATCGCCTGGTGACCCAGGCAGACGCCGAAGATCGGCACCACGCCTCCCAGCCTGGAAATGATCTCCATCGACACACCGGCCTCGTTTGGCGTACCGGGGCCGGGCGAAATGACGATCGCCGAGGGTTCAAGTGCGCACAGCGCCGGCAGCGTCATCTCATCGTTGCGGATCACGCGCACGCTCTCACCCAACTCGCCGAAGTACTGCACGAGATTGAAGGTGAAGCTGTCGTAGTTGTCGATCATCAGGAGCATGGCTTGCGCGCTGGCCAGCAGGAGCTGAGACGCGGATTATAGCGATGGGGACGTCTTGGGCGCTCGCGGCCCCGGCCGTTGCGAGAGAGAGCGGCAGCCCAATGCATCGACTGGCAACTGTCGATCCATGACAGCCTTTCTGTTCTTTCGTAGGCACACGGCGCAACCCCAGCCGGCGCGGCGGGACATCGCACGCGCGAATCACACAATTCTTGAATGCGCGGCGCCTGGCCTGTCGCAGGACAACGACACGGCCTTCGGGAACGCTGGGGAGCGTGCGCGCTCTTTGCCGGGGATCAGGTGTGCAACGCGTGGAAGAGGAATGCGATCGACCCTGCCATGCAACTGATTTCGAGAATCCGTGCGAACACCTCGGCACGCGATGCGATCGGCTCGGCCAGATCGTACCGATCTCCGGGGTAGCCGATCACCGTGAGCAGAAGGTCTACAGGAGCGAGACCGGTGAACTTCAGCGCCATGACTACCCCGGCACCGACATCCAGCCAGAGGAGCGCCACACCCAGCGGTCGCCAGAGGCTGGCGACCCAGAGAATCGCCATGGTCACCAGCGCGATCCAGACCATCACCGACAGGGCGCTCCGGACGACGACCCTCACCGCCGGAACATCGTCCAATTCCTGATATGTGCTCATCGCATGTCACCTGCTGCCGGCCGGTCGCCCGAAAAGCATCCTCTTCAATCGATCGTTCGTCGCCTGAATGCTCCGCTTACGGAGCACCAGTGGGCGCAGAAATTGGTGGTGCGACGTCGACTGGAAGCGCGGGCGTCGGTGCTGACGACATTGGCCCGGAGGGTGGCGCGGCGAGCACGCTGTAATCGGCCAGCATCGAGGCGCCGTAGAGCGGTTTGTAGACGCCCTTGTGGCACGTTGCGCAACCAAGTTTCGGCCCATCGCCTGCGGCGCCGTGACGCGCGGGGGGCAGCACATCGGCCAACGGATCGAGATAGGTCTTGTTGAGATCGCGCACCATGCGGATGCCATAGTAGGCTGTTGCTCGCTGCGGAGTGCTCTGATCCCAATCGGTGAACGACCGACTGTTGTGGCAGTAGGTGCAGTTGACGCCAAGCGATTGCGACATGTGCATCATCAACCCGTAAGTCCACTCCGTCTGCTTGATCGAATGCGTATCGCCACTCGGCAGCGCAGTCTTCGAAACGACGCGTATGTTTCCATCGCCCTCAAGGAACGTCGAGAACGGGTCGAATGGCAGCGACGTGAGGCCCACGGCGGGTGTCGGCTCGTTCTGGCCACCCTTGTTGCCCGCGAAAGTCGACCGAACATCGTTTGCATGATCGAACCAGATGTCCGACGGCACCGGGTTGCCGCGGTGGCAGGTGTAACAGGTCACGCCCGTCGCAGCGACGTGCGGCTTCCATTCGGCATTGATGTGCTGGGTCATTTCCAGCATTCGGCGCGACACCACCTTGGTGTATTTCTCGTCGGACGCCATGTTCGCCACGTTGTGGCAATAGGCACAGCCTTCGTTCGGCGCGACCCAGCTCGTCATCGCCGCCATCAGCCGTGTCATGTCGCCGATCGACAGCGTCTGCAGCACCTGCAGGTTTTTGAAGACCGTGCCCGCCGGCGGGCCGCCGGGCGCCGCAGGAGGAAGCGGTGGCGGCACGACATTTGCGGCCTGTTTCTGCGCAACGGTGCGCGGGTTCTGCACGTCGACCAGACCCGTGCCGCGATAGCCGTCCTGGTGGGTCACCGGTGACGGCCGCTCGCATCCAGCCATGCCGAACGCCACTGCAGCGATCGCCAGCGCTCGCGCTGCATGCATCGGGAATCGTGCGATCACTGGGCACCTCCCGGTGCGACCGGACTCGTGGGTGGCATGGGCGTCAGCGCGGGATCCGGTACCGTCGGGAGCACATGGGGATACGACGCGACGATGCCGTGGTTGATTCCCCACAGATACCAGTTGTCGACGACCGTACCGGTCAGCAGGATGCCGATGCCGCCCGTCAGCGGGCACAGCACCGCGAACCACCACGCCCATCGGTGCACCGATTCCATCGTTGCATTGAATCCCATCGTCCAGCGCCAGAACAACGCCGCGCGTTCGGACGCAGTACCGCGGTCGGCGATCTGTTCGAGCTCGCGCTCGCCGCCGTAGCGGCTGACCGCGAGGATCGTCGCGCCGTGCATCGCGAACAACAGCGTCGACCCGTAGAGGAACGCGATCGACAGCATGTGAAACGGGTTGTAGAAGAGGTTGCCGTAGCGGATCGAGAACGCCGCGACCCAGTCGAGATGCGGAAAGATCCCGAACGGCACCGCCTCACCAAAGCTGCCCATCGCGAGCGGCCGGATGAAGCCCAGCACGAGGTACAGCCAGATCGCCGAAGCGAACGCCCATGCCACGTGCGTGCCCATGCCGTGTGCGCGTGCGCGCCGATACATGCGCACGCACCACAGGATCAGCGAAGTTGTCAGGAAGAAGCCCGCCATCAACCACCATCCGCCCTGATTCAACGGCGGAATCGAGATGCCGTAGGAAGGTGGTGGCGGTTCGAGCGCGAGCCAGAAGAACTGGCGCACGAACTGGACGGGACTCCAGTTCACCGAAGCCAGCATGTTGAGACCGATGATCTCGAACGCGATGAAGCCGAGGGCGATCGACGTCACGCCCAGCCAGCCGAGGTAGATCGGACCGACCTGTGCGTCGCCGATCTTGCCGAGCAGGTAAACGAAAAACGGCTTGAGGTCGCGCTTGCCCGGGCTCGTGCCCGGTTCGAACGGGACGCCTTCGTAAGCGGGCGCATTGACCTGCAGTCGGGTAAATATGTTTTGGTATTCGGCCATCTCAGCGCCCCTCGAATTTGACGTCCAGGCTCATCGGAATTACCAGATTGGAAGGCTCAGCCACCAGTTCCACCATTCCGGCCAGCCGCGTGTCCAGAACGGCCCGCTGATGATGATGCAGATGGCACTCCAGAACCCCGCGCTGAGGGCCAGGAACAGGCCGAGGCGATGGATGCCGAGCGTACCGATCGAATATCCGATCGTGTCGCGGAAAAAGGTGTTTTCGTGCTCCGCCGTCTTCATCGCCTCGCCCTTTTTCGGGTTCGCTGCGGAAAGGATCAGCGACCCGTGAAGGGACAACGCGAACACGGTGGCGAAGAAGAAACTCACGGCCAGCATGTGGGCCGGGTTGTAGTGGAAATGCAGGTACTGATAACCGGTGTTGGAGACCCAGTCGAGGTGACTGGTGATTCCGTACGGAAATCCATTGCCCCACGCCCCCATCAGGATCGGCCTGATGACGGTCAGTGCGACGTAGGCAAAGATCGCGACGCCGAATGCAAACGGGACATGGAGGCCAATCCCGAGTTTGCGGCAGATCTCGACTTCGCGCAGCGCCCAGGAAATGAACGAGCCAATCGCGCAGACGGTAATGATCTGCCACAGGCCACCCTCCTTCAGCGGAGCGAGGCCCAGGCCGTAGGAAAGATCCGGTGGCGGAATGTTGATCTGCCAGATGTTCCAGGTCGGCCCGAGCGCCGCACCGTAGATGCACAGGGCCGTGCCGAGCGTGGCGAAGAACGCCGTTGTGACGCCGAAGAATCCGACATAGAACGGGCCGATCCAGAAATCGAACAGATCGCCCCCGACCAGCGTTCCACCGCGGACGCGATATTTCCGTTCAAAACTAAGCATGCTCATTGTTCGCTCCCACGCCCACTTGCGAATAATTGTTGTCGTCGATCCCGCGTGCGCACCATCCATCAGGCGAGGGACCGGTCGAAGCCGGACCCTCGCCTTCCTTGCGTGGCGACTGATTTCGCAGAATCGCCCTAGCCGGCTGGCCGGGGCGTATTTTGCGAGGTCACCGCCGGTGGTGCCTTCGAGCCACCCTCGATCCAGTTGTAACGTGCCGTGCTGAGCAGAATGAAATGGATCAGCAAAGCCAGTACGAAAAGGAACGTGAATAGCGCTATCAGCGACCGACGCGGATCAAATAGCAGCCATACTCTCCACATGTCTCGTGTCTCCCATTGGTAATCAGGTTCACCAGCGCGGAGTGGAACGTGTTGCGGTCAGGAATTCGCATTCCTCACTGCAGCCACGGTCTCCACTGCCACACCAGGAAATGCGCAACGATGGCGATGGCGGTGAAAATGATGAAGCTGGTGACGAAGATTCGGTGGAACTCTTTCGCCTCCATCTCCGTCAATCCCGTCAGCGACCGTCTTTCATCACTCATGGTCTACCTCCGATTGGCCTTGCGGCCGTCACCACGCAACCCCGCGTAGCCGGGATCGTCCTGGTGTGAAACACCAAGGCCGATGGGTCGCCGGCGTCATTGCCGGCGATCTTTTTCTTGCACGTCGCGCTCATGCAGGCTCCCCATCGGCCAGTGCCGTACAGGATGCTTCGACGCGTTGGACAGTGACTTCAATCTCGCCCGCCTTGCGAGCTTCACGCTCGGTGCGGTCACGCAAGCGCTTCGCCGCCGAGATCCGGATCAGGATTGGCTGGCGCTCGAGCAATTCATCGAGTGCCGCTTTGGCATCGTCGAGCCACGGCAACTGGGAACCGAGTTTCGACGGCGTCGAATCGATCTTGTCGAGTTCGCTGCCGAGCGGGAGGATGTTGAACAGCGCATCGAACAGCGCGTTGCAGAATTCCTGCACGATGTACGTAGCACCCGAATAGCCCATGAAGGGCGTGCCGGTGTGGCGGCGGATGATCGCGCCAGGGAATGAGCACGGTATGTAGCTCGCACGGTTGCCGATCTCGGCAAGGTACATGCGCTCGTTGTAGCTGCCGAACATGACGAGTGGCGGCTTTTTCTGAACCATGTCACGCACGGCCGCGTTGTCGGTCTTCTCGCCAGGCAAGCGCGAAATCGCGAAATTGCAAGGCATGCCGAGCTCGGATTCCAGAAAGTTGCGAAGGCCGCGTGCGTAGGTATCGCTGGCCACGACAGCGAAGCTCGCGGTCGCGAAGAAATCCTGTGTGACCGATCGCCACAGATCCCAGATCGGCTTGATCGTGGTGTGGCGCTCCTGTTCGATGAAGGGCTCGGGATCGAGACCGAGCAGTTCGCCGAGCTTGCGCAGGAACTTGGTCGTGCTGTGAAGGCCGATCGGCGCCTGCAGGTAGGGTCGCTCAAGCGACTCGCACAGCATCCGTCCGAACTCGCGATACATGCAGATGTTGACGTCGGCATCGATCAGCTTGGGAACATCGGCCAGATGACTGCCAAGCGGAAACACCATGTTGATGTCGGCACCGATCCCGACGACGAGTCGGCAAATTTCGGCCACGTCGCTCGGCGTGTTGAACGTGCCATAGCACGGGCCGATGATGTTGACGCGCGGCTTCTTTTCCGGCGACAGCGGTTTGCGCGCGGGAATGCGCTTCAATCCGTATTGCGTCCACAACCAGTTCATCGCGCGATTCGCGCACTGCCACTGGTCTTCGTCGATCGTGCGAGGCAGGAAGCGCTGCAGGTTCGTGCCTTCCGGCGTGACGCCACCGCCAATCATTTCGGCGATGGACCCTGTCACCACGACCGCAGGAAGATCCTGGTCGAGGACGGCATGGGCGCGCCGCATCGATCCTTCGGTGCCTTCGCGACCGAGCTGTTCTTCAGCGAGACCAGTGACAACGATCGGCAATTCGTGTGGCGGCAGCGCATCGGTGTAGTGGAGCACCGATGTGACCGGCAGATTCTCGCAACCGACTGGGCCATCGATGACGACCTGGAGTCCCTTGATCGCGGTGAATACGTACACTGCGCCCCAGTACCCGCCCGCGCGATCGTGATCGAGGACAAGCATCAGATCGGCTCCTCGACGTGCGAGGCTTTTGTAACCTTGGCCAGTTTGCGGCGGTACTGTTCGCGGAACTCCGGACGATCCCGTGGAGACTCCTGCCAGACACCGGACGCGAAGCCTTCGCCAACACCTGAGTAGAACGATTCCATCACGTCGAAACGGGCTTTGTTCGCGATGGCCGCGTTGACCACGCTTGCCAGCGAACCCGCACCGGCAGGACCCATGAGGGGTCGAGCGGAAATCAGATTGGTGAAATACAACGACGGCGTGCGCGCGGTCTTTGCAGCCTGGACGACAGGGGTGGTTCCAATCGCGAGGTCGGGTTCGAATTCGCGCAACGCGGCCAGATCCTGTTCCAGCGATGCGCGGTATTGCACGTGGACGCCACGCGCCTGCAACCAGTCCTGGTCGGCGCTGCTCCATGCCGTCTTGGGACAAGCGGTACCCACGTAACGCACGTCCGCCCCACTCTCGACCAGCAGACGCGCGACCAGAAGTTCCGAACCCTCGTACCCGCTGAGCGTGATGCGACCCTTGATCGGCATTGCAGCCAGGGCGGCGCGGATCGCCGGCAGAAACTGGTTCTTCGCAGCGTCGATCTTGCCCTGGGCAACATTTGCCGCACTGCCAATCGCCTGCAACCACGACTCTGTGCCGTCATGCCCCACCGGCGCGGAGCCGACAATGGGTCGACCGGCGGCTTCGAACTCGCGAATGCTCGCGGTGTAGAACGGGTGCAGCGCTGCGACAACACTTCCGTCCAATGCCGCGTAGAGCTCTCGCCATTCACGGGTGGGCACGACGGGCCCGGCAGCCAATCCCAGCGGCGCGAGCATCATTCCAATTCCAACCGGATCGACTGGAAAGACTTCGCCGAGAAGGGTGACGGTCGGCAATCCACTGCGTCCGCCACGGGGCGCCTGCACCGGTCCTGCAGCAACTTCCGTGCGCGCGTAGCGGAGCATCGCTCCGGCCAGCACGTCTTTCGCTTCTGCGTGCGTCGGCACGCCGAATCCGGGGACGTCGATGCCAATGATGCGCACACCGTTGATGTCGCGCGGAAGCAACTGCAACGGCACTCCACTCGCGGTCGGCACACACAGATTGATGATGACGATTGCGTCGTGGATTGCCGGATCCGCCAGCGCATGCACCGACTCGCGGATGTCCTCGAACAGCTTCCCGGTGACCAGCGATTCCGAATTGAACGGCACGTACCCAACGCTGCGGCGGGCGCCGTAGAAATGCGAAGTGAACGTGAGCCCATAAACGCAACACGCCGAACCACTCAAAACGGTTGCGGTGCGGCGCATGCGCAGGCCCACGCGCAACGCACCGAACGCCGGACACATCGACTGTGGCTGATCGTGCGGGCCTTTCGGATAGTCCTTCGCGTAGCGATCAAGCGTCTCGCTTTTTCCCGCGGCCTTGGCCGCGTCGAGCATCACCTGTTTGCCGGAATGGCAGCCCATCCCGTCGACAGGCGTCGAATCGGCACTGGCGAGCGTGATGGGGATCGACTCGGACATGACGTCAGACAGTCTCGTAGACGACTTCAAGCGAAGGCTTGCTGATTTCGGTTCGACCGCACATGTCGAACTCGGTCGCCGGAGTCAGCACGACATTGCGCCCGACGACATCGCCGGAGAAAAGCCCTAGCAGTTCATCCTGGCTGAGCGGCTTCGGACGCATCGGCGGCGCAGACGCGACGTTGTCGGCCAGCGTCTGGAACAGCGGCGCCCATTGCGTGCCCGGTCTGCCGATGATCTCGTAGCTCGCGCTCTTGCGACGGATGTCGTCGTTGGCAGGAATGGCGGCAAGCACCGGAATGCCGACTTTTTCGGCAAACGCAGCGGCTTCACCGGTGCCGTCATCCTTGTTGATCACGATACCCGCGACGCCGACGTTGCCGCCGAGATTGCGGAAATATTCGACTGCCGAACACACATTGTTCGCAACATAGAGCGATTGCAGATCGTTGCTGCCAACCACGATCACCTTCTGGCACATGTCGCGCGCAATCGGCAGGCCGAAGCCTCCACAGACCACATCGCCGAGGAAATCGAGCAGCACGTAGTCGAAACCCCACTCGTGGAAGCCGAGCTTTTCGAGTGTTTCGAAACCATGGATGATGCCGCGGCCGCCGCAGCCGCGACCCACCTCCGGACCACCGAGCTCCATTGCGAAGACGCCGTCGCGCTTGAAGCAGACATCGCCGATCTTCACCTGCTCGCCCGCGAGCTTCATCTTCGACGACGTTCCGATGATCGTCGGACACGCCCGGCCGCCAAACAGCAGAGAGGTCGTGTCACTCTTCGGATCGCAGCCGATGAGCAGAACCTTCTTCCCGTCCTGCGCCATCGAATAGCTGAGATTGGCGAGCGTGAAACTCTTGCCGATTCCGCCCTTGCCGTAGATCGCGATGATCTGCGTTTCCTTGGTCACCGGTCCGGTCGACACGGGATCGAGCGGGACCGCGGCTTCCGCGCGCAACATGTCGTCGAGCACGCGCATTGGTATCAATGTTTCCCGGCCGTCCGCGGAAGCACTCATGTGTTCGCTCTCCAGTCGAGAATCATTTTCAGGCAGGCGCTGTCACCGAATGCGGTGCGATACGCTGCATCGGCATCCGCCGGTTCCGCGCGGTGTGTAATGAGGCCGTCGAGCGACAGGCGTCCGCTCTCGGCAAGGGATTGGACCGCCTTCAAATCGGACTCGACCCATTGGGCGGCGACCCGGATGCGCGCCTCGCGCATGAACGCGGGTGAAAATGCAAACGACAACGGATCGCTGTAGAAACCGGCAAGCACGACTTCGCCACCCGGCGCCATGCGGGCGATCACCGAGTCGAGAATTGCGGAGTCGCCGCTGACGTCGCAGATCCGGCGGTAGTCGCGGCGTGTGTCGACAGCTGGATCGAGCACGCTGTAGCCCTCCGCTCCGCTCGCGCGCTGCGCGTTGGTTTCCCAAACCGTCGGTGCAGCGCCGCCCGTGGCAACGACAAGCCTCGCCAGCAGGCGGCCGAGAACGCCGTGGCCGACGATCAGATCGGGATGCTCGATCACCGTGGGACAGATCGCGTGGTAGGCAGTTGCGGCCAGTGCCAGCAGTACAGCGTGTTCGCCGAGGTGCTCGGCGACCGGCACAGCGCGTGAACCGGGGACGACGAGGCGCGCCGCAGCGCCGCCGAACAGTCCACGCACAGGCCCAAAGCACTTTGCGCCTGCAACGAAAACCGTGTCGCCGACGGTCGAACCCGAGCGCACACCGGCTTCGCTGACGCGTCCGACCGATTCGTACCCGGGAACAAGCGGATACCCCATACCGGGGAAGGACGGCATCCGACCGGTCCAGAGCAACCGCTCAGTACCGGTGCTGATGCCGCTCCACAGGATGTCCACGACAACGTCTTCTTCCCCTGGCGGGGTGAGATCGAGCGTCGCCAGAGACAATTGCCCCGGCTGCTCGAAAACGACGGCTGTGGTGTTGATGAAACTCTCCTGGTCGCCTGAGGCGGATGCGGCCCTATGCCGCATCGTCATCTGTTCCGGTTCAGCGTTAGTTTAGATTTACGGTTGCCTGTGTCAATAGCGGCTGACACTTTTTTTGACGACTTTACGTCAGACCAATCGCGGATGGGCCACCAGGAGCCGCGTTTGCAACGGCAAACGGGTGTCGATCATCCTGCCGCGATCGAATCCTGATTGGTGGAGAAGTTCGCCCAGTCGCTCGGGCGTCCGCGTTCGGCCGCTCCCCATGGCCAGCAGGTAGAACGCGAAGTACGCATCGGCCACCGCTTCGGCGCCGCGCGTACCCGACATCGGTTCGGCAATGAGCAAGACGCCGTCGTCCGGGAGCGCACGTCGCACCGCCGCAAGAATGGCGAGCACGGTGTCATCGTCGTGATCGTGCAGGACGCGAACGAGGCTCACGACGTCCGCCCCTGTCGGCAACGGATCCGTCCGAAAACTCCCGGCATGCACGCTCGCACGGTCTGCGAGCGCCAGTTCCGCAAGTCGCGCCTGGGCCCGTCCTGCAACGGCGGGAAGATCGAACAACATCAGGCGCAAGTGCGGCGCTCGCGCCGCTGCCGCTGCGAGGAACGCACCCTCGCCGCCACCGACATCGAGCAGGCATCGGTGCTTGCCGATCGAATACGCATCGAGCACTTCGTCGGCAATCAGCGGCTGCGATGCGGTCATGAGCGTGCTGTAGCGCGCAACGTTCTGGGCCTCCAGCTGATCGGGCTGATCCGACTGAGCGTACGGCCAGTACTGGGCGAGCTCACCCTGACGAACCTGCATGCGCAACAGCTCGACCGGGAAGCGCAGGTCGTTGTAGAGCATGCGGTGGTGTTCGATCATCGACTGCAGCGCGTCGTTGCCGACGAGAGTGGCGCCGAGCGCACCGAGTGCATAGCGATCGCCGCGCCGCCGGGCGACGAGGCGAAGCGAAACCGCCGCATCGAGCAGACGCAAGGTTGCATCACGACTGAGTGTCAGCCGCCGCGAGAGCGTGTCGACCGCTTGCGGACCTTCGGCGAGGATATCGAACACGCGCAGGCGGACGCAGGCGAGCAGGACCTGCGAATAGACGAAGCCGGCGCACAAGTCGAACAGCGCAAGTGCTCGCCGGCGTGCGATGGGGCGGGTCAGCGGAAATGCAGCGGCCCAGCGCCGGAAGCGCGGATTCGACATCAGACCGAGCCCGAACGCCTGCAGCCGTTCGAACCAGCCTGACTGCACCTCGATCGCCCTCGATGTCAGCGAACGATGCATCACGCCGCCTGACGCAGATCCCGCGGCAAGAGTCCCTGCGCCTGCGCAAAGATCACCGCACGCAGCGCATCGGCGGCGGGAATCGCGGGAATCGAATCGGTGGCCTCGGCGACCAGCCGCTTGAGGCTGGCGATGGCGCCGTCGAGTCCGAGAAGTGCCACCACACTTGGCCGTCCGAGCGCCGCGTCACGCCCAACCGGCTTGCCAATTTCGCTCGCCGATGCGGTTACGTCGAGAATGTCGTCCGCGACTTGGTAGGCCTCGCCGATTTTTTCGCCCAGCGCTCGCCAGGCTTCCGAATCGGCCTCGCCAACCGCTGCGGCACCGGCCATGGTTGCAGCAGCAAACAAGGATCCTGTCTTCGCCTGCTGGTATTGCGTCAGCGATGCGCGCGGCTCGCACTCCCATGCCTGGCCGGCAACGATCCCGCCCGAAGTTCCGACCGATCGACCAATGATCTTCAACAGAAGTGGCAGCCGCTCCGGCGCCTCGCCGCAGGCATCCGCCAGCGATTCGAATGCCAGCACGATCATCGCGTCGCCTCCGAGCACGGCGAGACGCTCGCCAAACGTGCGGTGCACGGCAGGTTTTCCGCGGCGGGTCGTTGCGTCATCGAAACACGGAAGGTCGTCGTGCATCAGGGACGCGCAATGGAGCAGCTCGATCGACGCCGCGGCCGCATCGGCGATGCGCGGATGCGGATCTCCGCATGCAGACGCCACCGCCAGGCACAATCGGGGTCTGACGCGCGCGCCCCCCGGAAACACTGCGTAGCGGATTGCCGCGGCAAGGCCGGGCGGGCATCCCGCGGATTCGCCGGGCTCGATGGCGGCCAGCAGGGCGTTTTCGATACGCGTCGCAAAATCCATCGTGGTGTCCCGATCGGCGCCGCCGAACTTGTCATTTCGACTTGACGCGTTATTGTGTCATCGACTCTAGACAAACCCCTCCGACCCGTCAATGGAAAATCAGTTGCGGACTCGACGATGCATGCGCCACGGGTAGTCGTCATCGGCGCCGGAATCGGCGGGTTGGCGGCGGCGCTGGAACTGGCGGCCTCCGGTGCCGACGTGACCGTGCTCGAACGCGCATCCGGCCCTGGCGGAAAAATGCGAACGGTCGACGTCGGGGGTGCCGGGATCGATGCCGGACCCACGGTCTTCACGATGCGCTGGGTGTTCGAAGCCTTGTTCGAATCGGTCGGCCTGGATTTCGCCGACGTCGTCCATCTCGACGCGGCACAGACGTTGGCGCGCCACGCCTGGTGCGATGGATCTCGACTGGATCTGCATGCCGATCTGCAGCAAACCGTCGATGCGATCTCGATCTTCGCGGGCGCAGACGAGGGACGTCACTACCGCGAATTTACGCAACGCGCGCGCAAGATCTACACCACACTCGAAAAGCCTTTCATCCGCAGCGCACGCACGGGCCCGCTCGGACTGATGCGCAACGCCGGTGTGCGCGGATTTGGCGATCTGCTGCGCATCTCGCCATTCACGACGCTGTGGCCGGCACTCGGCAAGCACTTCCGCGATCCCAGGTTGCAGCAACTGTTCGCACGCTACGCGACCTATTGCGGCTCATCACCGTTTCTGGCACCCGCAACATTGATGCTGGTCGCGCACGTCGAGCAGGACGGCGTGTGGTACGTGAAGGGCGGCATGCACCAGTTGGCGCTCGCGGTGCAGCGAGCGGCAGAACGGTTTGGCGCAACGTTCCGCTTCGATGCCGAGGTCGCGGAAATCCACGCCGAACGCGGACGGGTGGAGGGCATCACGTTGCAGGGTGGCGAGCGGATCGGCGCCGATGCGGTCGTCGTCAATGCGGACAGCGCCGCGCTCACCTCTGGTGCTTTCGGCGCGGCGGCGGCGCGCGCCGTTCCGGCGTCGAGGGCGACCACGCGATCACTCTCAGCCATCACCTGGCTGATGCAGGCGCGCACGAGCGGCTTTCCGCTGCAGCGTCACAACGTGTTCTTCTCGACCGACTACGCGCGCGAGTTCTCCGACATCTTCGGCCGCGCGCAGGTGCCGTCGGAGCCGACCGTCTACGTGTGCGCGCAGGACCGCGACGACAACGACATGCCCCACACTGGAACGCCGGAACGGCTGCTGTGTCTGGTCAACGCTCCCGCGAATGGCGACACGCACGCTTACACAACCCGCGAGATACGATCATGCGAAGAACGCAGCTTTGGACTCCTCGCGCGTTGTGGCCTCGATGTGGTGCCGGAACCGGAGGCGACCCGGGTGGTGACGCCGACGGACTTCAATCGCCTGTTTCCAGCGACCGGCGGGGCGCTGTACGGGCCGGCGTCACACGGATGGATGGCGTCGTTCAATCGGGCGGGATCGACGAGTCGCCTGCGCGGCCTTTATCTGGCGGGAGGGAGCACGCATCCGGGTCCGGGAGTCCCGATGGCGACGCTGTCGGGACGACTGGCAGCGGCGCGCCTTCTGAAGGACTTCGCTTCGATACGCTCGTTCCATCCAATGGCTATGCCTGGTGGTACGTCGACGCGCTGAGTGATGACGGCCGCAGCGCGATGACCCTGATCGCGTTCATCGGCAGCGTATTCTCGCCGTACTACGCATGGGCGCGAAGGCGCGGAGCGACGGTGGACCCACGGGGTCATTGCGCGATGAACATTGCGCTGCGTGGACCGACGGCCACTCGCTGGGCAATGACCGAGCGCGGCCGCGCAAGCCTGCGGCAGGAAACGTCGAGTCTTGTAATCGGACCGAGCGCGATGCACTGGTCGGCCGGTGTCCTCACGTTCGATCTCGACGAGATCACCGCGCCTTTGCCGTCACGCATTCGCGGCCAGGTGCGGGTGATTCCACAGGCGCTGGCGCAGCAGTCTTTCGCTCTCGACGCGGAGGGTCGTCATCGCTGGGCACCCATTGCTCCGTCCGCGCGTGTCGAGGTCCAGCTGCAGTCTCCGAACGTTCGCTGGTCCGGCACCGGCTATCTCGATTCCAATCAGGGCAGCGAACCGCTCGAGACCAGCCTCGAGCGCTGGACCTGGTCGCGCGCAGCGCTGCGCGATGGCGGCACCGCAGTTCTTTACGACGTGTTGGCGCGCGACGGCGGCGAAAGCCATCTTGCAATCGCGTTCGATCGCGATGCTCGCGCGCATCCCTTCGAACCGCCGCAACGCGCAGTGCTGCCCCGCAGCGGATGGCGCATCGAACGCGCAACCCGATCCGACGACGGAATCGCCCACGTCGACCGCAGCCTGCAGGACGCGCCGTTCTACGCCCGTTCGGTGATCCGATCGCGCGTGCTGGGCCAATCGGTAGCGAGCGTGCACGAGTCGCTCGATCTGCGGCGCTTCCGCATGCCGATCGTGCAGGCGATGCTGCCGTTCCGGATGCCCCGTTCAAATCGACGTTGATCAAAACCGTCGCTGGGTACTCCATGCGGTTGGCCGGATCAAGGCGGATCGCGCTGTTTCCCTCTCACCCTGGCGGACGCCGAATCGCGTTTCTGCGACCGTCGCACCGAGAACAGCTCCCACAGCAACAACGCGAGCACGCCGCCAAACACCAGCGCCATTTCAAGAAGTCCCGCGAGGCTGCTGGTCATCGAACAGCGCGCGTCAGCGGCGCAGACCCGCTTCCATCAAGCCATGCAACGATGCTGCACGCTCACGGCGTTCCATCTGCTCGAACAAATCGAGCAACCACAACGCGCGCGAGCGCACGTGCCACCACGGAAGACTGGATGCCGCTGTCCTCTCGGCGTCGGGAAATGTCGCCATCGTCACCGCGTCGACCAGATAACGCGTCGCAGCAAGCGGCCCGTCATCGCCGCCGGCACGCAGGCGGGTTCCTGCAACCCATGCGCGTCCGAGCAGCCACACCTTGCGCCTCCGGGAAACGATCGCTCGCCGCGAGACCGAGTCGTAGTTGGAATTCGCGACGACGCGGCCGATCTCCGCATAGATGAAGCGCGCCGCATTGATGCCCGGCCGACATTCGGGCGCGAGTTGGGCGACCCCGGAATCGACCTTCGCGTACAGTGCCTCGGCCACGCCCAGAACGTTCCGGATCACCGCACGCACACCATCGTTGATCTCGGGCTTCACCAGCCAGCGCTCCGAATCGATGCCGGCTGCGTGCAATGCATCGAGTGGCAGGTACAGACGCCCTGCGCGTGCGTCTTCGCCAACGTCGCGGGCGATGTTGGTCAGCTGCATCGCGACGCCGAGGTCACATGCGCGTGCGACCGCCGATGCGGATCGCGTTCCCATCAGCACCGACATCATCGCGCCAATGGTGCCGGCGACGCGCGCGGCGTAGTCCTGCAGTTCATCCATCGTGGCGTAGCGGCGCCCCCCCGCGTCCCATTCGAAACCCTCGATGAGCGCGTCGAGCAGTTCACGCGGAAGTGCATGCACGCGCACGACGTCGGCCATTGCGCGGTCCGTCGAGAACGCGCGTGGTGTGCCGGCATAGATCCCGTCGAGCCGGGCGCGAAGTTCAGCGACAGCGTCGACGCCACCCGCGTGCAGGTCGACTGCGTCGTCGGCTTCGCGGCAGAACGAATAGAGGATCGTAGCGGCATCGCGGACGCGCGCTGGCAAAAGGCGCGACGCAGCAGCGAAGGATTTCGAACCGGCTCGCAGAGCGTCGCGACAGGCGACGAGATCTCGAGCCGAATCGACGCGCTCAGGCAAATGTCGCTGCATCGGGCACCACCGAGTCGAGGACGCGTGCGGACGACAGCACGCCGGGGACGCCTGCGCCGGGATGGGTTCCGGCGCCGACGAGATAAAGGTGTTTGATGTCTTCGCTTCGGTTGTGCGGTCGGAACCAGGCACTTTGCTGGAGCACCGGTTCCATGCCGAACGCCGCGCCGCGAAACGCGTTGAGTCGATCCTGGAAATCCTGCGGAGTCAGGATGCGCGATGTCACGATCTGGTTCGCGAGGTCTGGCAGCACGGT
>NZ_JBDSWZ010000201.1:0-30187 GCF_039926425.1 Dokdonella sp.
AACGGTGAAATCACCTTGAGCGCCACCGCCAATGAAATTTCAGGTTGCTACGCCGTGACTGCTACGGTTGATGGTGTCACGCAGAGGGCGATCTTCAGCCTGCGCAATTACACGCCTGACCAGATCAACAAGATGCTCGACTCTGGCATCGACATGGCGCTCGTTCTGCAGGATTCCATCTACTGCAACGGGTTTGAATGATCCGCACGAACTGAACGATTTTTGCAAGACCGGGAACCGGCCCGAGATCGACAAGAAACCCGAGGTAGTGGCGTATTCGACCTGCTCGTGACGCTCGCCAAGGCCTGGCCCCAGGGCACGGCGAACGGAGCGGACAGGGAGACCACAGATAGGGTGACGAAATGGTCAGAAGGCCGTTCCCGGTAGCGCGAACCTCTCAACACGTTTTGCAACGCCCCTTGTGGTGCGAACAACTGATGCAGTGGCGCATTCGACTTGCAGGAACTCCTCACGCCAACCCGCATTTCGGGATCAGCCAGAGATTCAGCAGGGAGTCCACCAGATAGGTTGAACCGAGCCCAAGCCCCGACGATTGCCACCGGCGCAACGACCCACCTGACGACGCAGTCCCGATGTACTGACGCACCCACCTGTGTCGATGAGCGAATCCACCGAAACCTGAAACGAGGGCCGGCAGATCCATTCGCGCAGGGAGATCACAGATAGGGATTGAACTCGACAGCGAATGGCACATCCGGCATTTGATTCACTCACACCCGGCGAATCACTTGGATCCGCCGGTTTTTTTTGGCTCCGCATCAGACGGGTCACCTACGCGCCACGTTTGTCGGCAGCGCAGCCGAAGCCTTTACCCTGACCCGGCCCGACACGCTTTCGCGCCTCGGCACGATTTTCGCTTTGTCCTCAGTTCCTCAGGGGAAAATCCCCCAAATCGCTGAAAAGGAACGGATTATGCTCGGATGCACTTGTCATTTGGCGTACCCTTGGTATAAGCCGATGGAACAAGGCGATTCATTGCGCAGCAGCGGCACAGGGGCGGAAACGTGATCATCCAAAGTCGATATTCCGCCGTGCTCGCCGTCCTCGGCGCGCTGGGGTGCCTATGTGCGAATCCTGCGCGTGCCGCGGTCATCGTGAGTGTCACGGGAAACGTTGCGCACGCCCAGATCTCGCTTGCGAATGGCGCCAATACCTATGACGCGGAAGTGACGATCACGTTCGACACGCCGCTCAACCTGGACGCACAAAGTCTGAATTTGACGGCGGAACTGGTCAACCCCAACGATCCGATCCTGACCGCACGCTTCGCCAATGTGGCAGGCGTGGTCGTTGACCCCGCGTTTCCAATGATGATCACTGTGGAACCGCCGAATCTGGGGTGGCTCTTCAAGACGAATTTCGACGGCAACGAGGATGGCACGGGCATGCTGTCGTTCCTCAACGACTATCAGGTGGAAATTCACACCGCGAACCTCACGTTTGTACAGAACAGCCGCTACCGGATACTCAAAGCCCCAGTGGGCGGCCTTTTCGGGGACATCACCGAGGACGTACTGAGCGGAAGTGTCCGCACGCGCGGTCGCGGCGGCGCGTTTTCCCAGTTCGTTGTGGTCGAGGACAATCGGCTCGTGCTGACGGTCGTACTTGGAAAGATCGTCGACCTCGATGTGAGAATTCTGGCTGCCGCTTTGAACAACGTCTTGCAGGGCGATCTGCTGGGCTTGTTGAGCCAAGTGCAACTGCTGGTCTTGCTGGACGTCGGCGCCGCCATTTCTGCGCTTGACGAACTGATCCTCGAAATTCAGATCGGTGCCACGAACGGCGACATCGCGAATGTCTGGCAGGCAGACCATTCCGTGACCAATGACGCTGGCGAGATGCTCAGCCTGGCCAAGACCTTGCGTTTTTCGCTCGTTCGACTGCAAGGTGGCGCTTCGAATCCCTGACCCAGCCGCCATGCCCGCCCGCTTTTGCGCCTATCCTCCGGACAATGCCGCGGTCATGCGGGTGCTTGAAGATGGCCGAAACTATACGATCGGTCGTTCGTCGGACTGCGAGATTCGACTCGACCATCGATCGATCTCGCGCCAGCATGGAGAGTTGAAGGGCAGTGACGGCTCGTGGCTTCTGCACGACACCGGCAGCAAGAACGGCATCAGCGTTGAAGGCCGGCTGACGGGCCGCGCCGAGTTCATCAACTTGACCTGGTTCATGATCGGAGACATCAGCTGTTCTCTGGAACCACTGGACGCGGTCGCGGGGGCTGCGGCCGTCGCAAGTTCCGAGAGCAGGCGATCAATGTCGCGGGCGCTGTCCGCTCGATTGCTCCCTCAACTCGGAATTGGGGCGCTGATACCGCAAACGCTCGACATGGTGCTCCAATTGACGGGCCTGGAGCGCGGTTTCGTTCTGTATGCACCCGACGGCGAAACTCTTCGAGTGCATGCGACGCGAGGACTTCGCGTCGATGACCTCTCCAACAGGCACTTTGCCGGGAGCGCCGCGGCCGTCGAACAGGCGCTTACGACCCGCGAGTATGTGGTCTGCGTTGATACCAATGATTCTCCGTGGCTTGCTGCCCGCCCCAGTGTGCGACTGGGCGGCATCCGCTCGCTCCTCTGCATGCCGCTGACACTCAGCCACCGCTCAATCGGTGTGCTTTATGCGGACAGCCGACTACCCGGCCCACCTATCACGGAACTCGACATCGAACTGGTGGAGAATGTGACCCGGCATGCAGCGGCGGCCATCGAGGCGGCCCGTTTGGAAGACCGCATCGCCGACGCACTTCGCAGCGCAGCGAGTATTGGGGTGCAACCACCCGCTTGGACAGACCTGGTGTCCGACGCCACCCGCTAAAGACGAAGCACAACGGGGATCTCCCTCGCGGACCTGGGCACCTGTCGCGCACGCCCTTTTCCGCGCTATCGTGCGCCGATGACGCGAGAAACAGTCCTTCCTGTCGACCAGGCCGCCACAATGACCGGCGTCATCATCGGCAGCGAACTTCGTGCCGGTGATGTTCTGGGTGGAAGGTTCAGGATCCAGTCGCTCATCGGCATCGGCGGCATGGGAGTCGTGTACCGCGCCTTTGACCAGTCGCTTGACATAGAAGTCGCGCTCAAGTTGCTACGCCCCGAGTTGGCGCGCCGTCCTGACGCATTCGCGAGCTTCCGTCGCGAGCTCCTGCTCGCCAGGCAAGTTTCCAGTCCTCACGTTGTACGCATCCACGATATTTCGGAGGACAACGGACGCTGGTTCATCAGCATGGACTACATCTCGGGCGAATCGCTCGAACAGCGGCTGGATCGCTCACGCGCCCTGCCTTTGAACGAGGCCCTCGCGATCACGCACGGCCTTCTCGATGGCTTGGCCGCCGCGCACCTCAAGGGGGTTGTTCATCGCGATCTGAAACCCGCCAATGTGCTTCTCGGCCCCGACGGCAATGCCTACATCAGTGATTTCGGAATCGCCCGAAGCCTCGGAGCCACTGGCCTGACGCAGACGGGCATGATCGTCGGAACGCCCGAATACCTGTCGCCCGAACAGGCGCGAGGCCAGGTGATCGACGCGCGGAGCGATCTCTACACGGTTGGCCTCATCCTCTATGAAATGCTCGTCGGGGAACTGCCATTCTCGGGCGGTACGCCGGCGGAAACCGTCATGCAGCGCATCTTGAGGCCACCGCCGTCACTCGCGAAGGCGCGCCCGGATCTTCCGCGCTGGCTGCATGCGTTCAGCAACAGTCTTCTCGCGATCAATCCCGCACATCGTCTGAATTCGGCAAAGTCCGCGATGCGCGCAATGGATACCCGCCGGGTGCCGCGGCGTCCTGTCGATTGGCGAGTCGTCGCAACGTCGATGGCCGTCGCCCTCGCGCTCGGTGGCGCGGGCGTCGCAATTTGGCGCCATCCCGATTTCGTGTCCAGGCTGCTTGCTCCCGTCGCGGTGCGCGTGCCCAGGATTGCGCTGCTGCCGTTGAACGCGCCGGGTGACGATGTCGAGCTTGCCGCAGTAGCCAGAGCAGTCGATGCGCACTTGCGCGCGTGGATGCGCGGCGATCGCGCACTGGCCATCGTGCCACGGCGGCGGATTCTCGATGCGCTGCAGCGCGTCGCTCCCGACACGTCTCCGGATGCGTTCACCCACCAGTTGCCGGAAATCGCCCAAGCAGCAAATGCCACGCGGCTGTTCACGGGTTCGATTGTGCGCGCTGGAAATGGACAGATGAAACTGGAGCTGACAGAGCCCGATGCGCCGGCATCCAAAGTCCTGCTCGAACTGGAAGCGCGGAGCGTTGACGAACTGCTGGAGAAATACCTTCAGAAGGCCGGAGCCGCCTTGAGTTCCCAGGATTGGCAACCCGGACCGCCGCCGGCACTTTCGTCCGAGGCAATGGAGCCACTGGGGCGAGCACTTCTTGCGCTCGACGCTCACCACGCCGACGCGGCAGCCGCTCAACTTGCCAAGACACTCCCTCCGCCGGACAAGAGCGCACTGGTCGAATCGGCTCGACTCGATGCGGAAGAGCAAGCCGGTCACGTTCTGGCGGCTCAGACGATTCGCAGCGCGATCATCACGCAGTTTGCCGCAACTGGCGGACCGGTCGCGGCTGAACTTTATGCGCGATCCCTGGCTGGCGAAGGCCAGGGACGCAAAGCCTCGCAAGCACTCGAAACAAGTATAAACATGTACCCCAATGACGCTTCGCTGGCGTTGTTGAACGCCGAGACGCACGCAGACAGCGGCCGTGGCGAGCAGGCGATGGACCTCTTCAAGGCCATTGTGCGTAACGACGACCAGGACGCGCGCGCATGGTACTTGCTCGGGCGCACGGGAATTCAGCAGGGGCAGCCGCGAATCGCCGTCGACGACTATCTGCTTCGCGCGTTGGTCCTCTTTACACGTAGCGGAGACATGGCGGCGGAAGCGGAAACTCGAAACGCACTCGGCTTGGGTTATGACCGCCTTGGGCAGCAGGATGCGGCGATCGAGCAGTACACCCGCGCCGCGGCAATTCGCGAGAAAATGGGAGATGAGATCGGCCTGAGCAAGACGTTGCGCAACCTTGCCATCGTTGAATCCGTCGGGGGCCATCACGACGAAGCGCAACGCACGCTGGACAAGGCAAAGGCCATTCTTGAGCGAATCGGCGATCGTGCCAATCTCGCGGATCTGTACAACGATCGCGGAATCATCGACGAGGAGCGCGGCGATCTCCCGGCAGCGCTTTCGTCTTATCGGGAATCGCTGGCGATGCGCCGGCAGCTGGGCAACGAGGCTCTTGTCGCAGAAAGCCTCGACAACGTGGCCTTCAGCTCCTTCCAGCTCGGAATGTTCGACGACGCCCAGGTCTATTGGCAGCAGGCCCTCGCCACCTACGAAAAGCTCGATGACCGCGTACGCATGCTCACGGTGGAGCAAAACATGGGCGTGCTCGATCTTGCGCGCGGGCATTTCGTGGCCGCGCGCGAGCGCCTTGAGAAGACGCTCGCGCATGCGGAGTCCAGCCAACTCTCGGAACAAACGTCCGTAAGTCTCGTCCACTTGGCTGAACTTGCGTTCTTGCAGGGTCGGTATTCGGATTCGATCGCGAACGCCACGCAGGCCGCACAAATTGCAGCGCGGCGGTCCGACCTTCGTACGGAAACCGGTGCGCAGTTGGTTTTGGCGCGCGTGTGGACTGCGCTTGGCAACACGATGCACGCCAGTACTCTTCTCGCATCGATCAATACTGATGCATTGGGCAGCGAACAGCAGGCAGCCTTTCTACTGGTTCGCGCACAAGAAGCGGTGCTCGCTTCCAATCCGAAGAGAGTGGCCACATTGCTGGACGAAGCGGCAACCTCGGCCGCAAAGGCTCACAGTGGCACGTTGGACCAGCAGATACGCTTGCAACGAACGAGGATGGCACTGGCATCCGGGGACCTCCCGAAAGCGAAGAGCCTGCTCGCGGACTTCGGTGGCGACACCGGCAAGGTCAATGAAATTCCGCTGCGACTGCAATGGCTCGAATTGGAAACGGCAGCCGCTCTGAAGAGTGAAAACACGTCTGCAGCAATCGCCCGCTACCGTCAGGCGCTCGCCTTGCTGGCTGACGTCGGCGACTATCGGCAGGCTTCGACCATCCATGAACTGGGCGCACGTGCCTTGCCAGCCGGCGTCGAGGCGGACGCTGCGCACGATGCCGCGAAAGCAGCGCGAGAGCAGCTGCTGGCGCAGGCGCCACCGGAAGATCACACTTCGCTCGAGGAACAGATGGACCGCCGATTGCGCGAGGAGGCGCCCGATGGCAATGCACACTGATACCCCGATGGAGACCGGTCCGCTGCGCGAGCAGCTGGAGTCGCTGTTGCACGAACACCGCACGTTGATCGATCAGCTCCAGCACGGGCAGGATCATTTCCGCCAGCTCGCTCGCTCGGTGTGGCGGGTGCAGGAAGACGAACGGCGCCGCATTGCACACGAACTCCACGACGGCGTTGGGCACAACATCACCGCGCTGATCCACCTTCTCACCGAGTCACTGGCGGCGCTCCCGCCAGAGTCGACCGATGTGCGGGCACTGGAACGATTGCGGCACGCGAAGGCGATTGCAGAGTCGACGCTGCAGGACACGCGTTCGCTGTCGCGCTTGTTGCGACCGCAGATCCTCGACGATCTCGGGCTCGAACAGGCCTTGCGATGGCTGGCGCGGACGTTCACCGAGACGCACGACCTGGACGTCGAGTTGTCGATCGAAGGTGACGTGCAGCTACTCGACGGCGATCGGTGCACGCTCGTGTTCCGCGTCGCCCAGGAATCGCTGGCAAATGTCGCGCGGCACGCACAAGCGCAGCGCGTCGATGTCGAATTGAAGCTGCGCGACGGCCTGGCTACCCTTTCGGTTCGCGACGACGGGCGCGGCGGCGATCCGGCGACCGCTCTCGCGCGCAGTGGCGCCAGCGAGAGCAGTGGCCTTGGAGGAATCCGCGATCGCGTTCGGCTCTTCGGCGGACGGCTCCATGTCGACTCGGCCGCCGGTAACGGTTTCTGCGTCACCGCGCATTTTCCGATCAACGACCCTGAGAGGCGTACGCCATGATCCGCCTTCTGATCGCAGATGATCACACGGTCATGCGCGAGTGCTTGGTCGCCACGCTGCGCGCGAGTGGCGAATGCATCGTCGTCGCCGAAGCAGGTGATGGCATCGTCGCGATTGAGCTCGCGCACGCGACGCAGCCGGATGTCGCGATCATCGACATCTCGATGCCAAGACTCAATGGCATTGAAGTCGTGCGGCGGCTGACGAACGAACTTCCCCGCACGCGCGTGCTCGTGCTGACGATGCATGAAGAAGACGAATACGTCCTGCTGTCCGTTCGCGCAGGCGCTCGTGGATATGTCGTCAAGCACGTCGCAACGACCGAATTGCTGCAGGCCATCCGCACCGTTGCAAACGGAGACGTGCACTTCGGGCCTTTCGCCGTGAAAGCGTTGGCAGGGCAACTACAACATCCCGATGCTCCGGACGATCCCTACGGCGCGCTGTCGGCGCGCGAGCGTGAAGTGCTGCATCTGGTCGTCGATGGACTGACCATCAAGGAGATCGCAATCCGCCTCGATATCACGCCGAAAACGGCCGAGAACCATCGCAGTCGCGTACTTGCCAAACTGAACCTGCGCAACAGCGCGGAACTCGTCCGATATGCAATGCGCAAGCGACTGGTGACCTGATCGGCCGAGCCAGCGACGGCCCGGACAGCGATTGCCGAGCCGCATGGCAGATCGCAACGCAGGCCGATGTGATCACAGGAGACCGCAATGCCGGTGGAAACGTCGAAAAAAACCCCTGTTTTGCGCGAAAAACCGCAGCCACGGCCCGACAAACCGGATACGCTACCGGGGTGCGAGGCGAATCGCTGCCCCGCGCGACACATCCGCCATTACCCCCACTCAGGAGCCAATTGTTCATGGCCATGAAGAAGTCTGCTGCAAAGAGCGCATCCAAGAAGCCGGCCGCTGCTGCTCCGGCAAAGATGAAGCCTCTGACCGAAGTTCTCTCGAAATCGTCGCTCGTCAGCCATCTGTCTTCGCACAGCGGCGCCGAACCGAAGACGGTCCGTGCGGTGCTCGAAGCGCTGGAACAGACGATCGCGAACTCCGTTCACAAGAAGGGCGTCGGTTCGTTCACCCTGCCCGGCCTGATGAAGGTCACGTCCCAGGCGGTCGCCGCCAAGCCGAAGCGCAAGGGCGTGGATCCGTTCACCAAGGAAGAGCGCTGGTTCGCAGCGAAGCCTGCATCAGTCAAGGTCAAGGTCCGTCCGCTCAAGAAGCTGAAGGACTACGCAGCCTGACGATTCACATGCACCGTCGGCCGATCGGTCGGCGGTGCAATGCGTGGGGTGGATCGGCGCAATGCCTCCACCGGGACAAGAGCCGGTTGAACCGCGTACGAACATGTGGTGCCCGGACCCGGAATCGAACCGGGATACCCCGAAGGGTGAGAGATTTTAAGTCTCTTGCGTCTACCGATTTCGCCATCCGGGCGTTGCGTTGACGCGCGCACGAAGATCGTAACGATTCGTCCACCGGAGGGCCATCACCGTCGCGATCGGACAGCGCCCGAACGCACGCAAGCACGACGAATGCGTTGGAGGCCTGGGTCGGAATCGAACCGGCGTACGCGGCTTTGCAGGCCGCTGCATGACCACTCTGCCACCAGGCCGGTGACGATTTGTTTGTTGCGCGCTGTCCTTGGCGCCGAGACCGCCCGTCATCCTGACGAACCTGCAGAAAAAACAAAACCTCGGCGGACCGAGGTTTCATCTGCTTTCTGGAGCGGGAAACGAGACTCGAACTCGCGACCCCGACCTTGGCAAGGTCGTGCTCTACCAACTGAGCTATTCCCGCATGGGACGCGCATATTACGTTCTGACTCGCAGGTGTCAACCCCATCGCGCAACATTTCTCGCCCGCGCGTTGCGCTCAGCGCGTTTCAGCGTTGCTGACGGAGCACCGGCCACGCAGCGCGGACGTACTGGATGCCGGATCCGATTGTCAGCGCCGCGGCGATCACCAGCAGGCTCTCGCCGACGAAGAACGGCCGCAACGTCTCCAGATCATGCTGATAGAGCAGCACGACGATGGCGATGATCTGCATGACGGTTTTGACCTTGCCAATGGTCGCGACCGCCACAGTTGCGCGCTGGCCGATCTCGGCCATCCACTCGCGCAGTGCCGAAATGCTGATTTCTCGGCCGACGATGATCGCGCTGGTGACCGCCAGAAGCGGCGTCGGGTTCTCCTGCACGAGCAGGAACAGAGTCACCGCGACCATCAGCTTGTCAGCAACCGGGTCGAGGAACGCACCAAACGCCGACCCCATGTCCCAGCGCCGCGCGATCCACCCGTCCAGCCAGTCGGTGATGGCCGCCGCGATGAAGATTGCGGCCGCTGCGATGTTCGCGCCGCGAAATGGCGCATAGAACACGATGACCATCACAGGCAACAGGCCAATGCGGAAGAGGGTCAGGGCGGTTGGAATCGTGATCGGCATCGGTCGGTTCGGGTTGTCAGCCGTGCAAGGTAGCGTAAATGCGTTCTGCCAGCTCTCGGCTGATGCCCTTGACCTGCATCAGTTCCTCGATGCCTGCCTTGGACAGACCCGCGAGGCCCCCGAAATGTTTCAGCAGTGCGGACCGTCGTCGCGCGCCGACTCCGGAAATTTCTTCCAGCGTACTTGATTCGCGCGCTTTTTCGCGGCGGCCGCGGTGGCCGGTGATCGCGAAACGATGCGCTTCGTCGCGCACTGCCTGGATCAGATGGGACGCCAGCGATCCAGGCCCGGGCCACACGCTGCGGCCGGAGTCTCCGAGGATGAGCGTTTCGTCGCCGGCCTTGCGCGCCTCGCCCTTGGCGACGCCGACGATGGGTACGCCTTCGACGCCGAGTTCGTTCAGCACGTCGATGGCCTGCTGGACCTGGCCTTTGCCGCCGTCGATCAACAACAGGTCGGGAAGCCTCCCCTCGCCTGCTTGAATCCGCTTGTAGCGACGCTCCAGTGCCTGACGCATCGCCGCGTAGTCGTCGCCGCCGGTGATTCCGGCGATGTTGAAGCGACGGTACTGCGATTTTTCCGGACCTTCCGGACCGAACACCACGCACGAGGCCACCGTCGCTTCGCCCATCGTGTGACTGATGTCGAAGCATTCGATCCGTTGTGGCGTCTCGCCCAACCCAAGCAAGTCGCGCAGGGCCTCGAAGCGTGCCAGCAGCGTCTGACGGCTGGCAAGACGCGAGGTCAGCGCGGCTTCGGCGTTGCGACCGGCAAGGTCGAGGAAGCGCGCGCGATCGGAACGCACGCTGGACTTGATCTCGACCCCATGTCCGCAGTGCGCGCACAGCGCCTCAGCCAGTGGCGCCGCGTCCTCCGGCGCATGACTGACGATCAGTTCCGCCGGCACCGGACGTTCCAGGTAGTACTGCGCGATGAACGACGAAAGGATGGTCGCTTCATCGGCTTCGACCGCGAGGCGCGGAAAGAAGTCGCGCGACCCGAGGCTGACGCCATTGCGGAAGAACAGCACGCTGATGCAGGCGATGCCTGCTCGGATCGCGCAGGCGATGATGTCCATGTCCGCGCTCGCGCCCTGCACGTAATGGTTGGCCTGCACGCGCTTCACCGCTGCAATCTGGTCGCGGATGCGTGCAGCCTTTTCGAAACGGAGCTCGGTGCTCGCGCGTTCCATCGTGCCGACCAGCTCGTCCATCATCGCGCTGCCGCGACCGTCGAGGAACATCTCGGCGTGCCGCACATCCTCGGCGTAGTCGGGAATGGCGATGAGATCGACGCACGGCGCGGTGCAGCGACCGATCTGGTGCTGCAGGCACGGACGCGAGCGATTGCGAAAGTAGCTGTCCTCGCAGTTGCGGATGCGGAAGAGTTTTTGGATGAGATCCAGGCTCTCTCGCACCGCACCAGCGCTGGGGAACGGGCCGAAATAGCGGCCACTTGTCCGCTGCGTACCGCGGTGGAAGGCCAGACGCGGGAAATCGCCACTGGTCAGATGGATGTATGGATAGCTCTTGTCGTCGCGCAGGACGATGTTGTAGCGCGGCTTGAGCGACTTGATGAGCTGCGCTTCGAGCAGCAATGCCTCCGCTTCGGTGCGTGTAACGGTGGTCTGGATCTCCGCGATCTGCGCGATCATCGCGGCAATGCGTGGCTCCAGCCTCGGTTTCAGGAAATAGCTGCCGACGCGTTTTTTGAGATTGCCTGCCTTGCCGACATACAGCAGGTCGCCCGATGCGCCGAACATCCGGTACACGCCGGGCGCCCCGGTCAGCGTGCTGACGAAGACCTTGCCATCGAAATCAGGGGGAGCGAGGGAGGGTTCGGACATCCGTGAATAATAAGGGCGGCATCGGCCAAACCCGAGGGGCGCGTTGGCCCCATGAATGTGTTGTGAGGACGGTTCAGCCAAAGCGGTCACGCCGTGCGCATGCCGGCGTGTGCCCGCGCGGATCCGTCATCGAGACCCGCGCAGAGACCAACGATCAGCTTTCGCCAGCGCCGACCCTGTGCACGACGCCCGTTGCCAGGTCCACGCGTGCGATCTCGTGACGATTCGTGTTGGCGATCCACAACTGGTTCGCGTGCACCGCGAGACCCTGCGGTTCATTCAGCCCATACAGCAGATCCAGCAGATGCGCCTTGCCGCTTTCCCGTTCCAGGCGCTTGATCGCATTGTTGCCACTGTCCGCCACATAGATCGCGCTGCGCGCATCAGTCGCAATGGCGAGCGGATTCTGCAGACGGACCTTGCCGCGCATTCCAACTGCGTCGCCGAAATCGTACAAGCCTGTTCCTACCATGGTTTCGACCCGACCACCCGGTTCGATCCAGCGGATCGACGACGATGCCGCGTCGGCAACGAGGAGATTCCGCCCGATCGTTGCAAGGCCGCTGGGTTGCGCAAACAGCGCTTCCATCGCAGAGCCGTCGAGCAGGCCACGCTCGCCTTCGCCTGCATAGACCACGACAGTCAATGCGAGCAGGTCGAGTTTCCAGATCTGGTTCTGCCCCGCAACGGCGATCAGCAGATGATGTCCGATCACAGACAGGTCGATCGGGCTGTTGAGGGCTGTCGAGCGTGCGTCCGCATTCTCGGGTCGATCAAAGCCGGCGCGCCCGGTTCCCAACACGGTCTCGACGATGCCGTTGCCCAGATCGATGCGCCGCACTGAATGATTTCCGCGATCCGCGACATACAGCGCGCTGCCCCAGCGCGCGAGTCCCTGCGGGTCGTTGAAGCACGACTGACTGGCGCTGCCGTCGGCGTGGCCCGCATTGCCGCTGCCGAACGACCGGCTCACCGTGCCCTCGTGACTGCATTCGAGCACGCGATGATGGCCACTGTCGGCGATGTAAAGAAATTTTTCGTCGACCAGCACCTTGCCCGGGAACGCGAGCGCAGTGCGCGGCTGCGGTCGCAACACAGGCGGGGTCGGCTCGTAGACGCGCAGGTCATTCAGCGCTGCCTCGTCGAGAAGCTGGCCGATCCGCACGTCGACGAGATCCCCACTCCCTTCGCCGGGATACACCGCAGCAAGTGCGCCGGCGGCATCGATCAGTGCAATGCTCGGCCAACTCCTGATCGCGTAGGAGCGCCAAACGCGAAACTCTCCATCGTTCGCGACCGCGTGCCGAAGGCCGAGTCGGTTGACTGCACTCAATACCGCGTCGCTGGCAGCCTGGCGTGGATATTTCGGGCTATGGATGCCGATGACAGTCAATCCGTCATGATACTTTTCGGCGAGGCGGTTGATGTCGGGGATCTGGTTCCAGCAATTGACGCTGTCGTAACTCCAGAACCACAGCAGCACCACCCGCCCGCGGTGGTCGGCGATCCTCGGCGGGGTCGCGGTATTGACCCATTCGATCTCGTCCGGCAGCGGTGGTGCTGCGTTGCGCACGTCCATGGTCACGGCTCCCCCATCATGCGCGCCTGCCCGATCAGACCGGCGACACCGGCCCGTGCAAGGTCGACCACCCGTTCGAAATCCGCCTGCACACCGTAGTACGGATCGGGAACTTCTGTATTTCCAAGACCGGCGGATACGAGAAACAGCGAATGATTGCTCCGCGCTGACGCAGGACTGATCCTCTGCAACGCTTCGAGGTTCACGCGGTCCATCGCCAGCAGATGGTCGAACGTCGCGAAATCAAGCACCTGGACCTGCCGGGCGCGATGTTCGGACAGCGGATAACCGCGCAACTCCGCCACCCGGATCGCTCGTGGATCAGCCTGATTTCCAACGTGGTAGGACTCGGTTCCAGCGGATGCCACGTGGACGTCCACTCCGGCACGCGCGAACTCGACGCGAGCGACCGATTCGACGATCGGCGAGCGACAGATGTTGCCCATGCAAACGAACAGCACGCGCCTCATCGCTCACTCGCACCGATGATGCGCTCGACCCGCGCGAGATCCTCTTCGGTATCGACGCCTGCGGGGAATGCTTCCGGTGCAAGGCGAAGCGCGATTGGAAACCCGTGCTCCAACGCGCGCAATTGTTCAAGCGACTCGGTTTGCTCCAGCGGCGTTTCGGACAGCGTCGAAAACCGCCGGAGAAAGCCGGCACGATAGGCGTAGATGCCGATGTGGCGAAGAAATGGCAGGTCCGCAGGCAACTGCACCCGCGACGTGGCAAACGCATCGCGCGCCCACGGGACCGGAGCGCGGCTGAAATAGAGCGCGCGACCTGCCTGGTCGCGCACCACCTTCACGCAGTGGGGATCGAACAACTCGTCCATCGACATGATCGGTGTCGCCAGCGTCGCCATGAGCGCATCATCTTCGAACATCGCAGCAGCCACCGCGCGGATTCCGCTCGCGGGCGCCAGCGGTTCGTCACCCTGCAGATTCACCACCACCAGGTCGTCGGGCCAGTGCAGGCGGGTTGCGACCTCTGCCAGGCGGTCGCTGCCTGACGCATGATCGGATCGTGTCATCTCGACCTGCACATCACTGGTCGCCAGCGCAATAGCGATGCGCTCGTCGTCGGTTGCAACGACGATGTCCTGCGCACCGGCAGCCCTCGCACGCTGCACGACGCGCACGATCATCGGCAGCCCGGCAATCTGCCGCAACGCTTTTCCCGGCAGCCGCGTCGACCCGTAACGGGCGGGTATCGCGACGATGAAGGGAACCGCTGCGTCCATCGGCTCAAGGGTTCGGTGAAGGCACGACGAGCGTAACGGACGCGCAGGCCACTCCACAATGGCAGGTCGAATGCGGTTGCGTCGGGAGTCCGACCATCAGCGGGGGACGTTCCGTCCCGCATTCGGGCACATCGCGACCTGGGTCGTCCCAAGCGTCTCGGCCATCGCGCATGTCGAATGCTAGACTTCAGCTCGCGTCCTCCGACACCCTGCCCGCCCCCGTGAGCGTGATCCCGACTGCGCTGGTTCCTACCACCGCGCTTCCAGTGCGTGCCGTCCTGCTGATCATTGCGAGCGCCTGCAGCTTCGGCGTGATGGCGATTCTGATCCGTTACGCATCACAGTCGCTGCATGCGTTTGAAATCGCGTTCTTCCGCAGCCTGTTCGGCGCGATCGCCACGTTGCCGCTGCTGATGCGCCATGGGCGGGGCGCGCTTCGCACGAACCGCTTCGGTTTTTACGTGCTGCGTTGCGCGATTGGCACCGTTGGAATGCTCGCCGGGTTCTGGGCCATCGCGCATCTTCCGCTTGCCCAGGCCATCGCGCTCTCCTATTCATCACCGCTGTTCGTCACCATCGGTGCGGTGTTGTTTCTCGGAGAAATCGTGCGTGCGCGGCGCTGGAGTGCAGTCGTTGCCGGATTCATCGGAGTCCTCGTCATCGTGCGGCCCGGGACCGACCAGTTCACTTCCGCAAGCCTGATTGCGCTGCTCGCCGCGGTGTCGACCGGAACCGTGACGATCAGCATCAAGTTCCTGTCGCGCAGCGATCCGCCCGATACCATCGTGCTCCTGACCACGTGGCTGTGGGTTCCGCTGTCGTTACCCGCTGCATTGCTGGTCTGGCAGATGCCGCCGGCACCACTGTGGCCATGGCTCATCGTGATCGGCATCCTCGGCACGCTCGGCCAGTACTTCTGGACGCATGCGCTGCGCATGGCTGACGCGTCGATGCTGGCGCCCTTCAGCTACCTGCAACTGGTCATCGTGTCGGTGCTGGCGTGGTGGGTGTTCGGCGAGACCCTGGACCGCTACACCGTCCTCGGTGCGGCGATCGTCATCGGCGCCAGTCTCTACATTGCGCGGCGAGAAGCGAACCTCGCGCGCCAGCGTCAGAGCGAACCGATCGTCAGCGCGGTCGAACCGCAGATCTGACAGCGTCATCCATCAGCCTTCTCCACGTCGCGGCCACCGCAGGCGAGGTTCGACGACGCCGTGCAATTCGTCGCAGACGGCGTGCTGTTGAAGCCGCGAGACTCAGCGATCTGCGTTCCATGGCCGGCTGGATGGAAACACGACTGCATAGACCGCGAAGGTCCACGCCGCAGCCGCGGTCCATCCGGCGAGGATGTCGGACGGATAGTGGACACCGAGGTAGAGGCGCGACAGCCCGACCAGCAGCACGAAGACCGTCGCGCCGACGACCGCGCGCCATCTGGCGCGCGTGGCCCAGAACAGCAGCACGACCACGCAGGCGAGCGTCATCGAACCCATGGCGTGCCCACTCGGAAAACTGTAATTGCCTTCGGGTGCGATCGATTCCCACAGACTTGGACGGTCGCGTGCGAACAGGCGTTTCGCCGCGAGGTTGAGCAGTGCGGAGCCGCCGAGGGCGAGGCCTGCGAAGAGTGCTTCGCGCACCCGACGTGTCCAACCGAGCCATCCGACCAACGCAAGATCCACAGGGATTACGCCGTACAGATACCCGAGCGCCGCGACGACGATGAAGAACCGGTCGAGGCCCGGGGCAGCGATCGAATGCGCGAGTTCGAGGGCCGGCAGATCGAAATGGAAACCCTCGCCTTCCCTCAGCCCATGCGCCAATGCGCCGAATCCGGCGAGCGGCAGAAGCACACCGAGAAAGACCAACGCCAGAAGAAGTCCATGCCGGCGCAGGAATGCCGCGCCAAAGCGCGCATCCTCGCGAACAACCTGCGCAATTTCAGTCGGCATGCATCCGTGGCGTGTAGCGGCGCGCAACGTAGTCTTCCACCACTCCGACGAACTCGTTCGCAATGTTGGCGCCGCGCAATGTCATCGCCTTCGCGCCATCGATGAACACCGGTGCGGAAGGTGCCTCGCCAATGCCGGGCAGCGAGATGCCGATGTCGGCATGCTTGGACTCGCCCGGCCCGTTGACGACGCATCCCATCACAGCCAGCGTCAGGTTTTCGACACCGTCGTACATCAACCGCCACTCCGGCATCTTTGCTCGAACGTGATCCTGCACGGTCTTGGCGAGTTCCTGGAACAGCGTGCTGGTGGTGCGGCCGCAGCCCGGACACGCGGTGACCAGAGGCGTGAATGCGCGCAACCCCATGGTCTGCAGCAGTTCCTGCGCGACGATCACTTCGCTGGTGCGCGACTCGCCCGGTTCGGGCGTCAGCGAGATGCGGATGGTGTCGCCGATGCCTTCCTGCAGGAGCACGCCTAACGCGGCGGTCGACGCAACGATGCCCTTCGAGCCCATGCCCGCTTCGGTGAGGCCGAGGTGCAGTGCGTAATCGCAGCGCGCGGCGAGGTCGCGGTACACCGAGATCAGTTCCTGCACGCCGGACACCTTGCACGACACGATGATGCGGTCGCGACCCAGTCCAAGCTGCTCCGCCCGTGCCGCCGAGTCCAGAGCCGAACGGATCAGCGCCTCGCGGCCCACACGCGCCGCGTCCCATGGCACGGCGCGCGCGTGGTTTTCATCCATCAGCGCCGCGACCATCGATTGATCGAGTGAGCCCCAGTTCGCGCCGATGCGCACCGGCTTTGCGTAGCGAAGCGCGAACTCGATGATCGTCGAGAACTGCACGTCTTTTTTCCGTCCAAATCCGACGTTGCCGGGATTGATACGGTACTTGGCCAGTGCCTCGGCGCACGCCGGCTCGCGCTCCAGCAGCTGGTGACCGTTGTAGTGGAAGTCGCCGATCAGCGGAACGTCGCAACCCATCATGTCGAGCCGCTCGCGGATGCGCGGGACGGCCGCCGCAGCTTCCGGCTTGTCCACCGTGATGCGGACGAGCTCCGAACCCGCACGTGCGAGTTCAGCGACCTGCCTGGCCGTGCCGACGACGTCGGCGGTGTCGGTATTGGTCATCGATTGCACGACGATCGGCGCAACGCTGCCGACGACAATCGGGCCAACGGAGACGGGAACGCTGGAGCGGCGCGCGGCGGCTTCGTGCAGCGACGCGGAGGACATCGTCAAGTTTCAAGCTCCATCGGAATGGGTTGCGCCAACGCCGCCGGCACGTCCGCCATGGGCAGCGCAAAATACTGGTAGATGCCGGTCGCTTCGATCACTCTCAGCCCGTGTTCCTGGCGCGTGTGAGCGGCCTTTGGCGGACCGATGATATCCGCCGGTACGGTCAACTCGATATCGCTGGTCTCGCGATCGATCTCGGTGCTGACGATCAGCGAATCGTAGTCCTCCTCGCCCATCGTTGCGGGTGACGCCAGCAGCAGTCCGCGCATTGCACTGCGCGGCTTTCCATGGATCGCGCGCACCCCGACCGCCAGCGCGCGCCGGGCGAGCAGTTCGATGCCGGCATCGACGCGACCGATCTCGTCGATGCGAATCCAGCGAATCACCCCGACCATCCAGTCCGACTTCGCGTCGGGATTGGCTTCCGGCAGCGCGAAGGCAACGAGTTCACCCACCCTCGCGCGCACGTTGTCGCCCGCGGCGCCCCGCTCCCACACGACGCGATACCCGCCGAGACTCTGATCGAGCACACGCGCCGAGAGCCGGGTGGAGCGGACATTTTCGCTGGAGCCGTGGCGCCAGGTGGGCCCGCGATCCGCGTCACTCAGGCTGATTGCATGACCGGACACGCGGCGCATGAACCCGTCGAAATCCGCCGCGCCAGCGAGTACGACATGCGCGTCGTGCAGACCGAGCACGGTGTCGAGCATGTAGCCCCCACCGAGCCGCGCATGGACGCGCTCTCCAAGATTTCCGAGTGCCGCGACAAAGCGCCTGAGCAGCGCGAGATCGACCTGCAGGGTCGGTCCGCCGCGCTGCCGCAGGGCCACCGTGCGGCCGCCATCGGGCACGCTCGCAATCTGCGATTCGACGAACGCGAACAGACGCTCCAGATGAAGCACGAGTACATCGCGCTGAGTCGCAACACGCTCCTCCGGCAAGTAACCCGGACCCCGATCGGCGTCCACATGCAGGGTCACATCGCGAAGGCCGGCCGTCCCGTTGCGCAGATCGCAAAACGGCGCCAGCGCGCGCGTGAACGCGAACATGTCCACTTGCTCGCGCTGCGTGGACCGGTATGGATTGGCGAGCGCGAACAACAGCGCGTGTCCATAGGCCTCGCGCGCATTGAGCTCGACCCCGATCGACGCATCGTCGACCGAACGATCGTCGAGGCGCAGCGAGGCGATGAATCCATAGACGTCGTGCAAGGCCTGCCATGCGCCAACTGGCGGCGTCCGATACAGAAGGCACGCCTTGGCGAGATGCTCGTCCGCATGTCGCAGCGCGCGCACTGCGGCAAGAGCGACCTGTTTTCCACGCAGCAGAGGCACGCTGCCGGAAGGCGCGCACACTTCCGCGAGTGCCAAGCGGTAGCCGAGCGCCAGTTCGGCCTGGAAACCGAGCGCAAGATGACCGAGTTCGACCTTGTGCGGGGGAAGCGGAAAGCTGGCGCCCACGATTTGCTTGTCGGCGACAGCAGCAAGCTGGATGACTGCAGGACGAAGAATCTCCAACGCATCGAGGCGTCGGGGGCCTTCAAGGCGTTGTCGATTGAGCTCGCGCAATCCGTCGAGGAGCCGCTGCGCGGCGACCATGAAATTGGCCACCGGCAACGCATCGATCCAGGTCCGCAGCGCACGTTGTTCGGTCGCGAAACCGCCCTTTTCCAAAGCACGACGCTCCGGAAGATCGCGGGTCACTCGACGATAGGCTTCGGTCATGGACGCCTCCGGTGCAGCGGGAACCAGCAGCGGCGCTGGCGCGGTCGAGGATCAAATTATACGGGCAGCGCGTCCGCGGATCGCCATCGGCGAGCCAACCGACTGCAAACGACCGGCGATCCGGTCGAAAGCGTGGACGCGGACGGTACACTCTCGCCGATGACCCCTGTCCTTCCCCTGTCACCCTCCGATTCCGCGTCGTCCGCGCTTCGTCAGCTGGCAGAGCAGGCGTTCAGTCGGGCGGCGGGCGCACCACTGGTCGAAGGCAATGCGGTCGACCTGCTGATCGACGCCCGCGCGACCTTTGACGCGTGGCTGGCAGCGATCCGGGCTGCGCATACGTCGATCCTGTTCGAAAACTACATCTTCACCAACGATGCCACTGGCCGCGAGTTTCGCGACGCGCTGGTCGAGCGGGCGCGCGCGGGCGTGCGCGTCTTCGTCGCTCGCGACTGGCTCGGCTGCATTGGCCAATCGTCGGCGTCGTTCTGGCATCCCCTCATCGAAGCCGGCGGCGAGGTGCGCGTCTACAACCCGTTGCACTGGAGCAGCCCGTTCGGCTGGATCTCGCGCGACCACCGCAAGCTGCTGGTGGTCGACAACACCATCGGATTCGTCGGTGGCATCTGCGTCAGCGGAAAATGGCTCGGCGATCCGGCGCGCAAGATTGCGCCATGGCGCGACACCGCAGTCGCCGTGCGCGGGCCTGCCCTTCTCGGCATGGTGACCGCGTTCGCCGATGCATGGCGGTCGATGGGAGAAACGCTGCCGCAGGAAGTGATCGACGCCGGCAGGCGCTGTCTCGTCGCTGGCCATACCGACCTGCGCGTGGTCGCGACAGTGCCGAACATCGCAGGGCTGTATCGTCTTGACCAGTTGATCGCGGGCATGGCACGCACCAACCTGTGGCTGACCGATGCGTACTTCGTCGGTGTCGCGCCGTATGTGCAGGCACTGATCGCGGCGGCACGCGATGGCGTCGACGTGCGCCTTCTGGTTCCGGGAACCAGCGACATCCCGGCAGTCGGATCGATGTCGCGCGCCGGCTATCGTCCGCTGCTCGAAGCGGGTGTGCGGGTGTTCGAATGGAATGGGTCGATGCTGCACGCCAAGACCGCGGTGGCTGACAGCCGCTGGGCGCGTGTCGGCTCGAGCAATCTGAATATTTCCAGCTGGCTCGGCAACTGCGAGATCGACGTCGCGATCGAGGACGAAGAGTTTGCGCGGACCATGGAAGCGCAGTACCGCATCGATCTGGACAACGCGACGGAAATCGTGTTGAAGATGTCGCGCCGTTCGCGCGCGACGGTGAGCGGCGGGAATGACCGGCCCGATGGCGGGTTGCGACCACGCGCGCAAGGGGGCAGTTCAAGTCGCGCGGCCGCGGGCGCGTTGCGCCTCGCCAATACCGTGAGCGCGGCGATCACCAACCGGCGCGTGCTCGGCAGCGCCGAATCCGGACCGCTGCTCGGCGCTGGCATCGTTCTGCTGGTCGCATCCACGCTTGCATTGGTGTGGCCACGGGTCGTCGCGTGGCCGCTGTGCGCACTGGCAATCTGGGTCGGGCTGAGTCTGGTCGCGCGTTATTTCAAATTGCGCCATCGCACGGACTGATCTGCCGCGGCAGGTCGATCGCTCTGTCAACCGTTGCCCGGGTTCGAGCGTTGGAGCAGACTGCAACGTCCCTGCGGGATCGATTCGACGTCCGACACGCGACGCCGCGAACCTGCTCCGACCTGCGCTTTCCTTCGAACCGATGTCAGAATCCGAGTCTTCCACTTCCGTTGTACGCGAGGTGTACACGCCCTCTGCGCTGACGCGGTTCGTGCGCGACCTGCTCGAGGACACGCTCCCGCTCATCTGGGTGGAAGGCGAGATATCCAACTTGTCCAGACCGGCATCCGGGCATCTGTACTTCACGTTGAAGGACACCGGCGCGCAGGTGCGTTGCGCGATGTTCAAGCCGCGCAGCACGTGGCTGCGCTTCAAGCCGGTCGATGGAATGCGGGTGCTTGCACGGACGCGGGTCAGCCTGTACGAGGCGCGCGGCGAATTCCAGTTGATCGTCGAGTCTCTGGAGGAAGCTGGCGAAGGCGCGTTGCAGCGCGCATTCGAGCAACTGAAGGCACGTCTTGCCGCGGAAGGTTTGTTTGACGCGGCGGACAAGCGCCCGCTTCCGACGTTGCCGCGTCGCATCGGGGTGATCACCTCACCCACCGGCGCGGCCATCCGCGACGTACTGAGCGTACTCGCCCGGCGGTTCCCGATGGTCGACGTGGAGATTCTACCGGTGCCCGTGCAAGGCAAGGACGCGCCCGCGGCAATCGTCGCGATGCTGGCTGCAGCGTCGAAGGCCGCTCGACACGACGTGTTGCTGTTGACGCGCGGCGGCGGCTCGCTCGAAGACCTGTGGGCCTTCAATGACGAAGCCGTTGCGCGCGCGATTCGGGCAACGTCGATTCCGGTCGTTGCAGCGATCGGACACGAGATCGATTTTTCGATTGCCGAATTCGCAGCAGACCTGCGTGCACCGACCCCTTCCGCTGCCGCCGAGCTGCTGGTGCCGGAGGCGACTGAGCTGTCACGAAACGTGGCTCGCCATCGACAGCGCATCGAACAACTCGTTCGCCGTGCGCTGGAGTCGCGCGTGCAGCATCTCGACCACCTGATGGCGCGCCTCGGCACGCAGCGCCCGCAGGCACGACTCGCACGGGCGGACGAGCGTCTACTCAACGTGCGTCAGCGACTCGTGCATCGCATTGAAGGCGCCCTCGATCGCCGTACTTCGCGTCTGATGCAGGCGCGTACGCGATTGCTGGGACAGCATCCGACGGCTCAGCTGGCACGCATCTCCGACCGCGTGAGCGCGACTCGCGAGCGATTGCGAGTCAACATGGAGCGCCAACTCGATCGACGTGTGCTGCGCCTCGGACAACTCGCGCGCACGCTCAACGCGGTCAGCCCGCTGGCGACACTTGATCGCGGGTACGCGATTCTTTTCGAACGCGAATCGGGTCGCGTCGTTCGCTCGGTGGACCAGGCACGCGAGGCTGGAACCCTGCGAGCACGGGTAGCGGACGGCGAAATGGACGTGGTGGTCGACCCCCGTTGAGCGTCCGTTCGGTGATCGGCGTCCATGCTTGGCATCCCCGCAGCGCACACCAACCAACCTGACCAGCGCGTTTCAGCCCCCACCTCACGCGATGCGATTGAAGCGTGATACTCGCCCCATCGCCGGAGACTCCGATGCTCGCGAAGACCTATCCGTATTACCTGGCAAACACTGCGACATCGCCGAACACTGCCCTCGAAGTCACCGACAAGTATTCGGGCAAGGTCGCAACCCGCGTTGCTCTGGCCGATGCGAAAACGATCGACAAGGCCATCGCCGCCGCGGTCAAAGCGGAGACGCCAATGCGTCGTCTGCCTCCGCATGCACGCCAGAACATTCTTGAACACTGTGTCGCCCGCTTTCGAGAGCGTCACGACGAACTCGCAATGGCGCTGTGCATCGAAGCGGGCAAGCCGATCCGGGATGCCGAAGGCGAAGTGACGCGACTGATCGACACCTTCAAGGTCGCCGCGGAAGAAAGCGTGCGCATCGACGGTGACGTGATGAACCTCGAAATTTCCGAACGCTCCAACGGCTACCGCGGCTTCGTGCAACGCGTGCCGATCGGCGCGTGTTCGTTCATCACGCCGTTCAACTTTCCGTTGAACCTGGTGGCCCACAAGGTTGCCCCGGCGATTGCCGCTGGCTGCCCGTTCGTTTTGAAACCGTCCGGAAAAACGCCGGTCGGTGCGTTGATCATCGGCGAAATCCTCGCCGAGACCGACCTTCCGAAAGGGGCGTTCTCGATATTGCCCTGCTCCGTCGACGACGCTGACGCGTTCGTCACCGACGAGCGGCTGAAACTTCTGTCGTTCACCGGCGGGCAGATCGGCTGGGATCTCAAGGCAAAAGCCGGCCGCAAGAAAGTCGTGCTCGAGCTTGGGGGTAACGCCGCTTGCATTGTCGATGCCGACCAGAAGCGGCGGCTCGACGATGTCATCGACCGGCTGATTTTCGGCAGCTACTACCAGTCGGGCCAGAGTTGCATCAAAGTACAGCGGATCCTCATCCACGATTCACTTTACGAGACCGTACGCAGGCGCTTCGTCGCTGCAACGAAACAGTTGAAGGCAGGTGATCCGAAGAAGCGCTCCACCTTCCTCGGCCCGCTGATCGACGAAGCCTCGGCGAAACGGCTCGAATCGTGGATCGACGAAGCGCGCACCAGAGGCGCGAAGGTGCTCTGTGGCGGCGGGCGCAAGGGTAGTCGCCTCGAAGCGACGGTGCTCGAGAAGGTTCCGCCGGATGCGAAAATCAGCGCACTGGAAGCGTTCGGCCCCGTCACCCTTCTCGCTCCGTTCAAGCACTTTGACGACGCGTTGGCGCAAGTCAACGCGTCCGACTACGGACTCCAGGCCGGCGTCTTCACGCAGGACATCAGCCACGCAATGCAGGCGTGGGACACGCTGCATGTGGGCGGCGTGATCATCAACGACGTTCCGAGCTTCCGCGTGGACAACATGCCCTATGGAGGCGTCAAGGGATCCGGCATTGGTCGCGAGGGCATCCGGTTCGCCATCGAGGACATGACCGAGCGGCGATTGATGGTTCTGCGAGACGTCTGACTGCTCCGGATCCGCGAGAAAGACCCAGCCTTGCGGCGTCTAACCTTCGCACGTCCACGCAACCGGCGGACACGTCACTATCTGCCCGGCCGATTTGCCTCGCGTCGCCATCGGGTTGTCGCAGACCGCCACGACCTTTCCGGTCACGTTGTTGAAATACGTCGGCGATGCATCGGCAATTTTCGTCGGATCGTAGGCGATTCTCACGAGGTCTCCGCAGAATACCGGCGCGGCGAGTGCGTCCTGCGCCCAGCCTGCCGCTTCCTGCGCCACATCCGGATGCAATGCCGGCGCAGCGTGACAGCCTCCGAACCACAGCACCACGAAGACGCCCCACAAGAAGTACCGCGCGATCGGATTGCCCTGCCCTTCACGCGCAGAGCGAGTCATGACGTCAGCTCCGCTGCGTCGATTGCCACCTGCGAGATCCAGTTGCGTTGACGCCGCGCAAGACGCGTCCCGATATCCTCTCCGTCGACATTCGACGACGATCGGACCACCATCTGCTCATCGACGCCGCGCAACGCAGTCACGTTGACGACCGCAAAGCGAGCGCGTTCGATCGTGCACGACGCGAGGGGAACCACTCCGCAACGCCCGCACACGCGAAATTCCGCCGTCTGCGTCCCGAATTCATACGACGCCACGAGCGCAGCATCACGGATCCGCACGACCAGTTTGGCAGCAGGATCGGAGGTCCATACCGCGCCATGCGCGGTGCAGAACGAGCAATCGCAGGCGCGCGCCGGAATGCGTGTCGCATCGGTCGGCCAGTCAAGGATGACGCTGATGTTGCCGCAATGGCACCCGCCCTGGAACTGCATGTGCGCTCCTGCAATCAAGTCCGATCCGGTATCGGTGACCGTCGATGTGTCCCGAAATCCCTCAACCGCCCGCTTCGTGCGTCTGTCTCGTGTGCGCGACCGACACAGCGACCATCTGCTGCAGCACCGTCGTATCCACATCCCCAAGAGTGCGGATGTAGATGCAGGCTTTCCCCGACTTGTGTTTGCCGAGCTTTGCGAGGAACCCTTCTCGATCGGGGAATTCACCCGAAAGATACACGCTGATGTCGCCCTTGCGAGACGAGAATCCCACCAGGCATGAATCGCCTTCGCGGCCACTTTCATATTTGTAGTGATAGCTGCCGAATCCGACGATGCTCGCGCCCCACATGACCGGTTCCTCCCCGGTCGCCCTGGTCATCAGATCGACAAGTGATTCGCAATCGGTACGTCGTCGCTCTTCGCCAATGGCCGCAAGATAACTCTCGACCGTAATCCGCGTCGCTTTCGTTTTGTTATCCGCCACGTCCGTCTCCCGTGCGTTTCTCAAATCGACCGCAAGCAAGCGCCGATGGAATGATCCGTTGACGTACCCACCTCCCCCGACATGGCGCACCGGGTTCCGGAATGGCCACGATGTCGTGAGGACTGCGATTCCATCTCGAGGTGTGCGCTCAAAGGTGACGACGGAGAGTCGCTTCGGCGTCACCTGCGGCAATCTCCTCGTCCCAGTCCTCCATCAACGCAATCATCAGCAGCTTCTCGAATTCCTCTGCGAAGAGTTTGACGATTGCGTCGGGATCGGACACGCGTTTGCTGTCGCCGATCACGCCGAAGTGCACGCGACCGTTGTAGCTGAGGATCGAGAGGCCCAGCCCGATCGAGCCGGTTTGCGGAACCCACACCATCAGCTCGCGCACTTCGACGCCCGCCATGAACAGCGGTTGCTGTGGGCCGGGAACATTCGTGGCCACCGCCGTTGCCTTGCGACTGAAGAGTTCGAGTGCGGGGCCCTGCAGCGCCGCGGGAGCCATGCCAAGCGCAGCAAGCAATCCGAATGCAACGACGGCCTGGCGACGACCCTTGAGGTCGCGCATGCTCGCAGCGACGCGTTCGAGCCGACGCAGCGGATTTGCTTCGCCGATCGGCAGGTCGAGAAACACCAGTCCGAAATGGTTTCCCAGCTTTTTGGCGTGCTCCAACCGACGAAGGTTGACGGGCACGGTCGCGCGAATGGTGAGCCCGTCGACGTCCTCGCCACCGTCGCGCAGATAGCCGCGGATCGCGCCAGCCGCACACGCAAGCAGCACGTCGTTCACGGTGCATCCGAGCGCCTTGCCAAGCGTCTTTACTTCCTCCAGCGGCAGCGGTTCCGCCCAGGCGACGCGTTTGGCGACACCGAGCGGTCCTTTGAGCGCAGTTGGCGGATCGTCGGACAAAGTGAGCGCGATCGCCAATTCACGGGTGATCTCACCGCCTTCGTGGGCCAGTTCCGCCGCGACGGCGGGATCGGCCATCATCTGCGAGACCTTGGCCCAGGTTTTTTCACCTGCGGCGAGCATTTTCTGCAGACCACCCTGCATCGGCTCGAGCAGACGCTCGAGCACGGTGCCGCGATCGCGTTTCAGCCAGGTCTTCGCGAGTTCGGCATGCGCTTCGGGTGTGGGCGCGGTGTCGGTCAGCGACAACAAGACCTGCACCAGCGCAAGGCCGTCCGCATAGCAGTGATGGATGCGCGCGACCAGAACGCCTCCGCTTTCGCCGGATGGCGCGTTGTAGCCCTCGATCAGATGGAATTGCCATAGCGGTCTCGACGTGTCGAGCGCAGACGAGGTCAACTCGCTGACGAACCGCTCCAGCTCCGGCTTGTCCGACGCACCCGGCAGCCGCGCAACGCGCACATGCCAATCGATGTCGAAATCGACATCGGTTTCCCAGAACGCGCCGGACGGTCCCATCACGGCCTTCTGGCGGAATCGGCGGAACGCAAGGAAGCGTTCGGCGAGTACCTGCCTGATCGCGACCGGATCGATCGGTGCAACAAACATCATCACCCCGCAGATCATCATGCGATTGGTGGGGCGCTCCATACGCAGCCAGGCCGTGTCGACCTTGGACATCGGCTCGCGCGATCCGTGTTCGCCGTCCCGCATCTGCCACTTCTCCCATCTCGCGAATCGACGCCGTAGCATCGGTGCGTGACCGACAAAAGGCAATGCGGGCGCGCGGCGGGACAGAAAACCTCGCGAGCAGCGTCGACCGGACTGCTCGCGCGCGACGCAGGCGCTGTGCAATAGTCCCGGTCGACTTCCGACCCACCACGTCTGACATGCACGAAACCGGCGCGATCCTGCTCACCCTCTTCGCCATTTTCGTCGCCGCGCAAATCGGCGCTGAAATTGCGCAGCGCCTGAAGCTGCCCGGGGTTGTCGGCGAAATCGTCGCGGGTTGCGCGATTGGCCCCTCCGCACTCGGGTGGATCCAGCCTTCGCAGATCGCCGCAGGCACGCCTCTCGACGTGCTGGCCGAGATCGGAGTGGTGCTGCTGCTGTTTTCGGTTGGCCTCGAAACGCGACTCGACGATCTGAAAAAGGTGGGCCGCAGCGCGTTCCTGGTCGGAGTGCTCGGAGTCATCATTCCGTTTGCACTCGGCTCGCTATGGGCGCACGGCAACGGGTTCGATTGGACGAAGTCGCTGTTTGTCGCAGCGGCGTTTGTCGCCACGTCCGCCGGGATCACCGCGCGCGTATTGCAGGAGCTTGGTGTGCTCGGCCGCATCGAAGCCAGGGTGATCCTCGGCGCCGCCGTGATTGATGACATCCTGGCGATGCTGCTGCTCGGCGTCGTGACGTCATTGCAGGCGGGCGGAGGAGTCAACTTCGGCAGTCTTTTGTTCGTGCTGGTGCAGGCGGTCGGCTTCGTCGTCGTCATCGGCTGGGTAGGTACACGCGTGATGCGTCAGCGCGCACACTGGCTCGACCAACCGATCAATCCACATTCCGCACTCACTATCGCATTGGCAATTTGTCTCGGGCTTGCGTATCTCTCGACCGAGTTTGGCCTCGCTGCGATCATCGGCGCTTTTCTCGCCGGCATGATCGCCTCGGAGATGCACCAGCGCGAAGAACTTGAACATCAGATGCAGCCTCTTCTTGCGTTGCTGACGCCCTTCTTCTTCGTTGTCACAGGTGCAAAAATCGAACTCGCCGTATTTGCCCAACCCGCAGCGCTCTGGATGCTGCTGGTCGTCACCGTCATTGCAATCGCGTCCAAATTGGCCGGCGGATTCCTCGGCGCGCTATCGCTCGGCAAGCGTAGCGCTCTGATCGTCGGCGTCGGCATGGTGCCGCGCGGCGAAGTTGGCGTGGTCATCGCCAGCCTCGGATTGGTCGCGGGCGTATTCTCCAACGAGATCTATGCGGTCATCGTCGCCATGTCGCTTCTCACCTCGATCGTCACTCCTCCGGTGCTGGCGATGTTGCTGAAACACCAGCAGGACGAGCACATCGGAACCCCTTCGGCGTAGCGGAATCGAGTCCCCGCTCGAGGACGAAAGGCACTGGACGGTCTGAGCGCGCGCCGCCACCATGACGGTTCCCGCTGCCTGACGGAGATTCTGACGATGATCCAGCGTTTCTTGCCCCTGCACTTTGCGCTGGCTGCGCTGTTGTCCCTTTCTGCGGCACCAGCGTTCGCAGATGGGACGGACGGAAACGCCCGGTTGGCGACCCTCGCCGACGAGTTCTTCGACTCGTACTATTTCCCGACCAACCCGACCATCGCAACGCAGGACGGCATCCACGCGTACGACGATCGGCTGGAAGATTATTCGCGCGCAGGCATCGATCGGCAGGTGTCGGCCCTGCAGGCATTCGAGACGCGCGTGTCGGCGATCGACACGTCCACGTTCGATCCGCAGCACCGCGGCGACCGCGATCTGCTGCTCAACACGATGCGGGGAACTCTTCTGACGTTGCAGACGATCCGCCCGTGGGAGAAAAATCCGGATATTTACTCCGGCGGCATCACGAACAGCGCGTTCGTGATCATCGAGCGCAAGTTTGCATCCGCCGAGGAGCGGCTGCGGAAACTCATCGCTCGCGAAAAACAGATGCCTGCTGTGTTGCAGGCGGCAAAGAGGAATCTGCGGAATCCGCCGAAAATCTATACCGAGATCGCGCTGGAACAGATGCCCGGACTGATCGGCTTCTTCAAGGACGACGTGCCGGCCGCGTTTGCCGACGTCACCGACGCCGATTTGAAAAAGACGTTCACCGAATCGAACGGCGCGGTGATGAAGGCGCTGGGCGACTACGAGATCTGGTTGAAGACCACGCTGCTTCCCGCATCGAAAGGCGACTTCCGTATCGGTGCCGAGACCTACCGCAAGAAACTGCTCTTCGACGAAATGGTCGACACGCCGCTCGCGCGGCTGATTGAAATCGACCTCGCGGACCTGCGCAAGAACCAGGCCGAATTCGCGCGCGTCGCGAAGGAACTCGATCCCGACAAGACGACGGCGCAGGTACTCGCCGATCTTGCGGCCGATCACCCCGAACCCGGCAAATTGCTGGAAAGTTTCCGGTCAACGTTCGACGGCCTGACCCGGTTCATCGCGGAGAAAAAGATCATCAGGATTCCGTCGACCGTGCGTCCGATCCTCGAGGAGACGCCGCCGTTCATGCGCGCGACCACGTTCGCGTCGATGGACACGCCCGGGCCGTTCGAAGCGTCGGCGAAGGAAGCGTATTTCAACGTGACGCTGCCCGAGGCCGGCTGGGATCCGAAGCGCACCGCGGAGTTCATGGCGCAGTTCAACGACCCGGTGATCAGCAACGTCGCGGTCCATGAGGCGTATCCCGGCCACTATGTGCAGTTCCTGTGGATGCACGACGTGAAGGATCGCGTTCGCAAACTCCTCGGTGCTGCAACCAACTCGGAAGGCTGGGCCCATTATTGCGAGCAGATGATGCTCGATGAGGGTCTGGCGCAGTCGGTGTTTCCGAACGACCCACGTCAGCAGAAGCTGCTGAAACTCGGTCAGCTGCAGGATGCCCTGCTGCGCAATGCGCGCTTCTACGTCGGCATCAAGCTGCACACGGGCGAGATCACCTTCGGGCAGGCAATCGATTTCTTCGTCAAGGAAGGATTCCAGTCGAGGGCGGTCGGGCTGGTCGAAACGAAACGTGGAACATCGGATCCGACCTACCTCTATTACACGCTCGGAAAGCTCGAGATCCTCAAGCTGCGCGACGACGTGAAGGCAAAGGAAGGCGCCGCCTTCACTCTGGAGTCGTTCCACAACCGCTTCATGCAGGAAGGCTTCGCGCCCATCCGCATCGTGCGGCGCGCGATGCTGAAGGACGAGTCTCCGACACTTTGATGCAAAGATCGAGTTGTCGAACGACGTGCCGTTTTCGTCGGCCGGACGCGCACTTTGAGGCCGGCGCTCTTCTCCAGGTCCCCAAGGAACTGCCGGCCGACCTGCAGTCGTCCAGCCTTGTATTGTGGATTTGCCTGAGTCGCCCTCGGGCAAAGGGTGGGCGGATGCCGTGTCCAGCCTTGGTTGCTAGACCGCTCCGTAGATGGTGCAGCGCCCACCCGGTTTTGAACTTGCG
>NZ_JBDSWZ010000202.1:0-2644 GCF_039926425.1 Dokdonella sp.
ACGGCGGTGGCGATCACTGTGAAATGTCGCCTCGGTGTCGACGAGCAGGACGAGGAATCGGCGCTCGCGGATTTCATCGACGCGGTGCATCCGGCCGGCTGCGACGTGTTCGTCGTGCATGCGCGCAAGGCGTGGCTGAAAGGATTGTCGCCAAAGGAGAACCGCGACGTGCCGCCGCTCAACTACGAGCGCGTGTATCGGCTCAAGCAGGCGCAGCCGTCGTTGACGGTGATCATCAATGGCGGCATCACCGGACTGGACGAAACGCGCGAGCACCTGCGGCACGTCGATGGCGTGATGCTCGGGCGCGTCGCCTATCACGAACCGTATCGGCTGGCGGAAATCGATCACGCGTTGTTCGGCACGCCATTGCCGGATCGCGACGCCGTGCTCCGCCAGATGCGCCCGTATGTCGAGGCGCATCTCGCGCGTGGCGATCGTCTGCAGCACATCACGCGGCACATTCTCGGTTTGTATCAGGGACTGCCCGGAGCACGCGCGTTTCGCCGCCTGCTCAGCGAAGAAGCGCATCGCAATGACGCGGGTTGGGACGTGGTGGAACGCGCGATGGCCGCACGGTCGGGCGAGCTGCGCGACCGCGCTGCGTGATCGATCGGTCGCGTTTTCTTACCTTCGCGCCTTTCGTTTTGCCGACGAGGGTGCCCGCGCCGTCGGTTGGTCGATCGCTGCCGCCCGCAGTCGCGTCTCGACGAACTCGACGAACGCGCGCACCTTGGGTGGAATGAAGCGGTTGCCCGGATAAATCGCGAAAATGCCTTGTTCGGCTGCGGCCCATGTGGTGAGCACGCGCTGGAGACGTCCCTGCGCCAGATCGGCGGCGACGACGAACTCCGGGAGCAGCGCGATGCCCGCGCCGGCCCGGCACGCGTCGAGCAACGCAAGCGCATTGTTCGAACGCAGCTGGGTGCCGGTGCGCACGCTCTCGCGCACGCCGCGACGTTGCAGATCCCAGCGCTCGGCCAACGCGCCGATTTCCAGCACGAGACACGCATGATCGGTGAGGTCTGCCGGTCGCTTCGGTGCACCGCGTAAACGAAGATACGCCGCGCTCGCGACGAGAATGCGCCGGCTGTCGCCGAGGCGGCGCGCGACGAGGCGCGAGTCGCGCAGTGCGCCGACGCGGATCGCGAGATCGAATCCTTCTTCAACGAGATCGACGTTGCGGTTGGACAGATGCAGGTCGAGGCGGAGCTGCGGATGCGCGGCAATGAAGAGCGACACCGCTGGCGTGATGTGGGTGAGGCCGAACCCGCTCGGTATGCTGACCCGCAAACGTCCACGAAGCTCGCCGCCCAGCGCGCTCGCGGCCGACTCCGCTTCGGCGAGCTCGGCGAGCAACGCCTCGCAGCGCGCGAGGTGGCTGCGTCCCGTCTCGGTCAGTCCCACCTGCCGCGTCGTCCGCTGCAGCAGGCGCACGGCGAGGCGGCTTTCCAGTGCGGCGACCGAGCGGCTGACACCGGAAACGTGCATGCCCAGCTGCTCCGCTGCGCGGGCAAAGCTCAGGCGCCGACCGACCTCGACGAAGCAGGCGATCTCGTTGAGTTGGTTGCGGACCATTCTTGCGTGGAATGCAATGATGAATTCACGGATTTCCAGTTTATAGCATCGGCTGCGACGCGTAGTCTGCGCATTCCGGGGCCATCCCGCGATCTGGAACGACCATGCCTTTCGTCACCGTCACCGTCAAAAAACCGAAGCCCGCCGAATTCAAACACGCGATTCTCGACAGCGTGCACGACGCACTCGTCGCTGCCGGCGTGCCGCCGACCGATCGCTTCCAGCGCGTGTTCGAGCTCGACGCGGACGATTTCCGCTATGACCCCCGCTATCCAGATCTCGAGTCAGACCGCGGCGACGACTTTGCGCTGATCGAAATCCTCTGGTCGGTCGGGCGCAGCGTGAAGATCAAGCGCAAGGTGCTGGCGGATCTGATTGGCGGACTCGCGCGACACGGAATCAACGGCGAGCACGTGATGGTCGTGTTCAAGGAAACCGCGTGGGAAAACTGGTCGTTCAGTGGCGGAAGGATTCTGCACGCATGACCGTGGAGTTTCACGTCTGCGCAGCCGGCGCTTTCCATCGCGAATGCGCAAACGCCGGCCGCGCAAGCGCGTCCGGCCTACGAATGCGTGCCCACGTGAGCCGACTCCCGACTCAGGATGTGTCGAACGACGATGCAGGCGAACGCAGGTCGCTGCATGGCGTTGACCTCGCCGCTGCCGCGTTCGTCATCACCTGTTGCACCGGCTATCCGGCAATGGAATTCCACACCGGCGCGGCTCGTAGGCCGGACGACTTCCTGCGGCCGGCGCTTTCCATCCCTTGTGCGCAAACGCCGGCCGCGCAAGCGCGTCCGGCGTGCGGAGACGTGCAGGCATGCGCCGGGTCGTGACGTCGAACGTTTCCGACGATCCGCACATCGATGCGTCGGCCGACGGCGCGACCGAACGCGCGTCGCTGCGCCGCGGTCGCCTCGCCGCCGCTGCCTTCGTCGTGATGTGGTGCACCGGCTATCCAGCCGGAAAGATTGCGATCCAGCACGGCGGTCCTTTCACGATCCTGCTGCTGCGTTTCACGCTGGCGGCCGCCATCTTCCTCGGGCTCGCGTTGCTCGCGCGCGCCA
>NZ_JBDSWZ010000203.1:0-2539 GCF_039926425.1 Dokdonella sp.
CCCACGACACCGATTCCGCTCGACCAGGTGCGCGGCACGGTTCGCGAGAAAATCATCAGCGAGCGCATTTCGAAAGCGTCGAAGGCACGCGCAGATGCGGTCTTCGCGGAACTCGAAAAAGGCACCACGCTCGACGCGCTGGCAACCACAAACAAGCTCAAGGTCGAGGAGCAGAAAGGGCTGGGACGCGAAGGAGCCACGGTGGACAGCGCGCTGGTCAAGGCAGCGTTCGCGATGCCGCGGCCGGCTGCTGGCAAGGCGAGCCAGCAGCTGGTGGATCTGGGTGGAGACACGTACGCGCTGGTGCAGCTGGATGCGGTCACCGACGGCGATCCATCCAAGCTCGATGCGAAGACGCGCGAAGCAGCTCGCAATACGCTTGTCCAGGGAGTTGGTGGTGCCGCTTCGCACGAGTTCGTTCTCGCGTTGCGCAATGCCACCAAAATCAAGCTGTCGGAAGACCGGATGAACGATCTGTGATGGAACCGGACCGGAGCGTTCGCGCTCCGGTCCGTTGTCTCAGATTCCTGTCATGCCGAGCGTGCTGTAGCCAGCGTCAACATAGGTGACTTCACCCGTCACGCCGGACGCGAGGTTCGAGCAGAGAAACGCGGCGACGTTGCCGACTTCGTCGATCGTCACGCTGCGCCGCAGCGGCGCGTTCTGCTCGACGTGCTCGAGCATCTTGCGGAAGTTCGCGATGCCGGACGCGGCAAGCGTCTTGATCGGCCCCGCCGAAATCGCGTTGACGCGCGTGCCTTCCGGCCCGAGGTTGTACGCGAGATAGCGCACGTTCGCCTCGAGGCTCGCCTTCGCCAGGCCCATCACGTTGTAGTTGGCGAGCGCGCGCTCAGCGCCGAGATAGGTCAGCGTCAACACCGACCCGTTGCGGCCTTTCATCAGCGGGCGCGCGGCTTTCGCGAGCGCGGCGAGGCTGTAGCTCGAAATGTCGTGCGCCATCGCGAAATTCTCGCGCGTGAGACCGTCGAGGAATTCTCCCTGCAGCGCCTCGCGCGGCGCGTAGCCGATCGAATGGATGAGAATGTCGAAACCGTCCCAGCGGTCGGCCAGCTGCTCGAACAATGCCGCGATATCGCTGTCGCGCGTGACGTCACATGGAAGCACGATCGATGAGCCAAAGGCGGTCGCCGCTTCGTCGACGCGATCCTTCAGCTTGTCGTCGACGTAGGTGAAGGCGAGTTCCGCGCCTTCGCGGTGCATGGCATTTGCAATGCCCCAGGCAATCGAGCGCTGGCTCAAGATGCCGGTGATCAATGCACGCTTGCCGTTGAGGAAACCCATGTGTACTCCCGGTTCGGTTCGGATCGGTGAAGCCGCGCAGTTTAACCGAGCGCTGCGGATTCAGCCTGCGTCGGCAGCAAGCCGCACCTTGTCGCCCAGGCGCAACGTGGCGCCCAGACGGGGATTCATCCTTCTCAGCTGCTTCAGCGGAATGGCGTAACGATGAGCAACACCGGACAACGTGTCGCCTGCGACGATCACATGTTCGCGCGCTTTCGTCGGTGACGTCGTATCTGCTTCGTTGCGTGGCGCAATCTCTCGTCCGGGCAGCAGCAGGCGCGTATTCGGCAACACCGTTGCCGTTTCTTCCAGCGCGTTGGCCGCGGCGAGGATGCCGACCGGAATGCCCAGGTGTGACGCCCATGTCTCGAGGCCGCTCGTCCGGCCGGATTTCTCTTCTCGCCAGTCGCTCCACATGGCTTGCGGCACCGACGCGGAGACCGACTGGAACTGCGCAACCCGCGTGCTCGGCAGCAGCAATCGATGCAGCGCGGCGTCCGGCATGCGGTTGCGCCGGTAGCCGGCGTTGAAGCGCCGCAGGTCGACGAGTTCCGTCGCGGAAAATCGCGCTGCGACGCGCAGGTCCATCCCGGCGGCGAGCGTGACGACGCGCAGGCGGTCGTCCTCAACGGGTTCTGGCAGGGTCACACCGAATTGCCCGGGGTCGTCGACGATGCAGGCGAGTGCGAGCAGGCGGTCGAGATGCTCGTGGGTCACGCGGTTGAACGAGATCTTCGCCAACTCGTCGGCGGAGATCGTCCGCGCGTCGCGTTCGCCGAGCAGTTTGCGGACGCGGAACTCGCCGCTGTTGAACGCCATGTCGGCGAATCGCCAGTCGGCAAACTCGCGGTAGTAGCGCGCGAGGAGATCCAGCGCTGCGTCCGTGGAGGCGAGCGCATCGAGACGCCCGTCGTAATCGGCGTTGACGGACAAGCCTGCCGCGCGAGCCGTGTCGGGGACCAGTTGCCACATGCCTGCCGCGCGATCGCCGTGAGCGGGGAGGGGCCGATAGGTACTCTCAAGGTACGGAAGCAGGGCGAACTCGCCTGGAAGATCGCGACGCGCGACTTCGTCGCTCACGAGCATCAGGAATGGCAACGCCTCTTTCAGGCTCGCGCTGAAGGCGCGTGTGCCTCGCGTGTAGTAGCGCGCCCAGCGTTGCACTTCGGGGCGGTAGTCGCAGCCCTGCATCGCGAAGCGGGTGCGCAGATCGGACCATGGAACCTGCCCGGATGCG
>NZ_JBDSWZ010000204.1:0-4583 GCF_039926425.1 Dokdonella sp.
ATGCAGCAGGCATCGCTCTGGCCGGTAATGGAGACATGTTCATCGTCGGCGAAACGTACGCCACGGATGGCTCATCCAGACGCGCCGCTGTTGCACACCTCGCCTCGAACGGCGACTACGCCGGCGAGACGCTGAATGACGGACTGCTCGACAATGCCTCCTATCGCAGCGTGCAACTCTCGGACGCAAATGCAGAACGCGTGTTGGTCGCCGGCGACAGCGGGCCCACCAGCAATTATTTGTTGCTGCAGGCGTTCTCGACCGATCTTTCGCCGCTCGCAGGCTACGGCAACTGCCTTGGCTCGACCGCATTCTGCGTCATCGGCGGAACTGGCCTGGGTGACGATGGCCCCGATCAGGCCGCGTCGCTCATGCTCGATCGCCAAGGTCGGGTGTTGTTTGCGGGCACCGTTCTCGCATCCAGCGGCGACTTCACGCAATCGCTGTTCGCGCGATTCACAAATGATACGGGTCCCAGACCGGATCTCATTTTCCGCAACGGCTTTCAATAGGTCGCGACGGCGTCGGCGTTGGCGGATGCCTTCGCGACGCAACTGCGCGTTCGTTTGTGCGTTGCCCGCAACGAGCGCGCATGGCCTACAAAGGTCTGCCTGCGTTCGTGCCTCGCTTCGCCACGCCGGCCTTCCTCGGCCGGACGCGTCCTCTGCGGCCGGCAAATCCTTGCCAGTGAGCCGTACGTCACGACTCAGCGCCGGCCGCGGATCGGGTTCCCGCGTCTACTCGATGCCGTCGGCGAAGATCAGGTCGGAGGTCAGGCGCACCGCAAATCCGTCCCAGCTATCCCCGCGCTGCGCGACGCCCGCAATCACCGGTCTTCCCGCGGACGAGGTCAGTGCAAAGGTACGGTCGATCTGCGGGTCTATGGCATGGCGGACGAGGCCGTTACCGGCGAAACCCGGGTCGAGGCTGCCATCGGCGCGCAGGCGCGTCACCAACACATCGAGGCCGCCGCCGGTGTGATTGATGGAGCCAGCAGCCATGATTCGACCGTCGCTGCGCACGTCAATCGCTTCGACGACAACGCCGTTTTCGAGGTCGAGCGGACGCAGGCCCGCATTGCCGAACGCAGTGTCGAGCGTGCCGTTCTCGCGCACGCGCACGATGCCGGCATGCATCGCGTCCAAGTCGTCGTCGATGGTCAGTGATAGCAGAAGCGAGCCATCGCGATCGGCGGCGAGTGCGCGTCCAAGCCAACCACCTTGAGGCGGCGGCGCGGGGACGTTGGTCAATCGCACATAGCCGGTTCCAACACCAAAGGAGAGGTCTGCGCTGCCATCGGGCAGGAAGCGTGCAAGCACCGGTGCGTGTGGTTCGTTGGCGAGATCGCCGTCGAACCCCGCAAGTGCGATGCGCCCTGATCTGTCAACGGCAACTGCATTGAGGCGCGTACGCTCGGGCACTGCAAGGCTGGCCCATCCGTTGGTGCCGAAGCTTGCGTCGGGCGCGCCATTCGCGTCGACACGAAGTACAACGGCTCCGCGTGGCCAGGGGCAATCGACGCACCAGCCACCGAACACGAACTTGCCGTCGCGCTGGCGGGTAGTGGCAACGAGGTCCAGCCCTTCGATCGCCCACGGACTGTTGATGATCACGCGCTTGCCACCGGCTCCGAAGGTGGTGTCGGCGTTTCCTGCCGCGGTAAGTCGCACCATGGCTGGCGCCGACGCGTTGCCTGGAATCTCCGCCTCACCGAGCAGCATCACCGCGCCTCCCAATAACGCGAACACGCCATGCTGCAGGTCGAAGCCATCGGCGACGAGATCGAAGTCGACGGTCCGCAAGCCCTGGAATCCAAACGCGGTATCCAGGCTTCCATCGGGTCGGAACTTTGCGACAGCGAACAAGCGGTTGTTGGCGACGCTCCTGGCGGTTGCCGCGACGAACACGGCGCCAGTTGAATCGACGGTGACGGACGCGTCGCGAAATGCTTCCGCACCCCAGTTTGCGAACGCGGCGCCGCCGCTCGCGAACGTGGGATCGAGGTCGCCGTCGGCGCCGCTCGCCGAGGTTGCGGCCAGCGCAAATGTCCAGGCGAGGAGCGATGGCCAGCGACACGTCCCCCGACGTGGACGAGTCGGCGTTCGGCTTGCGTTCGTGGGTAGGGAATTCATGCGCGACTCCAACGGGTTTCGGTTTCGCATCTGGATTGAATCGGCGAACATCGCCTCCGACGGCAGCAGTGTGTGCCCGCGGCGTTCCGCGCAATGGATCGATCGTAGAGGCCGGGCGCGCTCTGCGAGGGTTCGCTCACGCGGCGCGCATACAAACGGGCCCTTGTCGGTGTGGGTGTCGAATGGCATCGCCAAATCTGATTGCGCACCCACGCACCCGCGATCGCAGTTTCATGTGCGGGTGGCCTGCAGGACCAGCAAATGCAGCAGGCATGTCCATGTCCACGCGATGTGGCAATGCGAAGGGCCACGTCGGTGAATGAATCTGGAGCGTTGTGGGGACATCTCCGGCTCCGACCCCGGCTTCGAGCGTAATCGGGAAAATGAGCGGAGCGGAGGGCCGGACAGGAAGATGAGTGGCCCGTGTCGACAGCGTTATCCAGCGTGCATGCCGAGACAAAGAGAACAACGGACCGGCCTCCAGCGCGCGTATTTTTTCGCCATATCGGCCGACGAGGAGTCCAACCGACAAGATCACCCGAAGGCCAACGCGAGAATCACGTTGCGATGTCCTGAGGCAACGAAAAGACCGGCGACCGGTTGGCGAACCCGACGGTCGTGCCAGTCGTCTGATATCAGTCCAATACCGCATCAGGAACTGAAAACACATGAATTCAAAAGACCACGAGTCCTCAGCTTTTTCAGATGCAGATGCGGTCGCAAACTATGCGGAAGGTCCGGTCAGACTCGTGCCGGGCTTTCTGGATCTGCAGCGAATGGCTGCACTGCTGCTTGCTGAACGCGTCGGCGAACGCGCACGCATCCTGGTGCTGGGAGCGGGTGGAGGCCTGGAGCTGAAACGTTTCTCCGAGCTGCAGCCTGAGTGGACGTTCGACGGAGTCGATCCTTCGGCTGCGATGCTCGAGCTTGCCAATAAAACATTGGGACCGTTGGGCGCGCGAACGCGTCTCCACCAAGGCCTCATCGGCGACGCGCCGGAAGGACCTTTTGATGGCGCAACCTGTCTGCTCACCCTGCATTTCGTTCCGGCAGAAGAGCGTCGAAAAACGCTTGCCGAGATCCACCGGCGCTTGAAGCCCGGAGCGCCCCTCGTTGTTGCGCACCACAGCTTTCCTCAGGAGGAACCGCAAAAACGACAGTGGCTGACGCGTTTTGCGGCGTTCGCGAACTCGTCGGGTGTTGCGATGGATGCCGAAAAGGCCATTGCGTCCATCGGCGAACGTCTGCCGGTGTTGTCGCCCGAGGACGACGAGGCCCTGATGAGAGAGGCCGGCTTCGTCGACGTCAGCTTGTTCTATGCGGCTTTCACATTCCGCGGATGGGTGGCCACCGCATAGCATCCAGCCCGAGCGTGAAGCCGCGCTTCGTCCATCACGATCGGGCGACGACCCGGTTGGATTCGATCTCTTGCGCGTTGCTGCCGCCGGTGACGTCGATGGAACATGGAAACGTCGAGTTTCAGACGAATGATTCTTCCGTCCCGCTATGGACCGTCCTGCTGAAATCGAACAACCACGTTGTAGCCTGGCCACTGCGGCCCGAGGGGCGTGGGAAACTCGCGGTCTTTCCATCGTTTGACGCCGAGATCGTCCAGCGATGGATAGCGTCCGATCTGCGTCATTCCGCGAATGGTGAACGGAACACCCTCGCATTCCAATGGCGATGAACAGTCGGCCACATGCATGTGCAAATGCGGGCCCGTCGAGTCTCCGGAAAAGCCGAGCGCTCCCAGTACCTGGCCCACGCGGACGCGGTCGCCGACACGAACGCGGAGGCTCCCCGGTTTCAGATGCTCGTAGAACGCAAAGCGATTGGTGCTCAACTGGAGAACGACATAATTGCCATCGCCCTCCCCAAGGGGTTTGGCGGGATTGGCGGCAATCGAAGTGGCTTCCTGCATGCCATCGCCAATTGCTGCGACGACGGCATCAGCACCCGCAAACACCTGCGCTCCGTAGCCGATTGCATCCGAAGGACGATCGGGGTCCGCATGACTGACGCGTCCTTGCGCATCGACGCCGACCCAATCGATTGCATATCGTCCCGGAATTCGCGCGCGCCCGCCGATCGTGTAGATCACCCTGCGATGCCCTGTTTCCCAGGAAGGATCGTGCACGGCCGCCCAGAACCCGCCCTTCAACGGCGGGGCCAGCACGGGAACTTTGGCACGGTCGACCGTTTCAGTGGCCGATCTGAGCATGAAGCGTTCGCCATCCAGGCCACGGCACGTGAGCTCGACGGTCAGCGCTTGAATGTTTGCGTTTCGAGGAACGTCGAGCTCGACGTAGACAATTGCGCTTGCGCCGGCAGCGACGATGGCGGATGCGGGGCTCGAGGCAACGCCAACGACCTTGAATCTCTCAGCCAGCTTTGCACCGGCAAAGGTGGCGATGGTTCGGCCGTCGCCGGCATCAATGACCTGCATGGAAC
>NZ_JBDSWZ010000205.1:0-10268 GCF_039926425.1 Dokdonella sp.
GACCTCTCTGTCCGCTCCGGCGAGCTGCTGGCGCTGCTCGGGCCGAACGGCGCGGGCAAGACGACCGCCATTGCGATCTGCCTCGGCCTGGTTGAGCCCGACTGCGGAGAGGTGCGCCTGTTCGGCGAATCGCCGCATGACCTGGTGGCGCGTCGGCAGGTCGGCGTGATGCTGCAGAACGCCGGAATTCCGGACACGCTCAAGCCACGCGAACTGATGCAGCAGACGCGCAGCTATTATCCCGCGCCGCTGGCGACGGACGCGTGCGTTCGACTGGCCGGAATCGGGGACCTGATGGATCGCCGATACGGAAAGCTGTCGGGAGGCCAGCAGCGCCGCGTGCAGTTCGCGCTCGCAATCTGCGGACGTCCGGCACTGCTGTTTCTCGATGAGCCGACCGTCGGCCTTGACATCGAAGCGCGCGAATCGCTGTGGAAGACCATCCGTGGGCTGGTCGCGGAGGGTTGCGCCGTTGTGCTGACAACCCATTACCTCGAAGAAGCCGAGTCGCTCGCCGATCGCGTCGCAGTGCTCGCGCATGGGCGCATCGCTGCATCTGGAAGCGTGCGGCAGATCCGCGCACGGATTGCGCAGCGGCGAATCCGCTGCGTCAGTGCCCTGCCCACCGATGCGATTGGCGCATGGCCGCAAGTGCGCAGCGTCTGCCGCGATGGCGAGCGCATCGAGATCGTCACCGATGCGGCTGAAGTCGTCGTGCGCCAGTTGCTGTTCGAAGATGCCTGCCTGAGCGAACTGGAAATCCAGCGCGCGGGCCTCGCCGACGCGTTTGTCGAAATCACCCGGGAGGCCGCATGAGCACGCTTGCCATTTCACCGTCGCGGGTTTCACTGGCGCACATCTACGCGCTCGAAATCCGCAACGAGTTCGTGCGGATGCTGCGTGCACCGTCGTTCGTGATGCCAACGCTGATTTTTCCGTCGATGTTCTACCTCTTGTTCGCCGTGCTCTTCGCCAATCGCAATGGTGACTTGCACGCCGGAATCCATCTGCTGGCGACGTATGGCGTGTTCGGCGTGATGAGCCCGGGACTGTTCGGCTTCGGCGTCAGTGTGGCGATGGATCGCGAACGCGGCTGGCTGGTTTACAAGCGTGCACTGCCAATGCCTGCAGGCGCGTACCTCGTCGCCAAACTTGCAATGGCGATGGTGTTCGCGGCGATCATCTTTGCAATGCTCGGCGTGCTGGCGACGACGCTCGGCGGTGTGCGCCTTCCTGCCGACGCGTGGTTGACCCTGCTGGCGGTCGATGTGTCCGGCGTGCTGCCGTTCTGCGCAATCGGACTTTTCATCGGCAGCCTCGTCAGCGGCAGCGGTGCACCAGCCGTTGCAAACCTCATCTATTTGCCGATGTCGTTCCTGTCCGGTTTGTGGATGCCGCTTGCGGTGTTGCCGCCATTCATCGCGAAGATCGCGCCATTGTGGCCCGCGTATCACCTCGGTCGACTCGCGCTCGGCGCAGTCGGCGAAAATCAGGGTGAGGCGGCGATGCCGCATGTCGCGGCTCTCGCGGCAGTCACGATCGTGTTTTTTGCCCTCGCACGCCGCCGACTTTCGCGCGGCTGACCCAACGGAGTGAACGACGATGCGTATCCTTTACCTGCGCCTGTGGATCTGCGCGACGGTTGGCGTCCTTGCATTGACGCTCGAAGCATTGCGCGCGACCCTGTGATGGAGCCGAATGCAGCGCCTTATGCGGACTTTGGTGGCCGAGGAAATCCGATGACCTGGTTTGGCACCACGATGAACCGCCTCCGCGTTCGGTTGTTGCCTTCACAGCTTGCCGATCATGGCTGGGGCCCCGTGTGGAGCCTGTTGTATCTCGGCTTCCTGTTCATGAACTGGAGCCAGTACCGCCTCGACTTCTGGTTGCCGGCGACGCTCGCCAGCGTCGCCGTTTTCCTGCCGATGTACTTTTACGCGCACGGACATTGCGGTTGGCGCAGGCTCGCGACCATCGCGGCGATTGCCGCGCTGGGTTTCGCGCTCGCGCCCTTCAATACGAGTTCCAATACCTACCTGATCTATGCCGGCGCGCTCCTCGGCAGCAGCGGGCTCGGCTTGCGCACGTCGATGTCGCTCGTGTTTGCCGGCCTCATCGCCTATGCGGGCGAACTGTGGCTGTTGAGCTGGCCGACGCAATTCGTCGTGCTGTCCGTCGCCATCACGGCGATCGTTGCCACCGCGATCGGGGCGGCAAACCATTTCCACCGCGAGAAGAGCCTGCGCCAGGCGGAACTCAAGCTCAGCCACGACGAGGTGCGGCGACTCGGCGCGCTGGCCGAGCGTGAGCGCATTGGCCGCGATCTGCACGACCTGCTCGGCCATACGCTGTCGTTGATCACGCTGAAGTCGGAACTTGCAGTCAAATTGTTCGACCGCGATCCGCTTGCCGCACGGCGCGAGATCGTCGATGTCGAGCGCGTTGCACGCGATGCCCTCGGCCAGGTGCGCCGCGCGGTCAGCGGCATCCGCACCGCCGGGCTCGGTGCGGAGTTGGCCTCCGCACGCTTGTTGCTGGAATCGAGCGACATCCGGCTCGATTACGCGTTAGCGGAGGCCGGGCTTCCGGTCGAGATCGAGACGGTATTCGCATTGACCGTGCGCGAAGCGGTCACCAACATCCAGCGGCATGCGCAAGCAACGCAGGCCCGTGTCGAGATCGTGCTCGATGGCGACGAGGCGCGATTGCTGGTGTCGGACAACGGCATCGGTTCGACCATCGTCCCGGGCAATGGATTGTCGGGGATGCGCGAGCGCCTGCATCTTCTCGGGGGACACCTTGAGATCGAGTCCGCACGCGGCCGCGGCACGCGGCTCATCGCGGGAATGCCGCTGCCACCTGTGACTGCCATCGCCGCGCCGCTCCACGTGCCGGCATGATGCGCGCGTGACTTGCGCTAGAGTCCGTCGCGTGTGCGCCGCGTTCCGGCGCCGTCTTCGGGATGGTCCTCCATTGTGATCCGTGTCCTTCTCGCAGAAGACCAGGCGCTCGTGCGCGGTGCGCTGTCGGCGCTGCTCAAGCTGGAATCCGACATCGACGTGGTCGCGACCGCCGCCGACGGCGAGGAGGCATGGCGCTTGATCCAGCAGTGCAAGCCCGATCTGCTGGTGACGGATATCGAGATGCCCGGGCTGACCGGGCTTGAACTTGCGCAGCGCATCCGGCGCCACGAATTGCCGATCAAGGTGGTCATCGTCACCACGTTTGCGCGCTCCGGATTCCTGCGCCGCGCGCTCGAAGCGGGCGTCGGTGGGTATCTGTTGAAGGATGCGCCCGCCGAACAACTCGCCGAGGCGCTGCGCACCGTGCATCGCGGAGGTCGCGCAATCGATCCCCAACTGGCTGTGGAAGCGTGGTCCGATGCCGATCCGCTCAACGACCGGGAGCGCCAGGTGCTGCGCTTCGCGGGCGAAGGACTGTCGGCCGTCGAGATCGCGGAGCGCCTGACTCTTTCGCAGGGAACGGTACGCAACTATCTTTCGGAAGCAATCGGCAAACTTGGGGTAGGCAACCGCATCGAAGCGTACCGGCTGGCGCGGCAGAAGGGCTGGTTGTAGCGAGCCCGGATTCGGATGTGAAGACTCCGGATTCGTAAAAGCGCATCGGTCCTGCGATGCTCGTCCGATTCCCGATCCCACCTTTCCGCCTTGAACAAATCCGATTTCCATTTCGACCTGCCTCCGGATCTGATTGCGCAGGCGCCGCTGCCGCAGCGATCGGCCAGTCGTCTGCTGGTCGTTGATGGTGATTCCGGCGCGCTCGAGGATCGGACGTTCACCGATCTGGTGGGGCTGTTGCAGCCTGGCGACCTGTTGGTGTTCAACGACACGCGCGTGCTGCCGGCGCGGCTGTTCGGTCACAAGGCAAGCGGGGGCGCTGTCGAAATCCTCATCGAGCGCGTCACGGGAACGCACGAGGCACGCGCGCAACTGGGCGTCAGCAAGAAGCCGAAAGAGGGCGGGCGCATCGTTCTTCAGGACGGCACCGAAGTGAGCGTGCTGGGCCGCGAGGGCGAGTTCTTCCTGCTGCGGTTCGAAACGGCCGAGCCGCTGGAAAAAGTGCTGCTGAGACTTGGGCGGATGCCGCTGCCGCCCTATATCGATCGCGCTGCGGACGCCGCCGACGACGAACGCTATCAGACGGTGTTCGCGCGCACGGCCGGTGCCGTCGCGGCGCCGACGGCGGGGCTTCATTTTGACGAGGAGCTGCTGCAGCGCATCGCGCAACGCGGTGTCGACACCGGCTACGTCACGCTGCATGTCGGTGCCGGAACGTTCCAGCCGATGCGTGCAAAGCGCATCGAAGATCACGCGATGCATCGGGAATGGTTGAACGTGGGCGCGGAACTCGTGCAGAAAATTCGCCGCACGCGTGACAGTGGAGGCCGCGTCATCGCAGTCGGCACGACGGTGGTGCGCGCACTCGAATCGGCGCTCCGTGACGGCGAGTTGCAGCCGTTCGCCGGGGAGACGCAGATTTTCATCTTCCCGGGCTACTCCATCACCAGCGTCGACGCGCTGGTCACCAATTTCCATCTTCCCGAGTCGACGTTGCTGATGCTGGTTTCGGCGTTTTCCGGACGCGACCGCATCTTCGCTGCGTACCGCCATGCCGTGGAAAAGCGCTATCGCTTCTTTTCCTATGGGGACGCAATGCTGTTGTGGCCCGGCGGGCGCGCACGCGGGTAGGGGAGAGGGAATCGTAAAACCACGCGCGTCCTGCGATGCTGTATCCATCCCTCTTTCCCACGCCCCGGCAATGCAATTCACCCTTCAAGCCACCGACGGCGCCGCACGCCGCGGCCGCATCACCTTCGAGCGCGGCACGATCGAGACACCGGCATTCATGCCGGTCGGAACATATGGTTCGGTCAAGGCGATGACGCCGCAGAACCTCGTCGACGTGGGGGCGGAAATCATCCTCGGCAACACGTTCCACCTGTTCCTGCGGCCCGGTCTCGACGTGATTGGCGGGTTTGGCGGGCTGCATCGCTTCATCGGGTGGAACAAACCGATCCTGACCGATTCCGGCGGCTTCCAGGTTTTCAGCCTGGCGCACAAGCGCAAGATTTCCGAAGAAGGAGTGACGTTTGCGTCGCCGGTCGATGGCTCGAAGGTGTTCCTGTCGCCTGAAGAGTCGATGCGCATCCAGCACGTGCTCGATTCCGATATCGCAATGATCTTCGACGAATGCACGCCGTATCCGGCGACCGAGCGGCAGGCGCGCGATTCGATGGAGTTGTCGCTGCGATGGGCCGAACGCTCCCGGAGGGGATTCGACGAGGCGAAGAATCCGAATGCGCTGTTCGGCATCGTCCAGGGCGGCGTGTACCCGGGCTTGCGCAAGCGCTCCGCCGATGGGCTTATCGACATCGGGTTCGACGGCTACGCGATCGGCGGACTCGCGGTCGGCGAACCCGAGGACGAACGGAATTCGACGCTCGAAGCCGTGGAGCCGCTGCTGCCGAGCGACAAGCCGCGTTACCTCATGGGTGTCGGCCGGCCAGAGGACATCGTCGAGGCTGTACGGCGTGGTGTCGACATGTTCGACTGCGTGATGCCGACCCGAAACGCGCGCAATGGGCACCTGTTCACGCGTCACGGCGTGCTGCGCATTCGCAACGCCCAATACGAGCGCGACACCCGACCGCTCGACGAGGCATGCACCTGCTACACCTGCCGCTCGGGTTTCAGCCGCGCGTATCTGCGCCACCTCGACCGGTGCCGCGAGATGCTCGGACCGCAGCTGGCGACGATCCACAACCTGCACTACTACCAGGAGCTGATGACGGGCCTGCGTGCGGCCATCCAGTCGCGCACGCTCGCCGACTTCGTCGCGCTTTTCTACGAGCAGCGTCGACAGAGCCCGCCCGCTACCCGGTAGGCTGGACGCCCGCAGCGTGACCGGCAGGCTCTCGATCCGCGCGCCCACAACGGAACGTCACGGCTTGTTTTCCGCGTGTTCTGCCGTCGATTGCGCAGGGCGATGCGCCTGCCGTCACGTCATGGCATAATCCGCGACCTTTTCGACCGGCCCGTTCTGCGCGCCGGTCGCTGCAACCGCTGGAGAAACCATGGATTTTTTCATCGCTAGTGCGTATGCGCAGGCGGCCGCGCCCGGCGTTCCCGCGCAGAACCCGCTGATCTCGTTCCTGCCGTTGATCGTGCTGTTCGGCGTCTTCTACTTCATGCTGATCCGCCCGCAGATGAAGCGTGCAAAGGAAACTCGCACGATGGTCGCCGCGCTCGCCAAGGGTGACGAGGTGCTGACCAATGGCGGCCTGCTCGGTCGCATCGAGGACATCGCCGACCAGTTGGTGACTCTCGAGATCGCCCCCAACGTGCGCGTGAAGCTGCGCAAGGATGCGATTTCGCAGGTACTGCCCAAGGGCACCCTGAAAGCAGCGTAAGACTCGGTTGAAGCGGTTTCCGGCCTTCATAGGCCGGGATCATGTCGTGGCGTACTGGATTACAAGATGAACGATTTTCCCCGCTGGAAATACGCGCTCGTGGTGGTGGTGTTGCTGCTCGGCGTGCTCTACGGCCTGCCGAACCTGTTCGTGCCGCAGCTGGGCGTGCAGGTGATCGCCAATCGCGGCGCGACCGTCGACCAGGCGCTCAAGGAGCAGGTTCAGGGGTCCCTCGAGAAAGCAAAGGTTGCCTTCCAGGCGATCGATCTCAACGGCGATCATCTGATGGTTCTGCTCCCGGCAGGTGCAAACGAGCTGCAGGCGAAGACAGCGGAAACCTTACGGGACGATCTCGGCGACCAGTACACCGTCGCGCAGAATTTCGTGTCCACGGTGCCGCGCTGGATGCGCGCGATCGGCGCGAAAGAAATGCCCAAGGGCCTGGATCTGCAGGGCGGTGTCCACTTCCTGATGGAGGTCGACGACAAGGGCGTGATGGACAAGCAACTACAGCGCTACACCGATGACATCCGGACGCTGCTGCGTGAGAAGAACATTCGTTACCAGTCGGTTGGGCGCGGTCCGCAGGGCCTGGTCGTGCAGCTGCGCAGCGCAGAGGATCGCGATGCATCCAGGGCCGCCATCGAAACGAAGGTGCCGGACGTCGTGGTCACGAACGGCGCGAACGTCGCCGATTCGTTCACGCTCAATGCGTCGGTGAAGCCGGAAAAAATCAAGGAAATCGCGCAGAACACGATTCGCCAGAACGTTGCGACGCTCAACAACCGCATCAACGCGCTCGGTGTCGCGGAGCCGTTGATCCAGCAGCAGGGCGATTCGCGCATTGCGGTTGAACTTCCTGGCGTGCAGGACACGGCAGAGGCGAAGAAGATTCTTGGTGCAACCGCGACGCTCGAATATCGCGCGGTCGACGAGAACGCCAATCCGTTCGAAGCGGAAAAAAGCGGCAACATTCCGCCGGACGACAAGCTCTACCATCGTCGTGAACGCGGGGCGGACGGGAAGCCGATTCCGATCCTGCTGAAGAAGAAGGTGATCGTCACAGGCGATGAAGTGGTGAACGCGTCGAGCGCGCCCGATCCTCAGAGCGGCACACCCGCGGTATCGGTGTCGCTCAATGCAGTTGGTGGACGCAAGATGCTCGACTTCACATCGGCGAATGTCGGCAAGCCGATGGCGGTCGTCTACATCGAGAATACGCCGGAAGTGAAGATCATCGACGGCAAGGAAGTGCGGACGTCCAAGGTCACTGAAGAGGTGATCAACAGCGCGAACATCCGCGGTGTGTTCTCCAACCAGTTCAGTACGACCGGACTCGAAAGCAACAAGGTCGCAAGCGAACTGGCGTTGCTGCTGCGTTCCGGCACGCTCGCCGCGCGCACCGACATCGTCGAGGAACGCGTCATCGGGCCGAGCCTCGGCCAGGCCAACATCGAGAAAGGTTTCAAGGCCGTCGCGCTCGGTCTCGGCGCAGTGCTCGTATTCATGGCGCTCTATTATTTCGTGTTCGGCCTGATCGCCGACATCGCGTTGTTCTTCAACCTCGTGCTTCTGCTCGCCGTAATGTCGGCGATCGGCGTGACGCTGACGATGCCGGGCATCGCAGGTATCGTGCTCACGCTCGGCATGGCGATCGATGCGAACGTGCTGATCTGCGAGCGCATCCGTGAGGAACTGCGCAACGGCTCGACGCCGCTCGCGTCGATCCGTGCCGGCTACGAGAAGGCATTCGGCACCATCCTCGACGCCAACGTCACCCATCTGCTCGCGGCGCTCGCTCTGATGACGCTCGGCTCCGGTGCGATCCGCGGCTTCGGTGTCACGCTCTTCATCGGCATCCTGACCTCGATGTTCACCTCGGTCACGGTCACCCATGCCATCACCAATCTCGTGCACAGTGGTCGCAAGCTCAAGGGTCTTTCCCTTGGCAGCGGCTACGCGCGCACCGCGTCTCCTTAAGGCCCTGCGATCCCATGGAACTTTTCAATCCGGACAGCAAAATCGACTTCCTCGGTGGCCGCAAGGTCAGCATGGGAATCTCGATCGTTCTGATGCTGATCTCGCTCGGCCTGATCGCCGCGCGCAGTTTCAATTACGCGCTCGACTTCACCGGCGGCGTGCTGGTCGAGGCGACCTACGAGCAACCGGTGGAGATCGACCAGGTGCGCGGCGCGCTGGAGGCGGCCAATTTCCGCAACGCGCAAGTACAGAGTCTCGGCGGCACGCGCGACGTATCGATCCGCATGCAAACGGAAGCGGGTCAGAAGAACGGCGACCAGGTTGCGAGCGATGTTCTGGCTGCCCTCAAGGTGAAGCGCGCGGACGTGACGATGAAGCGTCACGATTTCGTGGGTCCGCAGGTTGGCTCCGAGCTGAAGAGCGACGGTATCGTCGCGGCGATCTTCGTGATGCTCGGCATCATGATCTACATCGGAATCCGCTTCGAGAAGCGCTTCGCGATCGCGGCAATCGCCAGCGAAATCCACGACACCATATTGACGCTCGGGTTCTTCGCGCTGACGCGTCTCGAGTTCGACCTCACGGTGCTTGCGTCGCTCCTCGCGGTCATCGGCTACTCGATCAACGACAAGGTCGTTGTGTTCGACCGCGTGCGTGAACTGTTCCGCACGACGCGCAAGGCTGACCCGTACACGATCCTCAACATGGCGATCAACCAGACGCTGTCACGAACGATCATGACGTCGTTGCTGACCGCGGTGGCGATGGCAGCGCTGTATTTCTTCGGCGGGCCGGCGGTGCACGGGTTCGCGCTGACGATGCTGGTCGGCATCGTGATCGGTACGTTGTCGTCGATCTTCTTCGCCAACCCGATCCTCTACTGGCTCGGCGTTTCGAAGACAGACCTGATGCCGGTCAGCAAGGAAAACCCGGAGCTCGCGCGCCGTCCTTGACGCGCTGTGACCTTCCGTCGTAACGCGCGTCACTGACGCGCGTTACCGACGCGCGTCACTCACCGCGACTGCGCGTTCTTCCCGCGAAGACGGGAATTGCTCCACGCCGCATGCAGCGAGCGCCAAATCACGCGGCGCTTGCCAATCACGCGGCGCCTGCCAATCACGCACCAGCTGCCTCATTCCCGCGAAAGCGGGAATCGCTCGTCATGCCACGCTTCGTGCCTCATGGAGGTCAGTGCCGCGAAGGCGGAGAACCATGCGGATGCATGCGACCCTTCACCCGCTCAATACCGCTCGGGAATCCACAGGCTTTCATCCGAAAGTTTCTCGACCCCTGGTTTGCCCTTGAGCTTCGCCAGTTTCAGTGGTTTGTCCGGCGGCGCCCGTTCGGGAAGTTGCTTGAGCAGGTGCGCGATCACATCGAGCCGCCCGCGCTTCTGGTCGTTGAAGTTCGCCACGTACCACGGCGCCCACTGCGTGTTCGTGACGGCGAGCATCATGTCGCGCGCCTTGCCATAGTCGGCGTACTGCTCGCGCGCCTTGAGATCGACCGGCGAGATCTTGAAGCGCTTCAGCGGATCCGTCGCGCGTTCCTCGAAACGCTCGTCTTGCTGCTGCTGGTCGACCGCGAGCCAGTACTTGAGCAGGATGATGCCTTCGCCTGTGATCATCTTCTCGAAGGCAGGGCAGTCGGTGAGAAACCGCTCGTACTGCTCGTCGGTGCAGAAGCCCATCACGTGCTCGACGCCGGCGCGGTTGTACCAGCTGCGATCGAACAGCACGATTTCCCCGGCTGCCGGAAAATGTTCCACGTAGCGCTGGAAATACCACTGCGTCGATTCGCGGTCGCTGGGTTTGGGCAGCGCGACAATGCGGGTGTAGCGTGCGTTCAGGGGTTCGTT
>NZ_JBDSWZ010000206.1:0-5044 GCF_039926425.1 Dokdonella sp.
TCGAAACGGGCCTCTGCGGCGACACCGGTCTCCAGCACGAGACGAGCGCACTCTTCGAGCTCGGCCTCAAGGCATCCACCGGACAGTGCTCCCGCGCGGACGCCACGTTGGTCGAGCAGGATCAGCGCGCCAGGTTTTCGATAAGTCGAACCGCTGGTGCCGACGACGACCGCGAGCACAGCGGGAATACCTGCACTGACGAGATCTTCGAGGCCGGCGACAACGGCGCGTTGACCGCCCAACGGAGTCGCATCACGCGGCGGAGCACAGTGCGGGGCGGGTAAGGAAGCAGGCATAGGAAAGGTGGTGTCGTTGGCGAGCGCAGCGCAAAGGAAGAAACGTCGATGAGAAGAGGCGTCGCGAGGGCGCGACAACCGTACGTCAACGACGGCGGAATACGCGCTCGAACGTACGCAGCAGCCAGGAATGCGGTGCGAGCGTGTTTCCAAGCCGCTTGATCTTGAGCCCCACCTTGGCCACGCCATCGTCGGAGAGTTCGCGCGCGATCAGTGTGACGGGACCGAGATGAACGCGGTCGCCGATCTCGACGGTGTGCTCGAATGTCCGCGCGAAATGCTCGGCGAGAGTGAGCGGTGCATCTTTGGGGCGGATGACCAAGCCGTAGAATCCTGCGACATCGGCAAGGCGCACATCGGCGTCGAAGCTGAATTCGCCGAACAGTTCCCGCTCGGCTTCACGCGCTTCGTCCGGCGGTGCAAACAGCCAGTCAAGTCGATACACGCGACCGGGCGGCGCGAGCAGATAGGCGTAGTCTCCCGGCGCGATGGCTTCGACCGTATCGGGCATCAGAATCTGGCCGTTGCGCACGATCATCGTCAGCTGCGCCCAGCCCGGCGTTGGGCTACCACCGAGAATGGACGCGCCCGGCGCCACCGAATAACCGACGAGTTCGCGCTCGAGCGATCCGGGCAGGTCCAGTTCCACGCGGCGCACCGCGCGATCGCGATGCGGCAAAGCGACGTTGAGCAGGCGTGCGGCGAGTCCGAGGGTCCATCCCTGCACCAGCAGCGATGCCAGCACGACGACGAACGCAACGTTGAACACGAGCGCGGCGTTCGGCAGATTCATCAGCATCGGGATCGACGCGAGAAAGATGCCCACCGCACCACGCAAACCGACCCACGCAATGAATCCGATTTCGCGCTTGCCATAGCCGAACGGCGCGAGACACATCGCGACGGCCACCGGACGGCCAACCAGCATCAGGAATGCGGCAATGCCAAGAGCCGGCACCAGCGTTTTGAGGATCTGGTGCGGCGACGCGAGGAGGCCAAGCACCAGGAACATCACGATCTGGCACAGCCACGTGCCGGCATCGAGGACCGAAAGCAGGTTGACGAAGCCGGGCACATTGCGATTGCCGACGACCACACCCGCGACGTACACCGCGAGGAACGCGCTGCCGTGGAACGTCCCGGTGACACCGAATACGAAGATCGCCGCGGCGCCGAGGAACAACGCGGCGAGACCGCCGGAGAGCGGCAACTTGCGCAACGCTGCCGCGATCGCGATGCCGCCAACGAATCCGGCAAACGCGCCGATGCCGAACTCGGTGACCAGTCGAATCACGAAATCCGATGGGCCGATGCCGTCGGGCGTGGCCAGGTACTGGGCGAGCAGCGTGGTCAGAAGTACAGCGACCGGATCGTTCGCACTGGATTCGATTTCGAGGGTGGCACCGACGCGCGATCGCAGTTGCAGCCCGCCCGCCCGCAGCAGAAAGAACACGGCGGCCGCATCGGTCGATGCGACCACGGCGCCAAGCAGCACCGATTCGACCGTGCCGAGATGGAACATCCAGCGAACCGCAAAGCTGGTCAACACGGCAGTGATCAGTACACCGGCGGTCGCCAACAACATCGTCGGGGCAACGACGCCGCGGAAGCTTTCGCGTCGCGTGCGCAAGCCACCATCGAACAGGATGATCGCCAGCGCAAACGAGCCGACCGCGTAGGTCAGTCCGTAGTCATCAAATCGGATGCCGCCTGGACCGTCGACGCCGGCCAGCATGCCCACCGCGATGAACACGAGCAGCAGCGGCGCACCGAAGCGGCGCGCGATCAGGCTGGAACCGATACCGGCGAGCACCAGTGCAGCGGCTCCGCCGAACAGCCAGTAGGTGGCGTGAATTGCATTCATGAAAGGCTCCGGCTTCGATCATAGCCGGACGCGGTGACAAGTGTGCGCGGAGATCACAGAGCGCACACGCGGGTTCCGTGCCTCACGTGGCATCGAAACGCCGGAACTGGATCGCTTCGGAGACATGGGAGATATCGATGCGCGGCGCGTGTGCCAGATCGGCGATCGTGCGCGCCACCCGCAGGACGCGGTGGTAGCCGCGCGCGGACAAACCCAGTCGCTCCACCGCGCGGTCGAGCAGTGCGTGCATGCGTTCGTCGAGCACGCAATCGCGTTCGGCTTCGCGATTGTCGAGCCATGCATTCGGTTTGCCGGCGCGCGCCAGCTGCAAGGTACGCGCCGCGATGACGCGCGCGCGCACCGTTGCGCTGTCGTCTCCATTCGCCGCCTCGCGCAACTGCGCCTGCGCAACGCGCGGCATGTCGAGCTTCAGGTCAATGCGGTCGAGCAGCGGGCCCGACAGGCGCGAGCGATAGCGCGCCATCGCGTCCGGCGTACAGCGACAACGCCCCGATGGATCGCCGGCATAGCCGCAGGGACACGGATTCATTGTCGCGACCAGCTGGAAGCGCGCGGGAAACTCGGCCTGGCGTGCCGCGCGCGAGATGGCGATGCGCCCCGATTCCAGTGGCTCGCGCAACACTTCCAGCACATGCCGGTTGAACTCCGGCAGCTCGTCGAGGAACAGCACGCCATGGTGGGCAAGAGAAATCTCGCCCGGCCGCGGCACCGATCCACCGCCGACCAGCGCGACTGCCGATGCGGTGTGATGGGGAGCACGAAAGGCGCGCGTCTTCCACAGCGCGACATCGCTGTCGTGGCCGGCGACCGACCGGACCGCTGCAAGTTCGAGTGCCTCGTGTTCTTCGAGAGGCGGGAGAATGCCTGGCAGGCGGCTCGCCAGCATGGTCTTGCCGGTTCCCGGCGGACCGACCAGCAGCAGGTTGTGCATTCCGGCCGCAGCAATTTCCAGCGCACGCCGCGCCTGGGGCTGGCCGCGCACGTCGACGAGGTCCGCAACGAATGATTGCGTGCACTCCACCCCGGCTTGTGCGACCGCCGACGGCAACGATTCACGCCCGGTCAGATGCGCGCACACCGCGAGCAGCGAATCGGCGATGCGCACACGTGCGCCGCTGACCAGTGCCGCTTCGGCGCCGTTGCCGCGTGGCACGACGACGCTTCGTCCGGCCCGTGTCGCATGCAGAACCGCCGGAAGCACGCCGCGCACCGCACGCAGTTCGCCCGACAACGCAAGCTCACCGATGAATTCGCAATCGCCGAGCGGTTCGCGCGGGATTGTGCCGTTGGCTGCGAGGATGCCGAGTGCGATCGGCAGATCGAAACGCCCGCCGTCCTTGGGCAGATCGGCGGGCGCAAGATTCACGGTGATCCTGCGCTGCGGATAGTCGAGCTGACCATTGAGGATTGCCGCGCGCACGCGATCGCGTGCTTCCTTCACCGCAGTTTCGGGCAGACCGACAATCGATGTTCCCGGCAGGCCGCCGGACAGATGGACTTCGCACGAAACGAGCGGCGCCTCGATCCCGTCCTGCGCGCGGCTGAAGACGACCGCGAGGCTCATCGGTGCGAATCGACCGTCAAGCCCGACACGCCGTCATTCCCGCGACCGCTGGAGTCTCCGATGCATCCCCGCGCGACACTATCCCTGCAACCGCACGCCCTGCAACCGCACGAATCGCTGGCGCAGCCCCACCCGACGGCATTCCCGCGGAAGCGGGAATCGCTCTGCAAGCGCGACGTCAAAAAAGAGCCTGCCATCCGCGCAGTGGGGTGAACCGCGCTGGACAGCAGGCGTCCCGGGAAACCGGTGGGGGGCGTATTGCGCATCCGTTGCGCTCTCCATGCTTCGGGCAGTCGCGCCCGACACCGCCGATCGCGGCGCTCCATCCTGTGTCGCGGACAAACCGGGCGAATCAGTGCCTGGGAGCAGATTCGACGCCGCTGATCGCACGTTCCAGCGCATACAACTGCTGTTCGAGTTGTTCGATCTTTTCGCGCGTGCGCAGCAGCACGCAGCGCTGCACGTCGAACTCTTCGCGCGTGACCAGGTCGAGATTGCGCAGGCCAGCCTGCAAGGCGCTGCGGAACGTCGAGGTCATGTCTTCGCGAGCCTGTTGCAGGCCCGGCGGCACGAGTGCGGCAAGCCGCTTCGCGAGATCGTCGACGGATTGGGCATTGATCATGTGTCACCCCGGGTGTGCGTCATCGGATGATTCTCGCGCGAATCCGGCCGCACAGGAACCGTGGGAATCGCGCGACCTGTCCCGGTCCGCTGCGAAATGGGAACGTGAATGCAGGAAGGGTCCCGTCCCTGGGGACGACCGGTGACGGTCGCAATGCGTCCATCACCGGTCGAAGCCTCCTTGCGGCGCCGATCCTTCGGCGCTCCTCCCCGCGCTTGCAGTCTCATCGACGGCGGGTGGGCGCGATGCGGGCGAATTCGGAAGCGCGTGTAGGAAAATGCCTACACGGATCGTTCCGGTATAGTCGCGCCACGCCGCAGCGCACCCAGGAGACAACCCGTGCAAATGGTCATGGCGATCATCAAGCCGTTCAAGCTCGACGACGTGCGCGAGGCGCTCGCGGAAGTCGGCGTGCAGGGCATCACCGTCACCGAGGTCAAGGGTTTCGGGCGTCAGAAGGGCCATACAGAGCTCTATCGCGGCGCTGAATACGTGGTCGACTTCCTGCCCAAGATCAAGGTGGAGATCGCAGTGTCCGACGACCAGGTCGAGCGCTGCGTCGAAGCGATCACGCACGCGGCCAACACCGGCAAGATCGGCGACGGCAAGATCTTCGTCTGGCCGCTCGCACGCGTCGTGCGCATCCGTACGGGCGAGCTCGACGCCGACGCGCTGTA
>NZ_JBDSWZ010000207.1:0-39191 GCF_039926425.1 Dokdonella sp.
TGCGTGTACCGAGCGGAGTCGCGGTGCTGGCTCAGCATTTCTGGGCCGCGAAGCAGGGGCGCGATGCGCTGGTGCTGGAGTGGGACGAAGGCTCGTTCGCCAGGGGATCGACCGCGGCGTTGCGCGAGGAGTATCGCAAGCTGGCGGCAAGCCCCGGCAAGACCGCAAAGACAAAGGGCGACGTCGATACGGCGCTGAAGAATGCGCCGCACGCCATCGAGGCGGACTACGAAGTGCCGTTCCTTGCGCACGCGCCGATGGAGCCCCTCAACTGCACCGTCGAAATCGGCAAGAACACCTGCGACATCTGGACCGGCACGCAGTTCCAGGGTGTGGATCAGACAGTCGCTGCGAAGATCCTCGGTCTGAAACCCGCACAGGTGAAGATCCACACGACGTTTCTCGGCGGCGGATTCGGACGTCGTGCGAATCCTTCGTCGGATTTCATTTCCGAAGCGGTCGAAGTGGCGAAGGCATCGAAGAAAACCGTCAAGGTGGTGTGGGCGCGTGAGGACGACATCCAGGGCGGGTTCTACCGGCCGATGTGGCTGTCGCGTTTCCGCGCCGCGCTTGGCGAGGACGGAAAGCCAACCGCGTGGTCGCACACGATCGTCGGGCAATCGATCATTGCCGGCACGCCGTTCGCGTCGGCGATGATCAAGGACGGCATCGACGGCACCTCGGTCGAGGGCGCCGCCGATTCACCGTATCTCGACACGATTGCCGCGCATCGGGTCGACCTTCACACGCCGACCAGCCCGGTCACCGTGCTGTGGTGGCGATCGGTCGGCCATTCGCACACCGCGTTCGTCGTCGAAAGCTTCATCGACGAACTTGCCCACGCAGCGAAGCAGGATCCACTCCAGTATCGCCGTGCGTTGCTGCCGAAGGAAGCGCGCGAACGCCGCGCACTGGATCTCGCCGCGGAGAAATTCGGCTGGGGCAAGCCGCTGCCGGCCGGTCGTGCCGCTGGACTCGCAGTCCATCAATCGTTTGGCAGCTACGTGGCGCAGATTGCCGAGGTGTCGGTCGAGGACGGCAAGCCGCGCGTGCACCGCGTGGTGTGTGCCGTCGACTGCGGGCCGGTTGTGAATCCTTTGACGGTGGAAGCGCAGATGCAGTCCGGCATCGTGTTTGGACTATCGGCTGCATTGCACGGCGAACTCACCCTCAAGGACGGCCGCGTCGAGCAAAGCAACTTCCATGATTACCCAGCCGTGCGCCTGCCGGAGTCGCCGCACATGGAAGTCCACATTGTGCCGAGCACCGACAAGATGGGCGGCTGTGGTGAACCGGGTACACCGCCGATCGCACCTGCCGTCGCGAATGCGTTGTTCGCGCTGACCGGCAAGCGGTTGCGGCAATTGCCGTTGCGCATCGTGTGACGGCTGCGGCTCTCAGCATGGCTGACGTCACCCCCTTCACCGTGAGCACGTCACCTTTCTCACCCCGACGACGTCATTCCCGCGAACGCGGGAATCGCTCGTTGCATGCGCCGCCGAGTCGCTCGTCGGCCGCTGCGCTGTCGGAACTGCAGACAGTGATGCGCAAATTTTCTACCGCCAATGGAGAACGTCCCATGCACCGACGCCTTCTTGCATTCGCTCTACTGGTCCTGACGTCAGGCGTCAGCGACCGCGTGTCCGCAGCGTCGACTGACGCCGATTTCGCAGTGATCCAGAAAGTGCTTCAACACCCGCGTTGCCAGAACTGCCACATCCCCGGCGACCAGCCGTTGCAGTACGACGAAGGCCGACCACACGCGCAATACGTGCAGCGCGGCGTGGATGGCAAGGGCGCGCTGGGCATGGCCTGCACCACCTGCCACGGCAGCGCAAACCTGCCCGCAAGCTATGGCGCGCATGTGCCGCCCGGTGCGCCGAACTGGCACCTGCCGCCGGCGGACAAGAAGATGGTCTTCATCGGACTCGGCACGCACGACCTGTGCACGCGACTGAAAGACCAAAAGGGCAACAACGGCAAGGATCTTCCAGCGCTGCTCGAACACGTCGATCACGACGCACTGGTGCTGTGGGGCTGGAATCCCGGTCAGGGACGCGCGCCGGTGTCGATCCCGCACGCCGAGTTTGTCGCCGCGTTCAAGCGGTGGGCGGATGCCGGCGGTCCATGCCCCGGCTGACTCGAGAGGGACGCGTCAGACGCGTCGAACCTCGCCATTCCAGATCACGCCACGCGGATCGAATTCGTTCTCGGTCATCACATGGTCACGGTGCCCGAACCCACCAATCGCGATCACGCCTTCCTGCATCGGGTCGAGTCCGAACGTCTCCTCGATCTCGCCCTCGTTGACCGCCGCAGTCACGAACGCGGCAAGCCCGTTTTCGGTGGCCGCGAGGTAGACCATCTGCGACAAGTGGCCCACATCGAGGATGACGGCGCGATAGGCCTTTGCGTGGGTCTGATACTTCCAGAACGTTCGGTGGAATCGCGAGGCATAAATCACCATCACGTGCGCATCCATGAAATGTCGCTGGCCGGCGACGAGCCGCAGCGCCAGCTCCTTCGCTGCATCGGCGTCGAGCTCGGCCAGCGGCTCGATTGCGTGATCCACCGGGTGGTAGTGGTACAGGCCCGGCGCGATCCCGTCGACGTGCTGGATCAGCAGATAGGCTTCGGTCGGATGCAAGCCGCCCGCTGAAGGCACCGCGCGCTTCATGACGTCGATCCCGGGCTCGTTGCTTTGGGCTCGTGCACCGAACGCGCGGAACATCACGTTGGCGAAGTCGGTCGACGACATTGGTTTCCCGGTGTCGTAGTTGCGGCAGGTGACCCGAGTGCCGATCAGCTCTTCGAGCGGACTGGCCTCGGCGGGTAGAAGAGCAATTCGCTCCCCGGCCGACACGCGTTCGCGGACGAGCGGCTGTGGCGGACCGAGGCGGTCGAGGAACTTGCGGTCCGTTTCATTGGCGAACCGCCGTTCGGCTTCGAGGGTGTCGATGCCGCGCCAGCGCGTGTGACGATGCAATACCGATGAAAGGTTGCGCCAATGACTCGCGCGCACTCGTTCGTCCTGTTCGCGAAGTTCGGCGTGCGCGGGCGCGTCTGAAAGCAGCAAACCACTCCCCAGCAGTGTGTGTACGGCCTTCTCGCCGAACTGAATCACAAGCGGTGCGCACTCGGTCCAGTCATCCGGCGAAAGAGCTCCGAGAAGCGCAATCTCGCACTCACCCAGCACAAACTCGCCGTCCCGATGTGCCGCGAGAGCGACCCACTCACGCACCTTGCCGAGGCCTGTGGCGCCTGCGAACAGACGCGTGAGATCGAAGTCCATCCGCTCACGCGGTTCCAGCAGAAGATGCGTGCAGCGGCGTACGAGCATGGTTTGTCCTTTGAGCCGGGCTCTGGCAAAGGGGCCATGCCGAGCCGCGTTCATGGTGTTGAGCAAGCAGTGTACAGTCGGCGTCTGTGCGGAATGAAGGCGAGCATCCGCCCCGCCTTTCGCGCAGAAACAATCAATCCATCAAGACGGGGAAAGACCATGCAGAATGGCAAGCTCACGCGTGACGAGGCGATCGCGCTGCTGCGCAAACTCTCGAGCGATGATGCGTTTCGGGCGACGTTCGAAAAGGACCCGGCTACCGCGCTCAAGCAGATCGATATCGGCGACGGCGACGTGTCGGCCCTGCCGCCCTCTGCGCTGGCACCCGCGGCTTTGCCGTCGAAGGAACAGTTCAAGGAAGCCCTCGAGCAGATCCTGGAGGGCGGCGTATCGGATCACATCTGCCTGATTTTCCCGCTGCTGAAACTGACCTACGGCGACAATCGCACCTGAAGCGCGCTGAGACGCACGAGAACCGCCGGCGGCGCGCCGTCCTCGTGGAAGTCTTGCTTGAATTGCGCGAGGTACCGGCGTGCCGACACGAGGTCGGCACGCTTGACCGAAAGCTCGGCGGCTGCCAACGAGGCGAGGGACGCTTGCGCAACGTTGTAGGGCAACAACGCCTTGTCGAGATTGTATTCGGCGTAGGCGCGGCCACGATGCGCAGTCAACCACTCGGCTTGCTCGAGTGCACGGACATCATCGCTTCCGCGAAGATACGCATCGAGCAATACGGAATGCACCAGGCAAAGCTCACTTCCATCGAGTAGCGGCTTCAGCAGTGTGATCGCTGCATCGGGCTGGCCATTTGCCAACGCGATCTGTGCGCGGACGACCACGGCGAGATTCGCCAACGCAGGCGAATCGGCGAGGCTCGCACGCTTTTCAACGTCCGCCAGTGCAGCGCTCGCTTGGGCCGCCGCGCCGCCGCGCGCACTCAACCAGGCAAACAGCAAAACAGGGCTTGCACCTGATCGTGCTTTCGAAGAATCGTCAGGTTTGAAGCTTTGACGTGCGCCTGCGAGCGACCTCTCAATGCGCTTGGCGACCTCCGGTGATGGCGGCTGGAGCGTCGCCAGATCGGTCAACTCGAGTGCGTCGGCAAATCCGCCTGGGGCGGCTGTGATGCCGCGCGCCGCAACGAGCGCAGCCATCGCCGCAGGCCGATCGCCTCGCGCCAGAGGCAGACTGAGGCGCAGCAATTCTTGCATCGTTCCGAGCGTGGTATTGGCCTCGAACTTCGCCGGCAGCGGTGGCAGCAGCTTCTCGGCGGCGGCATAGTCTCGTTGCGCAGCCAGTGTTGCCGCATGATAAGGCTTGAACGCGAATCCACCGGCTTCCGCCTGTTCGAAGTTGGCAACGGCATCCTTGTACCGTTCGTTGCCCAGATCGAGGATGCCGCTGAGATGGAGCGAGGGGCCACGATTGGGACTGTGCGATGAGGCCGACGCGTGTGCAGCCGCCAGTACTTCGCTGTCGTACCGATTGGCGATCTGCCAAGCGATGTATGCGTATGTGCCGGTACCGACGGAGAAGTCCGGATACGCGCTGGCCAGCACTTTCCACTTCTCCACCGATGCTCGCGGTGACTCGATCGAGGCGATGTGGGACTCGGCCAGCAACGCGTCACGTGGCGTGAGCCGATCGTGTCTGGTCAGTGCGAGATTCAGTTCCTTCAGCGCGTCGGCATTGTGCCCGGTCACCGCGAGAAGTCGCGCGATCTGCACGTGTGCACTGGCGAAATCGGGATCCGACTTCAGCGCTTCGCCGAGAAGGCTCATCGCGTCGGGTATCTTGGCTTTTGCGATTTGCTCCAATGCAAGCGAGTACATGCGCAAAGCATCGAGGTTCTTCGTCGCCACCTTCTCCAGCGGCCGCGAATTTTCCGATACCGTGGCCAACGCCTCGCCGAGGCGTTCGCGCAATTGCTCGTTGACCTTGTCGATCGACGGCAATACCGATTCGGCGCCAACGCCGTCGACTGATTCGGACCACACCGTCGTTTGCGTGCGCGGGTCAACGACTTCGGCGGTGACCCGCACACGACCGCCCACTTCGGCGACTGTCGGCAGGATCAACGCGCGCGCGCCATCCCGCATCGCGATCTCCGCGCCGATGTTGCGGTCAACCTTCGTGCTGAGCGGATCGCGCTGCATCAGCTTGACCGTCTCGCGTACCTTGAGGTCCGACAGCACGTTGACGTAGCGTGATTGTTCAAGCGAAATGCGGAAACCGGTCTGCACCGCGTCGTCGAAATTCGCCTGACTGGTCAGGTTCTTCAAATCCCCCACGACCACCCAATCGCGGTTCGCAAACGCGATCGCCGGCGACGGCCGGGTGAGGTAATAAATTGGCAGCGCAATCAGCAGCGCGAGCACGCCGAGTTCAAAGCCGATGCCCATCGGGCGACGCCAGATCGGCATTTCCCGATGCGCCTTGCCCGACCACGGCGGCGGCTTCAGCGGCGCGAGGCCCTGTTCGCCGACCTCGAATACCGGCACCAGATCCGGCACGCCCTTGAAGCGGTAGCGACCGTGCGTGCGCCACGCGACCTTCGCAAGGAGTTCGCCGAGTTCACCCTGCGCGCGATGCGCGATATCGTAGGCGGTGCCCGACAGCAGGATCTGTCCGGGCAACGCGAGCTGCATCAGGCGTGCGGCGATTGGCTTGACCAGTCCCTCCACCTCGACCGGTTTCGCACCGCGCCGGATGTCGTCGGCCGCGTTGTCCCACACGACCACGTCACCGACATGGATGCCGAAGCGTGTCGCCAGCTGGGTCGACTCGGTCGCATTGAGCGCGGCAATGTCGTGCTGGTACGCGAGCGCGAACGCGACCGCCTGGATCGGCCGCTCGAACATCAGCAGGAACCCGTCGGTCTTGTCGATCTCCAGACCGCCGTGCTTCTGCAACAACGAACGGGCAAGCCGGTCATGCTTGCGGAACAGTTCCGCCGCACGTTGGTCGCCCATCCGCTCGATCAGCGCGGTGGAGTCGACGAGATCGCACAGCACGAGCGTGCGCAGAACGGAAACCGCTCTGTGCTGGCCCGGTTCGCTGGCTGCGGCTTCGTCGCTGACTGGAACGGCGATCGTCACGCTCGGTAGTCTTCCCTGCCCCTTCGATCACCGATTCTGCGCTGGATGCGCGGGGCGCGCCAGCCGTCAAGACGTGATGGCCCGAGCTGAACGGCGGAATCCAACGCTGCGCTCTCTATTTCCTATTCAGGCCACACCGCGTTCAGCGGGTCGAACTCGATCTCATTGCGTTCGAGTCCGCGTATGCCGAAGCCGCAGACCGCGAGCGGTCCTTCTTCCAGAGGATCGAGCCCGAACGCGTTCTCGATGTCGATTTCGTTGACCGCCGCGGTGATGAACGCCGCGAGGCCGAGCTCGGTCGCCGCAAGGTACATCGTTTGTGACAGATGGCCGACATCGAGAATCAGCGCGCGATACGCCTTCGCGTGGTTGCGGTACTTCCAGAAGTTGCGGATGAACCGGCTGGTCGGCATCACCATCACATGCGCATCGACGAAATACGCCTGCGACGCGACGAAAGTTTTCGCAAGCGCGTTCGTTTCGTCGATGCTCATCGTGCGGATCGGTTCGAGCGCGTGGTCAATCGGGTGGTAGTGATAGAGACCGGGAACTACACCATCGACCCGTTGGACCAAAAGATAGGCTTCCGTGGGATGGAGGCCGCCGGCGGATGGCACGCCTTTCTTGAGCAGCTGCACGCCGGGAGCATAGTCGTGCACGTTTCGCGCGCCGAAGGTGCGGTAAAGCACAGCTGAAAACTGATCGATCGTCAGCGAGCGAGAGCAATCGAAGTTTCGGCAGGTGACGCGGTTGTCCAGAAGAGCATCGAGAGCGGTAGGCCGAGTTGACGGAAGAGACTGAAGCTCATCCGACGCCCCGCGTTCACGGACGGGAGGCGGTGCGGGGCCGAGCCGGTCGAGCAGGCTTCCCGCGTTGATGTCCACGAACTGCTGTTGTGAAACCTCGGTGTCCACCCCTTGCCACCGGGACGCGAAGTGCATCGCGGCTGAGCCGTTGCGCCAGTGGTTATCGCGCAATTGCTGGTCGCGCAACGCTTCTTCGCTCCCGTCGGGCACAAGTAGACGACTGCGGACGAGGAGCTCGATGGTTTCGCGCGGGTACTGAGCCGTTAAAACCGCGAGATCGCTCCACGTCGAAGGCGATATGGAAACCAGCGTCGCAATCTCGCTCGCCGTAGTCACGACCGCTTTCGGCAGATGGGGCGCAATTGCGAACAGTTCGATGACTTCTCGCAATCCGTTGCTCCCGTTTGCGAGTAACGAAAGATCAAATTCCGTCCTCTGGCGAGGTTCGAACATCAAGAACGCGCACCGGCGAAGCTGCATCGCGTGGATTATCCTTGGGACAATAGTTGATCGTAACAAAGCAACTGCTTGCTTTCGCCTGCATGCGAAGACACGTTTGTCCAAATGCGGCGCACCGTAACAAACGCGAACATACGGCGACTGTAACTGGCCGTTTGTAGAGGGGACGATGATTGGTTGAGCGATTTGGTCGTCGTCGTGAGGCGGCAAGCTCGTGGCGGTTGCGCTGCCGTCGTTCCAGTATTTTCGCCTCGCGGCGACCTGTGAAAATTCAGCGGGGTTCAACCTGATCTTCGTCTGGTACACATCTTGCAGCCCAGCTAAACTCGCTGGTGACGACTGGGCTCAGGGGCCAGCGGCATCTGCAGCGAAGGGTACGCTGCACATGAAGATGTCCGACGAACCAAAGGACGGAGTTTCTCGGACCTGTGGAAGGGGCTGAACGTGACTACTGATGTGATCCTGCCGAAAGAGTACGCACTCGTACTTCTGCGAAAACTCGCAGATGACGATGGTTTCCGACATCTCTACGAAGCAAATCCCGTGAATGCATTGCGAGAGATTGGCGTTCCCTCGGACGTTCTGGCGAGCCTGCCGTCAGGACATCAGACACCCATCAAACTGGCACCGAAGAATACATTTCAGGAAGCGCTCTTCCAGCTGATCGACGAAGTTGCCGGTGTCTGCATTTGCCACACTCCGCCGCAGATTCAACTATCGATGGGCACTGCTTCACATCCTGGAGCGACTTCGTTTACAACTTCTTGATCCGGTTTTTGACGAAGGGCAGCTCGTCGGCGTTCGGCCAGTTCTTCTTGAATTCCTCCAGCGACCGCTGCGCGCCGGCCTTGTCGGCGCCAGCTTGCGCATATTCCGCTGCATCAAGCAGGGCTAATGTCGACTGGATGACGTCAAAGGGCACGCGATTGGGATCGTATTCCGCATACGCCCTTCCCCTATGATCCGCCAGCCAACGTGCTTGCGCGCGCGCGCGCGTGTAGTCTTTCGCTGAAGCGTACGCATCCATGAGCGCGACATGCGTGATGTACAGTTCAGCGCCGTCGACGGCTGCCTTGAGAGATCGAATCGCCTGGTCTGCATTGCCTGACGCACGCAACCTCTCGCTGTCGGCAATCACAAATAGCTTTGACAACACCGGATAGCTTTCGTCTCTGGGCCTAGCCGCTGCGAGAATCTCGGCGGCCTGATTTACATCCCCCTGCCGCGCTGCCAGGTATGCGGCAAACAAGGCGTCCAGTTGCACATCCGCGCGGTTGGTGTCGCTGGCTTTCGTGAGCGCCTCAACGATCGGAGTGAAAAGCGCACGCATTTCCTTCTGATCAAGAGTGTCTGGTGCGATCGCAATTCGCAAGGACGAGTCCAAAAGCGCAAGCCGATGTTGCACGTTGACGCCCAGGCCCATGACGTTGTGTTTCATCTCGTCGAGCTGTGGCCACACCTGATTCCAGGTGCCGCGATCGGCGGCAATCAACACCTTTCGAAACGCGACATCGATGTCGCGAGCGGCAACTCCCGAACTGGTCCACTTTGCTAGCGTCCCCTGCGCGGCATCGAATTTTCGTTGCGCGGCATCCGCGAATGTGTAATCGACGTTCCACGCCATGCCGCCTTTGCGCGCAAGATCGAATTGAACATTTGCTTCGTCGAATCGATCGTTTGCGACATAGAGCGTTCCCAACAAAAGCAGGCTGGCGGGTGCATACGGATTTTTGGGCGAACTTGCGGCTTTTGCGGCGTCGATGGTTTCGTCGTCGTAGCGGTTAGCGAACTGCCATGCAAAGTACGCGTACAAACCACGCGCTGCGAAAAAATCGGGATAGAGGCTCGATGCAAGCTTCCATTTCTCTAGCGCAGCGAGAGGTGAGCCTCGCAAGCTGGCCTGCCACGCTTCGACAACCAAAGACTCACGTGGCGGAAGCCGGTCTTCCGATTTGGCAGCAAGCTCGAGCTCGGCTGATGCTTCGTCTTTCCTGTCGGACACGACGAGCGAACGCGCGAGGCCGACACGCGCAAGCACAAACTCTGGATCCAGCTTGATCGCCTGTCGATAGAAGGACATGGAACTCGACATGTCTCCAGCGGTATAGGCATGTTCTGCCAATGAATAAGCGCGCAACGCGTCGAGATTCTTCGTCGCGACCTTGTCCAGCGGCCGCGAATCTTTCGAAACCGTCGCGAGCGCCTCGCCGAGACGAACGCGCAGTTGCTGGTTGACGCGATCCAGCGATGGCAACACTGAATCCGAACCAACGCCATCGGCCGACTCGGACCACACCGTCGTCTGCGTGTTCGGATCAACAACCTCGGCGGTCACCCGGACGCGTCCACCCACCTCGGCAATCGTCGGAAGGATCAACGCGCGTGCGCCGTCGCGGATCGCAACCTCCGAGCCCACGGCGCGGTCGAGCTTGATCGTGTCTGGATCTTTCTGCATCAGCTTGATCGTTTCGCGCGTCTTGAGATCGGACAGCACATTGACGTAGCGCGACTGCTCCAGCCCGATGCGGAACGCGGTGTCGATCGCCTCGTCGAAACTCGCTTCGCCGGTGAGGTTCTTCAGATCTCCAACGACGACCCAGTCGCGATTGGCAAATGCAATGGCCGGCGCGGGTGTGAGCAGGTACCAGGACGGGATGGCGATCGCGATCACCAGCAGGCCGATCTCGATTCCAAGCGTTGCAGGGCGGCGCCAGAACGGGAGTTCGCGATGGGCCTTGCCGGACCACGGCGGCGGCTTCAGCGGTGCGTAGCCTTCCTCGCCGACTTCGAACACCGGAATCGGATCGGGGATGCCCTTGAAGCGGTAGCGGCCGTGCGTGCGCCAGCGCACCGTCGCGAGTTGTTCGCCGAGCTCGCCCTGGGCGCGATGCGCGAGGGAATGCGCGACGCCGGAAAGAAGAATCTGGTTCGGCAGCGCGAGCTGCATCAGGCGTGAGGCGATCGGCTTGACGAGGCCTTCCACTTCAACCGGCTTGGCGCCCTTGGCGATGTCGTCCGGCGCGTTGTCCCAGGTCAGCACGTCGCCGACGTGGATGCCGATGCGCGACGCGAGCGAGGTCTTCTCGTTGTCGTTGAGCTGCGTGAGCGCGCGCTGGTAGTCGAGCGCAAACGCGACCGCCTGCACCGGCCGGTCGAACATCATCAGGAAGCCGTCGGTCTTGTCGATCTCACGACCGCCATGCCGATGCACGAGTGCGCGGGCGAGGCGATCGTGCTTGCGGAACAGATCGGTGGCGCGCTGGTCGCCCATGCGCTCGACCAACGCGGTGGAGTCGACCAGATCGCACAAGACCAGCGTGCGCAGCAGCGGCACGCTGACCGGCAGCGGCGCGGGTTCGACGGATTGTGCGAGTGCGTTCATACCTGATCGCTCATTGTCCGTGCTGTCCGGCGCACTGCATTCCCCGGAGACGCCCGCCGTGGATGGAGTGCGCAGATTCACATCACGCTGTGCAGTGCGCCTGCTGACGTCAGACTCGGCACGGCGATGTGATAGCCATCGCCTCCTTTGCCCTTCGCCTCGTACAGCGCGGTGTCCGCGTCGCTGTACCAGACCGCCCAGTCGGCGCCGTCGGTGCACAGGCTCGCACCGACGCTGACGCTGACGGCGAGTCCTTCCTTGCGTCCCGGGAATCGCAGCGAGTGCACTGCGGAAACGATTTGCGTCGCCCTCGCGCAGAGCTCTTCTTCGCCCGTCACCTGCATCAGCAATGCGAACTCGTCGCCGCCGAGACGGCACGGCAGATCGGTGGACGACGCGGCGTTCTGTACTTCCTCAGCGATGGCGCGCAGAACCTGGTCGCCGACGAGGTGACCGCAGTGATCGTTGATCTGCTTGAAGCGGTCGAGGTCGACCAGTGCCAGTGCCATGACTGTGCCTGGAAGCCGGTATTCCTCGAGACGCTCGAGAAACATGTAGAGGCCGCGGCGATTGCACAGGCCGGTGAGTTCGTCGGTTTGTACAAGGCGTTGCGCGGTGGACAGCTGCGTGCGGGTCTGGCGCAGCGAATCAAGTGTGACCAGCAGGTCTTCGTTGCGACGCTTCAGACTCTGGATGAGCTGCTGCTCGCTGCCGACGAGATACGAGAACGAGCGGCGCATGAATTGCGCAAGAGTGCGCGGATGGCTCGCAATCAGTTTTTCAAACGTTTCCTGGTCGACGATGCGCAAGCTCGTCGGCGTCGTCGCGACCGCGTTGGCAACGCGCGTGTGGCTGCCGATGAAGAGGACCAGCTCGCCGAAGAATTCGCGCCCACCGATGAGCTTGTCCGGCAGGCCGTCGCCGAACTCCAGCTGGATCTCGCCCGATTCGACGATGAACATGCTGCGGCCGAGTTCACCGCGGCGAAAGATGATTTCGTCCGGTTGAACGTCGCGCGATTCGCCCACGCCGGCGAACATCCCGAATTCCTCATCGGAGAGATGCCGCGGCAGCAGCACGGGGCGCCCGTTCGACATCGCTGCCGCGGACGTCAGGCTATTGAGCTCAATCTTGACGCTGGCCACCCGACCTCCCCGCCTGGCTCGCTCCGACGCGCGATGGTACTCCATGTTCGGGTACCACTCGCGAGCGAATGACAACACGTGTCCAATTCGTACAACCCCGATCCGTCGGGGCTGCGGCCGCCTCGCCAGCGCAAGGCGTCGCGACTCCTTTCCATCAAATGCTGCCAGCCGTGGAACGGACGCGTTGAAACGAATGGTTTGGCCGTCCAGATGTCCTCGACCGTGCGTATTCTCGTTCCGATGGCGCGGTTCTTGCTCAATCGGCAACAGCCAGCCACCGCGGTTGAGCCTGGTGCATTTGCAGCGGCTTTCCCTGGCAGCACCGGCATCGGAACGGCAGACCCCACGGCGATACCCCGCCCGCACGGTCCCTCCTCTCCCGCCTTGTTCCGATGCCGGTCGGCTGCGCGATCACTCGCAGCCGACCTTCGACTTCATTTCCCGATCAGGCCGCCTGCGACGGGACGCCCGAGTGGAACTGCTCGTCCTCGGTCGACCCCTTCAGTGCCGTGGTTGACGACTGACCACCCTGAATTGCCTGTGTCACCGCGTCGAAATAGCCGGTGCCGACTTCGCGCTGGTGCTTTACCGCGGTGAAGCCACGGTCTGCGGCGGCGAATTCGGCTTCCTGCAGCTCGACGAACGCGCTCATCTGATTACGCGCATAGCTGTAGGCGAGGTTGAACATCGAATAGTTGAGCGCGTGGAATCCGGCCAGCGTGATGAACTGGAACTTGTATCCCAGCTGCGCCAACTCCTTCTGAAAGCGCGCGATGGTCGCGTCGTCGAGGTTCTTTTTCCAGTTGAACGACGGCGAGCAGTTGTACGCGAGCAATTTGCCGGGGAATTTCGCGTGGATCGCCTCGGCGAATTTGCGCGCGAATTCAAGATCGGGCTTGCCGGTTTCGCACCAGATCAGGTCCGCGTAAGGCGCATAGGCGAGACCGCGCGAGATGGCCTGATCGATGCCGTTGCGCGTTTTGTAGAACCCCTCGACCGTGCGTGCCCCATCGATGAACGGCTTGTCGTTGTCATCGACGTCCGACGTCAGCAGATCGGCGGCTTCCGCATCGGTGCGCGCGACGAGCAGGGTCGGAACTCCACAGACATCCGCCGCGAGACGCGCTGCATTGAGTTTTTCAACGGCTTCGCGCGTCGGCACCAGCACCTTGCCTCCCATGTGGCCGCATTTCTTCACCGATGCGAGCTGGTCCTCGAAATGGACGCCGGCGGCACCCGCCTCGATCATCGCTTTCATCAGCTCGAATGCGTTCAACACGCCGCCGAATCCCGCTTCTGCATCGGCGACGATCGGCTGCAGATAATCGATGCTGTCGTTGCCCTCGGCATGGTTGAGCTGGTCGGCACGCAGCAGCGCGTTGTTGATGCGCTTGACCACCAGCGGCACCGAATTGGCAGGGTAAAGCGACTGGTCCGGATACATCTCGCCGGCGACGTTCGCGTCGGCCGCGACCTGCCAGCCGGAAAGATAGATGGCCTTCAGACCGGCCTTCACCTGTTGCATTGCCTGGTTGCCGGTGAGCGCACCAAGCGCATTGACGAACGGCTCCTTCTGCAACGAGTTCCAGAGCTTCTCGGCACCAAGGCGAGCGAGTGAATGCTCGACGTGCACGGTGCCGCGCAGGCGCACGACGTCCTCTGCGGTGAAGTTGCGCGTGATGCCTTTCCAACGTGGATTGCTGGTCCAGTCGTGGGCAATCTGTTCGGCGGTCGGGAGGCTGGAGTTCATCGTCATTACCTGGGAGTCAACGTGAGGGTCGGGGACGCGTGATGCTTTGCAGCAAGAGTAGGCCGAACGGATGGCTTTGACAAAACAGATGTTTCAATGAATTGCATTATCATTGTCAAGTATTCGGCAATCCGTTGATTTCAAATGACCAAATCACCTCTTCCTGCCAAAAACACGCGCGTCGGACGCTCACGCGGCGGGTTGGCGGTGGTTTCCGAAGGGCCGACGGCCCAGAAGTCGCCGCCACGTTTTTACTACAAGGGCAGCCGGCTGAAGCAGCTGCGGGCGTTCTGCATGATCGCCAAGTTGGGAACGCTGTCGCGTGCGGCGGATGCCCTGTTCCTGTCGCAGCCGTCGATCAGCCTTCAGCTGCGTGCGCTCGAACAGGAGCTCGGCGCTCACCTGATCGAGCGGCGCCGACGCCGCGTGGTGCTCACGCGTGAGGGTCAGGCGCTGTACGACCTGGCGCTTCCTCTGGTTGAAGGTCTGGATCAGCTCGACCAGCGGTTCCGTGTCCTGCGCACAGGCCTGTCTGGCGGCGAGCTGCACATTGCTGCCGGAACCTCGACGATCCAGTACCTGTTGCCGCCGTACGTTGCCGCGTTCCGAGACCAGCATCCGAACGTGAAGCTGCAGTTGCACAACGTGACCGGCAAGGACGGCCTCGCGCTGTTGCGCTCGGACCAAGTCGATTTTGCCGTGGGCTCGATGCTGGACGTGCCAAACGACCTCAGCTACGAACCGGTGCAGTCCTACGATCCGATGCTGATCGCTCCGCCCGGCCACGCGCTGGCGGCGTTGCGCGACGTGCGACTGGAGGATTTGTCGGCCTATGGATTGATCCTGCCGCCGCAGCGCTTGACCACCTACCGGCTGGTGGACCTGATTTTCCAGCAGCGCAAAGTGCCGTTTCGCGTCGCGATCGAAGTCGGCGGATGGGAAGTGATCAAGCACTACGTGGCGCTGGGTCTCGGCATCTCGATCGTCACCGGCATCTGCATCGGCCAGGAGGATCACGAGCGGCTCACGGTGCGCAACATGAGCGCGTATTTCCCGCAGCGCAGTTACGGTGTCGTAGTGCGCAAGGGCAAGTACCTCAGCACCGAGGCGCGCGCGTTCATCGACCTCGTGCGGCCCGGGCTTTTTTCGCGGCACGACTACTGGGCCGCGGGCCACTCCGATCGTTGACCCGGGTCAGCGCGATCGGTCGTGAACGGCGGATCGATGGTGGCGCTCAGAAGCGCGCATTTCTGCTAGTTTGTCGACTTCTGAAGCTCTGCTGCTCGAAGGTGCGCCATGTCCCGCTGGCTCATGCTTGGCCTGACGATTCTCGGTGTCATATTGATCTTCACGACCAGGAATCCCGGCATCCTGATGCTCGGCCTGCTGTGCGGCATCGTCGGTTTTTTCGGCTTCATCCTGGCATTGGCAGCTGACCGGGTCTCGGCCAGCTCGCGGCCCGAGACCAGCATGGTCGCGATCGACGATCTGGCGTCCATGCGCAAGCCGCGCGCCACGTCGCCTGCACGTCCCGTCGCGGCGGCGCCGATTCCCATCGCAAAATCGTCGGTCGTTCCCACTCGCCCGGTTGGTGTGCCGCGACCCGCATCGGCGAACGGTGAAATGCGGATGCCTGACACGTCTGACTGAACGCACCCGATGAATCGCTCCGCGTCGCATCACAGATCGCAACGATCCTAGCGCACAATAGCGAGGTCGCATTCCGCGACGTTCGGATTGGGAGGCGAACGTGGATCCTCAAGTACAAGCCATCATCATCTGGCTGGTTGTCGGCGGTGTCGCAGGCTGGCTCGCGGGGCAGATCGTCAAAGGGCACGGCTTCGGCCTGGTCGGCAACATCGTCGTCGGCATCGTCGGCGCGTTCCTCGCCGGCTGGCTGCTTCCTTCACTCGGTCTGGGGATTTCTGGCATTGCAGGCGCGATCATCTATGCCGCAATTGGCGCAATCATCCTGCTGGTGCTGATCGGATTCCTCAAACGCGCGTAGCATTTTTCACAGGGGTAAAAAGCAAAGGGCCGGACTTTCGTCCGGCCCTTTGTCGTTTCGCAGAGCGACGGCGATTACTTTGAAATGTCGACGTCCTTGGTTTCGCGCAGGAAGAATGTGCCGATGACGAAGGTCATGGCGGCGATGATCACCGGATACCACAGCCCGGAGTAGATGTCGCCGGTCAGTGCTACCAGCGCGAACGCCGTCGTCGGAAGGAACCCTCCGAACCAGCCATTGCCGATGTGATACGGCAGGCTCATCGAGGTATAGCGGATGCGTGTCGGGAACAACTCGACCAGCCACGCCGCGATCGGCCCGTAGACCATCGTCACGTACAGCACGAGGATCGTCAGGAGCAGGATCAGCATCGGTGTGTTGATCTGCTCGGGATTCGCCTTCTCGGGATAGCCCGCTGCCTTGAGTCCTGCCTTGACCTTGGTACTGAACGCTTCGGATTCCGACTTGAACGTTGCGGGATCCACAGCGAGGCCTTCGAACGCGGACACCTCGGTTGCTCCGATCTTCACCGTTGCGACGGTTCCCGCCGCGGCCGCCTGGTTGACGTACGGCGTACCGCTCTTCGCAAGCACGCTCTTGGCGATGTCGCAGGAACTGGTGAAGACCTTCTTGCCGACCGGATCGAACTGGAAATGGCACGTCGCCGGATCTGCGGTCACGACAACCGGATTGGTCGTACTTGCCGTCTCGATCGCCGGATTGCCGTAATGCGTCAGTCCCTTGAAGATCGGGAAGTACGTGAACACCGCCAGCAGGCAACCGAGCATGATGATCGGCTTGCGGCCGATCCTGTCTGACAGCGCGCCGAACACGACGAAGAAGGGCGTACCGATCAACAGTGCGGCGGCGATGTAGAGATTGGCCGTGAAGCCATCGATCTTCAGTGTCTGCGTCAGGTAGAAGAGACTGTAGAACTGGCCGGCATACCACACCACCGCCTGGCCGGCGGTCGCGCCGAACAGAGCGAGCAACACGATCTTGCCGTTGTTCCAGTTGCCGAACGCCTCGGTGAGTGGCGCCTTTGAACCGCGACCCTCGGCTTTCATCTGCTGGAACAGCGGGGACTCGTTCAACTGCAAGCGGATATACACCGAGATGGCGAGCAGCAACGCCGAGATCAGGAACGGAATGCGCCAGCCCCAGGTGTCGAACTCCGCGCCAAGGGTCTTGCGGCAGATCATGATCACGATCAGCGAAAGGAACAGCCCGAACGTCGCGGTGATCTGGATGAAGCTGGTGTACAGACCACGCTTGCCGGGTGGTGCATGCTCGGCGACATACGTCGCCGCGCCGCCGTATTCGCCGCCAAGCGCGAGGCCCTGCAGCAGGCGAAGGACAATCAGAAGGATCGGCGCCGCGACCCCGATCGACGCATAGTTGGGCAAGACGCCAACGAGAAACGTGGAGAAGCCCATGATCACGATCGTGATCAGAAACGTGTACTTGCGCCCGATCATGTCTCCGAGGCGCCCGAAGATGATCGCTCCGAACGGCCGCACCGCGAAGCCGGCGGCGAACGCGAGCAACGCAAAGATGAATCCACTGGTCGGATTCAGTGCCGAGAAAAACTGCTTGGCAATGATTGCCGCCAGCGAACCGTACAGATAGAAGTCGTACCACTCGAACATGGTGCCGACGCTGGACGCGATGATGACGCGCTTGTGCCCCGTCGTCAGTGCGCCGGACGCTGCTGCCGGATTCGTTGCCATCTTCAATTCCCCTTTGTTCAGAACGAATACTTGGTGGTGAACTGAAGGCGCATCAGGTCGCCATTCGCACCACTTTCGATTTCGCGCTGGCCGTACATGAGCTCCGCACCGATATCGAGTTTCGGATAGGGCGAATAGAAGATGTTGGCACGCAGGCTCTGCACCGACTTGGTCGCAGACGGTCCTGTCGCCACCACGTTGTTGTCGTACTGGCTGCGTGCGTACATCACGTTGGTGCGCAACTTCGATGTGAGCATGTGTCGCCAGGCGACATAGCCCGCAGCGCCATCGAGGGTGTCGAGCGAGCCATCGGAGTCGAGTCCACTGTCCCCCGTGATGCCGAGACCAATGTAGCGGCTGAAGCCGCTGCCGAGCGTCAACTGGTAGCGCAGGTCATCACTGGACCCCATGTTCCACTTGCCGCCGACCGTCACCGCGCCGGCGATCGTGTCGTCCTTCAGCGCACCGGTGGTGGAGGTGGCGAGACGATCGATCCGCAGGTCGCGCACCAGGGCACCGACGCCGAATGAACCCCACGCGCCTTTCCAACCGTAGCGCGCCGTCACATCCGGGATGGCCCCACGATCGGACTGCACGGTGGCGCCGCCACCATTGGGAATGATGGTGGTCTCCGGGTTTTCAATCGAGACCGAGAAACCTCCGTCGGTGTAGCGCAACTGGCTCTGGCGCACGAAGATCACGCCATCGGTCGGCCCGATGAAATCCACCGCTTCAGGCAAAGCGGCGACGTCCATGAAATTCGACCAGGTCTGTCCGGCGAGCCACCCGTTCCAGTACGCGTAGGCGTGCCTCAGCGTGACGCCGTAAGTATTCGTGGACACCTGGGTGCCGAGTGCGTTGCCGAAGAAATCCATCTCGAAGAACGCGCCGAGTTTGTCGCCACCATCGGTGACGGTGTCGATGCCGAGATTGAACCTGGAAAATTTCGCGTCGGCGTCGTAGTCGGTGCCCGTGCTTTTGCCGCCGACCGGGATCTGGCTCGGCACGTACAGCGCCCGACCCGTGGCGCCATCGGCAAGCTGACCATCGCCGGTTCGCGTCGCCATGAAATCCGCTTTCACGAAACCGCCAACGCGGAATGTCGTGTTCGGATTCGCGCCGGGCGTGATCGTCGTTTCCTGGATCATCGGCTTGCCGCCCACCGTGGCGGTCGCCTTCGGCAATGGCGCGGATGCCGCGACAGCGGGGGCCATGGCAGGCGGCGCTGCGCGCTGGGCCTTCACGTCCGCCATCAATTCATGCAGTTGGCGTTCCAGTTCGTTGACGCGTTGCTCAAGTGCAGCTTCACGCTGCTCGTTCGCATTGGCGATGCCATGTCCGGCAATCCCCGCCATCAAGGCGACGACCAGCGCCGAGCGGCGAAATACGTGTGCATTTCGGATCTGCATACAACCCTCCCGTTGTGTCAGCTTCGGCAGGATGCGCAGTGCGCTTCGCGCTGCCTATTCGCCATTGGTCGTAGCCGCGACTAAAGTCGAAGGTCCGATCGGAGCCGATGCTGGCGTGCCACACTTTGCGCGGCCCGCGGCGAAGCGAGAAAGGAGACCCACATGTCCAAGCTGCATCCAGTGCCTGAAGAATTTGCGATCAACGCACGGATCGACCGCGCCGGCTACGACAGCGCGTACTCCGCCTCAATGAGCGACCCCGAGGCGTTCTGGGGCGACGCAGGACAGCGTCTTGACTGGATCAAGCCTTACAGCGGCGTCAAGGACACCTCGTTCGACGTCTCCGATCTGCATATCCGATGGTATGCAGACGGCGAACTGAATGTCGCCGCCAACTGTCTTGATCGTCACCTCGACAAACGCGCCGACAAGATCGCGATCGTGTGGGAGGGGGACGACCCGGCCGATTCTCGCCGCATCAGCTATCGGGAGTTGCATGCCGAAGTGTGCCGATGCGCCAATCTGCTGAGTCACCTCGGAATCGGCAAGGGAGATCGCGTCGCGATCTACCTGCCGATGATTCCGGAGGCGGCAATCGCGATGCTCGCATGCACACGCATTGGCGCGATTCATACCGTTGTGTTTGGGGGCTTCTCGCCCGACTCGCTGGCCGGGCGCATCGCCGATTCCCAATGCAAGCTGGTCGTTACAGCCGACGAAGGTTTGCGCGGTGGCAAGAAGGTTGCGTTGAAGGTCAACGTCGACGAAGCCTTGCAGCGGCCGGGCACGCACAGCGTCGAGACCGTGCTCGTGGTCAAACGCACGGGTGGTGCCGTCACGATGCGCGCGCCTCGCGATCGGTGGTGGCACGCGTTGATGGAAGGCCAGTCAGCGGAGCATTCGGCGGTGGCGATGAACGCCGAAGACCCTCTCTTCATTCTCTATACCTCCGGGTCGACCGGCAAACCGAAAGGCGTGCTGCATACAACGGGCGGCTATCTCGTGTACGTCAGCCTGACGCACGAAAGCGTGTTCGACCTGCGCGAAGACGACGTGTACTGGTGCACCGCGGACGTCGGCTGGGTCACCGGCCACAGTTACATGCTTTACGGCCCGCTCGCCAATGGCGCGACCACGCTGATGTTCGAGGGCGTGCCGAACTATCCGGACTCGTCGCGCTTCTGGCAGGTGATCGACAAGCACAAGGTGACGCTTTTCTATACCGCGCCGACCGCAATCCGCGCGTTGATGCGCGAAGGCGAAGGGCCGGTTGCGAAGACGTCCCGTGCATCGCTGCGCGTGCTGGGCACCGTCGGCGAGCCGATCAATCCGGAGGCGTGGGAATGGTATTGGCGCGTGGTCGGAGATGGCCGCTGTCCGATCGTCGACACGTGGTGGCAGACGGAAACGGGCGGCATCCTGATCAGCCCGCTGCCCGGCGCGATCGACCAGAAGCCCGGTTCCGCGACGCTGCCATTCTTCGGCATCAAACCGGCGATCGTTGATGCCAGCGGCGTGGTGAAGGAAGGCGCGACCGAAGGCAACCTCGTGATCACCGATGCGTGGCCGGGGATGATGCGCACGGTCTACGGCGATCACGCGCGTTTCATCGACACCTATTTCCGTACCTATCCCGGCATGTACTTCACCGGTGACGGTGCGCGACGCGACGAGGACGGCTACTACTGGATCACCGGTCGCGTGGACGACGTGATCAACGTCTCGGGTCATCGCCTCGGTACCGCGGAAGTGGAGAGCGCACTGGTTGCGCACCCGAAAGTCGCGGAAGCCGCGGTGGTCGGTTGCCCGCACGATATCAAGGGGCAAGGCATTTATGCCTACGTCACGCTGACGGCTGGCGAGGAGCCAACTGAAGCGCTGCGCAAGGAACTGGTCGCGTGGGTGCGCAAGGAGATCGGACCCATCGCCACGCCCGATTTCCTGCAATGGGCGCCCGGTTTGCCGAAAACGCGTTCGGGAAAGATCATGCGCCGCATCCTGCGCAAGATCGCAGAGAACGCACCGGATCAGCTGGGTGATATCTCGACGCTCGCCGATCCAGGCGTGGTGAAGAATCTGGTCGACGAGCGGTTGGTGAAGTGATGCGGCCGGGAACCGGTGTTCCGGATGCACCATTCGTCACGCCATGCGCTTGCTGCGGGCTCGCACGAATGCGGTCCACACTTTGCCGGTTGCCCATTCGCTCTGCGCGGTCGTCATGCGCGAAGTCCTGATTGCCGACGACCATCCGCTGTTCCGCGACGCGCTCAAGCGCGCGGTGCTTCAGGCATTGCCGGATGCGGCTCTGCTCGAGGCGGACGGCGTGCCGATGCTGCATGTCGTGGTCGATACGCATCCGGATCTCGAATTGCTCCTGCTCGACCTGCACATGCCCGGCGCAACCGGATTTTCCGCGCTGGTGCACATCCGCGGCCAGCATCCCGGCCTGCCGATCATCATGGTCTCGGCGCACGAGGAAGCAGGCATCATCCGGCGAGCAATTGCCCACGGCGCGTCCGGGTACATCCCCAAATCAGCCCCGGTGGAGACCATCGTCACCGCGGTGCTTCGGGTGCTCGACGGCGACCTGTGGATACCGGCGTCGGTGCACGGCGCAGGTTTGGCGCTGAAGCCTGACGAAGCCGGTGCGGCCGCCCGCGTGGCCGAACTCACGCCGCAGCAATTTCGCGTGTTCAACATGATTGCCGAAGGCCTGCTCAACAAGCAGATCGCCTACGACCTGGGCGTGTCCGAAGCGACCGTGAAAGCGCACATGACGGCAATCATGCGCAAGCTCGGCGTGTCCAACCGCACCCAGGTTGCGCTGATGGCAAGTCACCTGGCCATCGAGGTCGACAGCGTGCCCAGCGAGGTTGTCCTCTCGAATCATTGAGCCAGGCGGCAGGCGGAACGACCACGTCGTGGGATTGAACTGTGGCGACGACCGATGTTCCAAACGCGGATCGCCCCACCGGAATCGGCATGGCCGTGACCTCTTCGCCGATCGACGTTCCCTCTGTGGACGCACTACGTCTCGCGCAGCGGTTTGAGCGCCGCAATCGTCTTTCCGCGTGTCGCGGCCTGGAACCCGCGCACCGCATATTGCTGCTCGCGGTCGCCGCGACTGCATTCATCGTGGTGGCCGCCGCTGGATACCGATTCTGCACATCCGCATCGTGGTGGCTCGATCCGCTGCGCACGCATGCGCCCGTCGTCGCACTCGCCGCGGCATGGGTGGTCCGTTCGCGCGTCGAGCGGGTACGCCGCGTCATCGAACAACGATTCGCATCGTCATGGCTCGCGGCCGCACCCATCCTGTCATGCGCCATCGCCGGGATGGTTCAACGTCGCGCCGCGTCGGAGCTGCTGATCATGATCGGAATGTCGTGCGGGCTCATTGCGGCGGCTGGAGCCATCAATGCAGTTCCGGTCTGGAACGTGATCGCCGCAGTCGTTGCCGGTGCAATTCCCGGTGCGCTACTCGGCTGGTGGAGTGCCGCGCGGCCGCCGCGCGTTCGAGCGGAGAACCACGTGCGAATCGCGCGTCGGCAGGCAGACCGCGGGACGACGATTGGTCTGGGCGCGCTTGGACGATGGGCCTTCGCCGAGCGAATCGCGCGTCTGCGCCCACGCATGGAGGCCCGCGTGTTTGGCGCCGTGCTGTTCTCGATGCCGATGGGCATTCCACCGCTCACCGCGGTGCTCCTTCTGCTGTCGCTGGCAGTCGCGGTCATCGCGACGACCTTGTTGATTGCGCAGCTGGCGATCGTCCCCCGCGCAGCAGACTGGTTGCGGACAACGCCGCTCGCTGCGAGGACGCTCACGATCAGCTCGGGTGCGCGCACGTGTGCGTGGCAATGCGTCTATACGGTGGCGATGGCGGCGGTGCTCGCCGCGCTCGGCACCGACGCGCGCACAATTCTCGCAATCGCGACAGGATGGTTTGCATGGGTGGCGGCGTCGACGCTCACTGCATTCGCCGTGCGTCACCGAAAGGACCGTGTCCGCATCGAGATCTTCGCGCTGGCGACGGTGCTGGCCGCCCTCGCATCGATCGCCGTTCCACTGGCGCTTGTCGCTGCTGCGATCGTCGCAGTCGTGCAATGGAAACGCGCGGAGGCTGCATGATCGTCCCGGTTCTTGACGTGCGTGGCGTGTGCGCGGGCTACGCGCAGCGCCGTGTGTTGCACGCCGTCGACGTTGCCGTGGCGGCCGGAGAATGGGTTGTCCTGCTGGGCGCGAATGGCAGTGGCAAGAGCAGCCTTCTCGACTGCTGCGTCGGTCGACTGCTTCCGTTCGCCGGCGAGGTGAGCGTGTGCGGACTTGCCATGGTCGGGGACGGAGCCACGGCAAAAAGGCGACTTGGCTACGCCATCGCACCGGAACGCCTGCCGGCTTTGTTGACCGTCCGCCAGTGCCTCACCGTACAAGCCGCCGCGAAGGATCTTCGGGTCCTTGATCCGGCGATGCTCGCTCTGGCAGAGACGTTGCGCCTGACCTCCCGCTTCGATGACGCGATCGAGCAGCTTTCGTACGGAACCCGCCAGAAGCTCGGGGTGCTCCTCGCACTCGTGGGCGCGCCGGAACTCGTCGTGATGGATGAGGCGTTCAACGGCCTCGACCCTTCGAGCAGCCTGGCGTTGAAAGGGCATCTGCGCAAGCTGGTGAGTGAGGGACAAACTGGTGTGCTGCTCGCGACACATGCGCTCGACATCGCAACGGTGTGGGCGGATCGTGCCCTGCTTCTGCACGATGGGCGAATCCTCCATGACTGGAGCCGCAGCCAGCTCGATCGCCTGCGCAACGACCGCGAGGGTGGCCTCGAAGCCGCGATGGCGGCGTGCATCATCGCCGCGGACCTCGCGCCGCACGCGTTCCCGCAGCGCGGTTAAATCGACGTTTGCACGTTCTCTATTTTCCGTCCGAACTGCGCGATCAGCGCGCGCAGCGCAGCGGGTTTGACCGGTTTGCGCAACAACGCGTAGCCGAGGGCACGTGCGCGCAGCGCGAGTTCGGCGCTGGTATCCGCTGTGATCAACGCACCAGGCGGCGCTGGAGAGCATGCGCTGCGCAGCAATCCCAACGCATCGAGCCCGTCCTTGTCGGTGTCGAGGTGATAGTCGACCAGCAACAGATCCGGTCGGCGTCGCTGCGTCGCCGCAAGCGCATCCTCGATCGTCCCGGCCAGATCGCAGGAGAGGCCCCAGCGGGTCAGCAACGCCGACATGCCTTCGAGGATGGTCGGGTCGTTGTCGAGGCACAGCGCGTGAAGCTCGCTGGTGAAGGCGGTGGATTCGCCGCGCGGCGCACGTGGTTGTGACGGCAGGCGCTGAACGTGCGCGCGCGGGAGCTCGACCGCGAACACGCTGCCGCGCGCCGCGCGGGAGCGCACACTGATCGGGTGCCCGAGAAGGCGTGCCATTCGGTCGCAGATGGACAAGCCGAGGCCGAGGCCTTTTTCACCCCATGGTGAAACATGGCTGCCCCGACGAAACTCTTCGAACACGCTGTGCAACTGATCGTCCGGAATGCCCGGTCCGCTGTCCCAGACCTCAACGCGAACCTTGTTGCCTGCTCGCCGCACGCCGAGCACGACGCCACCGCTTTTCGTGTAGCGCAACGCATTCGCGAGGAAGTTCTGCAGAATGCGTCGCAACAGCTGCGGATCGCTGCGCACCCACAGCCGGCTTGGCACGAAGCGCAGTTTGAGGCCGCGCGTCGCAGCGAGCACGCTGAATTGCTGCTCCAGCGATTCGACCAGTTCGCCGAGCGCGAAGTCCGAGACGTCGATGCGATATTTTCCAGCCTCAAGGCGCGAGGCTTCGAGCAGCGAATCAAGCAGGTCTTCAGCCGCCTTGAACGCGGTGTCAATGCGTTCGGCGAGTCGGCCGCTCTCGACGTCGAGCGGCTGGTGACGCAACGCCGACGTGAAAAGCCGTGCGGCATTCAGTGGCTGCAGCAGATCGTGGCTGGCCGCCGCAAGGAACCGCGTGCGCGACTGGTTGGCAGCCTCCGCCTCGCGCACCGCACGCTGTTCTGCAACGAGCGATTGCTCCAGCTCACCAGTGCGCTGCTCGACGCGCTGCTCCAGCGTCTCGTTCGCTTCGCGCAGTGCATTCTCTGCGTGCTTGTAGGAAGTGATGTCACTGAACGTCGTGAGATAGCCTCCTCCCGGCAGAGGTTCGCCACGCATTTCGATCACGCGGCCGTCCCGGCGCTCACGCACGAAGACATGCGGTGTTCCCTTGCTCAAATGCGCGTGCCGTCGGGAGATCTTGGCCGCGACGTTCCCGCTGCCGAGAAGTTCCCGCTCTGCGTTGTGGCGGATCAGGTCGGCAATGGGTCGTCCGACGTAGACGAATCCTGCGGGGTAGTCGAACAGGTCCAGGTAGCGGCGATTCCACGCGACGATGCGCAGGTCCCGATCGACCACGCTGATGCCCTGCAGCATGTTGTCGAACGTGACCGCGAGAAGCTCTCGGTTGAATCGCAGCTCCTGCGATGTTTCGTCGAGCAGCATCGCCGCTTCCGACAGATCGAGGCCGGTTCCGCGCAGCGCGCTGGTCAGCATGCGACGAGCCGATGCCGCACCGATGGCGCCGGCCAGAATGCGTTCGGTGTGCTGCACGAGTGCGCGATCGGCGGATGCGTCCGCTTCGATCGGTTTTCCGGATGCGTCTGCGTATTCCTGGAATGCGCGCGTCGCATGTTTCTCGCCGACGATGCGCTCGGCGATGGCAGCCAGATCGGCCACCCGTACGCGACCACGCCATTCGTTGCTGCCGGTCGGTGGAACCGCGAACGGATCGAGGAAACCGGAGGCACGCAACCGCTCCTCGATGCCGGGACGAAATCGCAGTGAGACGAATACGCAGCATCCAACGTTGGCAAGCATCGACCAGAACGCGCCGTGGGTGATCGGGTCCCAGCCACTGAGCATGAACAGCGCGTGCGGCTTCAGCCATGAAATCGCAAACGGGCCCTGTTCGATCCACGCGTTCGGCAACCACCCGGCCATCGCGAGGGACGGCATCAGAAGCGTGTAGAGCCAGACGGCGAAGCCGGCGAGGAGTCCGGCGATCACGCCGACCCGACTCGCGCCGCGCCAGTAAAGTCCGCAAACGATCGCGGGCGCAAACTGGGCGACTGCGGTGAATGAAAGCAGGCCGATTGCCGCCAGGTTTTGCGCGTGCGTGGTGTTGCGATAGTAGGCAAACGCAAGCGCGGCGAGCGCGACGATCGCGACGCGTCGTACGCCAAGCACCAGCGGTGAAAGATCGGCGCGCTGCTCGAGCTTGAAGGCGCGCACGCGCAGCAAGGCCGGCATCACCAGATCGTTGCTGATCATCGTCGCCAGTGCGACGGTCGCGACGATCACCATGCCGGTCGCGGCCGAAAAGCCGCCGAGATAAGCGAGCACTGCGAGCGCGTGACTGCCGTGGGAGAGCGGAAGCCACAGCAGGTAGGCGTCGGGCGAGATTGCGCTGCCGCGTGCCGCCTGGATTCCAGCCGTGGCGATCGGCAGCACCAGCAACGAGATGATCCCGAGATAAAGTGGAAACAACCAGCGCGCGCGTCGCACGTCCCCCGGATGCTCGCACTCCACCACCGCTACCTGAAACTGTCGCGGCAGGCAGAAAATGGCCGCAAAAGCGAGACAGGTCTGGGCGATGAAACCGTCCGGCAAGCCTTTTTCGGCGAGGTCGGTGATGGGCGCGGCGATGTCCTCCAGCCCCCCACCCGTCTTCAATGCGTACAGCCCCACCGCGACGAACGCGAGCAGCTTGATGATCGACTCGACAGCAATGGCGAGCATCATTCCGTGATGGTGTTCGGTTGCGTCGATTCCACGCGTGCCAAAGAGAATCGCGAACACCGCGAGAAGAATCGCCACGTACAGTGCGTGATCGGAGAACATCGACGGATTCATGGCGCCGGTCGCGCCGGTCATCACGTCGAAGCTCATCGACACCGCCTTGAGCTGGAGTGCGAGGTAGGGCACTACGGCCGTCACCGCGATCACCGTCACCAGCGCGGCCAGTGCGTGCGACTTCCCGAACCTCGACGCAATGAAGTCAGCGATGGAGGTGACGTTGCGCTCCTTCGCAACGAGCACGAGGCGCTCGATCAGGCCGAACCCGAAGACGAACAGCAGGATCGGCCCGAGGTAGATCGGCAGGTACGAAAGGCCGCTGCGCGCTGCGGTTCCCACCGCGCCATAGAACGTCCACGACGAACAATAGACCGCGAGCGCGAGGCTGTAGACGATCGGCCGCAACCACGCGCGTGCCGGGTAGAGCGGTCGGCGGTCGCCGTAATACGCGATCGCGAAGAGCGCGACCACGTAGACGACCGATACCAACATCAACAGCCAGCCCGCAATCATGCATGGCGCTCCGAAGCCCGACGTAGTGTAGTCGTGCAAGCCCTTGACGGAACGACGCGGGCCCTCAACCATCGCGGATGGATTGGCCCTGCATCGGTTTTCGGAGACCCGGCGCTGTCCGATGGCTCACTGACGTCGGCGCGCTCCGGCCGGTTCACGGTCCAGGTTGCCGCTTGGCCGGATCTCCGCTGCGACGATTGCAGGGTCCGGAGCGTCCTTGTGGATGACATGGCAGACGGACAGATTCATTCGGTGCCGATTGTTGCGGCGACCAGCGGCTTCGGCCAGATCCTCGACACGATGACGCTGGAGCGTGCGCGGCGCGGGGACATGACCGCGTATGGCGCGATCTACAAGCAGTTCGGCACCGCGTGCTACAACCTGGCGCTGCGTGTGCTGGGAGACCCTGCGACAGCGGAAGACGTCGTGCAAGACGTGTTCATGAAACTGTTTGGAGGGCTGCGCGGTTTTCGCGGCGACGCGCCGTTTGGGGCGTGGCTGAAGCGTTTGACGGTGAATGCGACACTCGATGTCGTGCGCGCGAAAAAGAAATTTCGCGACGAGGATCCGGAAAGCATGCTCGACGCGTTGGCGGCACCCGTTGCCGACGCGCAGATGCAGTTCGATGCGTGGTCGCTGTTGATGCGATTGCCGGTCCGTGCCCGCGCGATTCTTGTTCTGCACGAGGTCGAGGGCTACACGCACAAGGAACTCTCGAGTCTGTTCGGGCAGAGCGAGAGTTGGTCGAAGTCGATCCTGTCGCGCGCGCTCAAGCGTCTTGGCGGGTCCGCGAGCGAAGCGGGTGAGAAGGAGGTATCTGAACGTGGCTGAGCGGGATTTCATCGGTGACAGGGCGCGCAACGCATTGCGAACACTGCCCGAGTTTGTTCCCGGCGCTGGCTTGTGGGCACGCATCGAGTCGGCCGAACGAACGCGCCGGTTTCGAACGCGTTGGATGCGGGTCGGTTTCGCGATGGCGGCGAGCGTGGTCGCCGCGGTGACGTTGGTGCAGGTGCAGCGCGACATTCCGTCGACCCCATCGGAGATGCTGTCGGGGCAGGCCGAGTCGCAGGTGCTCGAAGGTCAGTGGCAGCAAATCGCGGCCAGTGTGCGCTCGGTGCCTTCCGGATCGGTCCAGCTGCGCGTCATCGATGCGGCATTGCAGTCCGCGTATGACCGTGACGCGGCGCCGGGCGAGATCCTCGCGCTGTGGCGGGAACGCAATCGAGCGCTGCGCGGATTGATTGACGGTTATCGAAACACCGGGACCCGCGATGCACTGGCGGTCACGCGAATCTGACCGGCGACGGTCTTTCCAAATCAAGGTGGACGCAATGACGATTTCCAACGGCAACAATTGTGCGAAGCCATGGGTTCTGGCGGCGTGTGCAGGTGCGCTCTTGCTGGCTCTTTCGCCGTTCGCCTCGGCAGATGACAGCGCTCGTGTTTCGGCGGTCGCGTCCGGCGCGATCCTGCGCGGGACCCCCGGTGCCGGAATGGACGTCCAACAGCGGATGCGCGCGGAGTTGCGTGCTGTCATGACCGAGCTCGTCGAGGCCGGTGCGTTCGGCGATCAGCCGTCCCAGCAGATTTCACTGGCGGTCGAGACGCCCGGCGAGCGTGTGAACACCCTCGGGCTGCTGGTCGACAGCGCGCACGCGCACCGCGACGGGCTTCACGTGTTCGGCGTGACGCCGGGTGGCGGTGCCGAACGCATCGGCTTGCGCGCCGGTGACGTCGTGGTCGCCATGAACGGTCATTCGCTGACGGACAACGCGAATGCGGCGTCGGATCTGCGGCGCGGTGTGGATCTTCTGCCTGACGGCGGTGTGCTTGCGTTCGACGTCCGCCGTGGCGGACGCGCGCTTGCGTTGTCGGGTGCGCTGACAAGCGTCTACCTGCCGCCGATGCGTCTGACCGTCGGAAGCGGTACACAGCTGGCTTCGAATGCCGGTGTCGACATGGCTGCGGTAGCCACGGCAACGTCGACTGGAGAGACCACGGCTTCGACCTCCGGCTGCGGTCGTATCAGCGACTTCGATTCCGCGCCGCGCCAGCAGAAACTGCATGGTGCGAAAATCATCAGTATCGACGGCGCCTTGCCTGGGCCGACCGGGTCATCGTCCTACCGCGTGACCGCCGGTTCGCACACTGTGAAGATTGGCGAGCAGATCGAGAGTCGTTATCTGAGTTTCAACGACCGCGCGCGGATGGCGAACGACGACTACAAGACGTTGCGCATCGACGTGCCCGCAGACACCACGGTTCTGGTGGCCGCTCGTCTCAACGAAGACCACCGCAGCGATCCGCGAAACGGAGCGTATTGGGATCCTGTGGCCTGGAAGCAGATTCCGGAAGGGTGTCGTTGATTGTCCGGTGGGACGAGCGATCGGCTTCCAGTGCTCGCGCGCTAGAATTGCGCTGCCAGTGCATGGAGCCGCGCGATGACGTCGCTTAGCGTCAACATCAACAAGATCGCCGTGCTCCGCAATTCACGGGGGCACGAACTCCCTGATCCGGTGGTTGCCGCGCGCGTCGCGATCGAGGCGGGCTGCGGCGGCATCACGGTGCATCCGCGCCCGGATCAGCGACACATCCGTGTCGATGACGTGGCCCGGGTTGCGGCAATACTCGGACATGTCGAGTACAACATCGAAGGCAATCCGTTTGCTCCGCCGCGCGGAAGCTATCCGGGCTATCTCGATCTGGTGCGGGGCGCGCGTCCCGCGCAGGCAACGCTCGTTCCGGATGGCGACGGACAACTCACCTCGGATCACGGCTTTGATCTCGCACGCGATGCCGCCCGTCTCGCTCCACTGGTGCGCGAGCTCAAGACGCTTGGTTGCCGCGTCAGCCTGTTCGTCGATGCCGACGTCGCTGATGTTGAGCGCGCCGCGGAGATCGGGGCCGACCGGATCGAGCTCTACACCGAACCGTATGCGGTTGCGTTCGCGTCAGGCGATGCGTCGCGCGCGCTGGCCGATTGCGTACGCACTGCGGAAAGGGCGCGTGCTTGCGGCCTCGGAGTGAACGCCGGGCACGACCTCAATCAACAGAACCTTGGGGCACTGAAGCAGGCGATTCCGTTTCTGGCGGAGGTGTCGATCGGACACGCTCTGATCGGCGAAGCGTTGTATGCAGGTCTCGCGCCGACCGTCCGGGCGTACCTGCACATCCTCGCGTCGTCCTGACGCAACGCAGCGCGCTCGTCGGCGTGCGTTCCGCACGGAGACGTCGCATGCGCAGATGTCGGCCATCGGATAGACAGCCTGTCGCGTGGACGAAAAACGGCGCTGCGTTGCCGCAGCGCCGTTCGTTCCATTCCGGGTGCGGCAACCTTACTGGTCGTTCGCGCCGGTGGTGATGAAGCCGATCTTGATCATGCCCGCTCGCTTGGCGGCAGCCATCACCGCGGCGACCTTCTGGTACTGCGTCGTCTTGTCCGCTCGAATCTGCAGCTCGGGCTGCGGATTCCTCTGCGCGGCGACAAGCAGCTGCGCCTGCAGGATGGCTTCGGTCACGGCTTCGTCGTTGTAGAACAGGTCGCCGTTTTCCTTGACCGCAAGGTCGATCGGATCCGGCTGCGGTGTGTTGACCACGTCCGGATTCGCCTGCGGCAGATCGATGCGGATCTTGTGCGACATCAACGGTGCCGTGATCATGAAGATGATCAGCAGCACCAGCATCACGTCGACGAGCGGCGTGACGTTGATCTCGGCCATCGGGCCGCCACCCGAACCACCTGAGCTCATGGACATGGCTTACTTCCTCACGGCAACCGGAGCTACGCCTGCCTCGACGCGCGAACCGGTCGCAAAGAAATCATGCAGGTCGTGCGCGAACTCGTCGAAGCGCGCGTAGATGATGCGGTTCTGGCGTACGAAGAAGTTGTACGCGAGCACCGCGGGAATCGCGACGAACAGACCGAACGCGGTCATGATCAGCGCTTCACCCACGGGACCGGCAACCGCTTCCATCGACGCGTTGCCGGATGCCGCGATCTTGATCAACGCGTGATAGATGCCCCAGACGGTTCCGAGCAGTCCGACGAACGGAGCGGAAGAACCCACCGTTGCCAGCACCGTCATGCCGCCTTCAAGACGCAGGCTCTCGCGAGCCACGGCCTGGCGAAGGGCACGATCGATGAATTCCGAGCGATTCAGGGCCTCGACCAGGCGGCTGCCTTCATTGCGCTGGTGATGCGCGGCGGCAGAAGCACAGTCGAGCGCAATCTTCGAGAACGGTTCGCCCTTGGGCTGATCCTCGAGGAAGCGCACGGCGTCCTGTGCCGACGGTGTATCCCAGAACGTGTGGATCACTTTCTCCATGCGCGCACGGATCATGCCGTTGCGAAGGAAGTTGGCGACGACGAAGTAGATCGACGAGACGGACATGATGCAGAGGGTCACAAACACGATCCAGCCCAGAGCATCGAAGTTCTGGATCAGATCGTGGAAACCCATTTGGCTCATGGCCGCGGCACTGTTGCCGCCGCCGGGTGCGGTGATGACAGCAGGCTGAGCCGCTGCGGGGGACTGAGAGGCATCTTGCTGCATGGCGCTACCCTATTCGGACAAATTGAATTCGATGGGAACCAAGGCATACCCGCGACTGGGCTGCCCACCCTTTTGACCTGGATTGAACATCCAGTTCTTCACTGCATCGATCGCAGCCTGATCCAGCAAACGTGAACCGCTGGATTTTTCGACGGTGACCTCTTCGGCATGGCCGTCGACACCGACCAGCACCTTCAACAGCACCTTGCCCTGTTGATGTTGGCGCGCAGCTTGCGGCGGATACTTCGGCGGACGCATCTTACGGTAGCTGATGTTCTCGCTCGGCGCGATATCCGCAGGCGGCGCAGGCGGTGCCGGAGGTGCCGGCGGCGGCGCAGGCGTCGACATCGGCGTCGCTTCCTGCGAGACGATCGGCGGCGCAGGCGGAGGCGGCGGCGCCTTCGGTGGCGGCTGCACTTTTTCGATGATCTTCGGCGGCGGCTTCTTCGGCGGCTCCGGCGGCGGTGGCGGCGGCGGCGGCGGCGGCGGCGGCGGTTCGATGAACTCGACCGTCACCTTCTTGTCGATGGTCTTGTCTTTCGGCGCCGGTGGCGCGACAGGCGCCATCATCATCGCGAATGCGAAGACGTGCAGAGCGAACGCGCTCGCGAACGCTGTGACGCGTCGCCAGCTGAAAGTTTCGCCGCCAGATTGGTAGGTATCTGCCATCAGTTTGACCAACGAGAATTGAGACAGTGCGGACGTGCCGGCGACGCTTTCGAAGTCTGTCCCGGATGTATCCCGGCGGCCAGAGGGCTGAGCAAGGTACAACACCGGACGGCCTTGCGACAAGCAGTGACTGCGCGCGTTGTCGTGGTGATTATCGGGTTTTCAGGCAAGCGGACTTGCACGTCGCGACCCTTCCCGTCGCTTGCCACCATCCATTGGCCGTATGACCCCGAAAGCAGTCGCACGTCCATTCGAATCTGTTGATCGATGTGCGTTACTTCTTCTTGGCGCGCTGGACCTTCACGCCGCCCTTCGCAGCCTTGATCCGCTGTGCAGCCATTGTCTTGGTGCTGGCGTGTGTCAGCGCCTTGTTCCAGTCTGCCATTGCCGCCGCGTTCTGGTCGAGTTCGTTCTCCGCGTCGCCGCGCAGGAGATACGCCTCGCCTTCCTGCCGCAGGCTGCCCTTCGTCACTGCGCGGTTGAGCGCGTCGATGGCCTCCTTCGACTTGTTGGAATAGAACAGAAGATAGCCGAGCTGATAGTCGACGTTGCCGTCTTTCGCCTGGGGGGACGCCTTGGTGTAGCCCTCGATCGCGCAAGCATCGTCCTCCGCCTGCGTACACACATCGCCGAGCAGCTTGCTGGTGTCGTAGGTCGACTGGACGACGCCCTTGGCGAACCCTTCCTTCATGGTCGCCGCTGCATCCTTGGGCTTGTCCGCCGATGCTTGCAGCTTGGCCAGCTGCACATAGTCTTCGCTGGTGGTGATCAGGCCCTGGCTCTTCGCCTTCGCCATCAGGTCCAGCGCCTGCTGCTGTTTGTCCCCCTGGATGTAGACCGTTGCCAGCTGGTTGATCAGCTTCTTGTTGGTCGGGTCCTTGTCGAGCTGGGCCTGCACGATGCGTGCAGCCTCGTCGTACTGGTTCAGCTCGAAATAGCTGGCCATCAGGATCTGCGTCCAGCTTTCGGAAGGCTTGTCGGTCATCGACAGTGCCTTCTTCATCGCGTCGACAGCCGGCTGGTACTGGTCGGTGCGGTAGTACGCATTCGACTTCAACGCGAGTTCGTCTGCGGTTTGCTTGCCGCTGAGCTTTTCCCATTCGGCCAGAGTGACCAGTGCGTCCTGGTACTTCTCCTGCTGCAACTGGGTCTGCGCCAAGGCATAGATCAGCTGGAACTGCTGGGCGTTTGCAAGTGCGTCGAACGCAATCGCCTTCTTGTATTCGGCAATCGCATCATCGCCCTTGTCCTGATCCCAGAACACCTGGGCCTGCAGCTGGTGGGCGAACGCCTGCGCGTATTTGCTCGCCTTCTCGCTGCCGATGACCTTCTCGATGAGCGGCTGTGCGTCCGCGGTCTTGCCGTCGTTGACGAGATCGGCTGCCTTGTTGAGGTCTTTCTGGTCGCCGGCCGACATCTCGACCTTCGGTTCCTGGCGCGTCGAATTCGGGTACTCGTTGACTTCCTTCTTGTCTTTCGCAAACGCGAGTCCCGCGAGCGCCAGACCACAGGCGCACATCATCGTCATCCACCACGTCGAACGCTTCATGCCGCCTACCCCACTTGAACTACGAAAGCCGTCGGACATTTCCGGCGGCTTCGGGAAAAAGGACGCTGAGGGTACCGCCCCGCCCGCGTTTTGCACAAGCACGCGGACAAGTGCGTCGGCCGCTGCGACGCAACATCCAACAGACGGCGCTCGTATAGATTGTTGCAAAGTACCTTTTGTGTACCTGCGCCGGTCGCTTCAGACGTCCAGATTTGCCACGCGCAATGCGTTCTGCTCGATGAACGCACGGCGCGGTTCGACCACGTCGCCCATCAGCGTCGAGAAGATCTGGTCTGCAGCGACCGCGTCTTCGATGCTCACCTGCAGCAGACGACGGGTGTCCGGATTGACTGTCGTGTCCCACAGCTGTTCGGGGTTCATTTCTCCAAGCCCCTTGAAGCGCTGGATGGTTCGGCCGCGCTTTGCCTCGTCCATCAGCCAGTCGTAAGCCTGAGCGAATCCTGCGACCGCCTGCGCCTTGCCGCCCCGACGTACTTGAGCGCCCGCCTGCACCAGACCGGAAATTTGCGCCGCGGCCTCAACGATCGGCCGGAATTCTGCCGCGCCGAGGAACGCCGCGGGGAGAACCTGCGTATGGCGCAGCCCATGTTGGTCGCGGTCGATCACCAGTGCCGCGCCGTGTTCGGGTGTGGCCGGCTGGATGCGCAACGCGTACTTCGGCCGGCCGAGGCCCGACGCCGCGAGTGAGCGCTGCAGTCGGTCGACCCATGCTTCAAGTTTCGAGGCATCCTGCCAGCTGTCTCCAGCAAAGGGGGCGTCGAGCAGCGCCACAAGGACAGCTTCGTCGAATCGAAAGCCCAGCCGGTCAATCTGATCAAGCGCAGCACGGTAGACAGCCATCAGTTTTTCGAGACCCGGGCCGCTGATGGGCGGTGCGTCGGGGGTGTAGGCCAGCTCGGCATTGTCGACCGCATTCGAAATCAGGTACGCGTTGAGCGCGGCGTCGTCCTTGAGGTACAGCTCCTGCTTGCCCTGCTTGAGCTTGTAGAGCGGCGGCAGGCCAATGTAGATGTGTCCGCGTTCGATCAACGCCGGCATCTGTCGGTAGAAAAACGTCAGCAGCAGCGTGCGGATATGCGATCCGTCGACGTCCGCGTCGGTCATGATGATGATGCGGTGGTAGCGCAACTTGTCGACGTTGAACTCGTCGTTGCCGATGCCGGTGCCGAGGGCGGTAATCAACGTTCCGACTTCGGCACTCGCCAGCATGCGGTCGAAGCGTGCACGTTCGACATTGAGGATCTTGCCCTTCAGCGGCAGGATCGCCTGGTTCTTGCGGTTGCGTCCCTGCTTCGCCGAGCCACCCGCGGAGTCACCCTCGACGATGAACAGTTCGCTCAACGCAGGGTCTTTTTCGGAGCAGTCGGCCAGTTTGCCGGGAAGTCCGGCAATATCGAGCGCACCTTTGCGTCGCGTCATCTCGCGCGCCTTGCGAGCCGCCTCGCGTGCGCGCGCCGCGTCGACCACCTTCGCGGTGATTGCGCGCGCTTCGGCCGGATGCTCAAGCAGAAACTCCTCGAGTTTCTGGTTGACGATCGACTCGACGATGCCCTTGACCTCGCTGGAAACCAGCTTGTCCTTGGTCTGCGACGAGAATTTGGGATCGGGCACCTTGACTGACAGGACCGCAATCAGTCCTTCGCGCATGTCGTCACCGGACAGTGCGACTTTCGCGGTCTTTTGCAGCCCTGACTTTTCGATGTAGTTCGAGAGCGTGCGGGTCAGCGCACCGCGGAATCCGGAGAGGTGCGACCCGCCGTCGCGCTGCGGAATGTTGTTGGTGAAGCAGAACACGGTTTCCTGGTACGCGTCGGTCCACTGCATCGCCAGGTCGACCGTGGTGCCGTCGTGCTCCGCGCTGAAGTTGATCACCTTCGCGTGCAAGGGCGTCTTCAGTTGTGCCAGATGTTCAACGAACGAGCGGATGCCGCCCTCATATTCGAACACGTCGCGCCGGTCGTTTCGCTCGTCCTGCAACTCGATCTTGACGCCGGAGTTGAGGAACGACAGTTCGCGCAGTCGCTTGGCGAGGATGTCGTAGTGAAACTCGATCGTGGAAAACGTGCCGAGGCTCGGATGAAAACGGACGGTCGTCCCGCGCTTGGGCGACGGCCCCACCACTTTGAGCGGAAACAACGGTTCGCCATGGGCGTATTCCTGCGCATGCTCGAACCCGTCGCGGTAGATCGTCAGCCACAGGTGGTCGGACAACGCGTTGACGACCGACACGCCGACGCCGTGCAGGCCTCCGGAGACCTTGTAGCTGTTGTCGTCGAATTTGCCACCGGCGTGCAGCACGGTCATCACGACTTCCGCTGACGACCGTCCCTCGTCTTCCTGCATCCCGACCGGAATGCCGCGCCCGTTGTCGGCGACGCTCACCGAGCCGTCGTTGTGGATGATCACGGTGACGTTGTCGCAGTATCCGGCGAGGGCTTCGTCGATCGAGTTATCGACGACTTCGAACACCATGTGATGCAGCCCAGTGCCGTCATCCGTATCGCCGATGTACATTCCCGGGCGCTTGCGAACGGCCTCAAGGCCTTTCAAAACCTTGATTTTACTTGAATCGTACTGATCGCTCATGAGTCTCCGGGCGCGGCAGGCGGGCGCGCGAGGCGCGCCGGGATTGACGTGAATACCCGATTATAGCAGTCGCCCGAATCGGCCTTGTTCCACGTGGAACCGCGTGATTGGTGCGTCAACACTCCCAAACGCCGTTGATTCCTCCGTCGCCGTCGCAAGGATCTGCACACCGTCGGTGGGAACCGTCGCGAGGACCTTTGAAAGATGCGCACGATCCATTTCGGATGCCAGATCGTCGAAACAAAGAACCGGCCACTCCCCCGCGATATCCGCAAACAAGCGCGCCTGAGCCATCACGCATGCAAACGCGCACAGTTTTTCCTGCCCACGGGAAAGGTGCTCACGCCGCAACGTTCCGTCAAAAGCGATCGACCAATCTGCGCGGTGCGGACCAGCAGTGGTGTGACCTCGCGCGATGTCTCGACCGCGCCTCTCCGCAAGGATCACCTGAAGTGGACGTTGCTCATCGAAACCCGGCAGGAACCGGATGTCTGCCTCACCCAGCTCTGGAAGCAAACGATCCAGCAGATCCAGGACGAGCGGACGCAACCGATCGATGTAACTTCGTCGAGCATCGCAGAGAGGTTCGGCGGCCATCGCCAGTTCGAGATCCCAGACGTCCAACTCCCCGGAATCGGAAAATCCACGAAGCAACGCATTGCGCTGTTTCAACGCGCGTTGATAGCGGCGCCAGTGACCCAAAAAGTCGTGTTCCACGTGGAACACACCCCAATCGAGGAAGCGTCTTCGCTCCTCCCCGGGACCAGAAATCAGATCGTGAGACCCAGGCTCGAAACACAAGACGGCTGTGTGACGCATCAGAACCGAAGCGGCAACGACGTCGCCATTGAGCCGTGCTTCCAGTCGATTGCCGAGTCGAGCAACGCCGACTCTCTCCGTAATCGTCGCAGCGCGACGCAATTCCCCAAAGACCGAATAGCCTGGGCCTCCGTTCCGCGCCAATGCCTCACGTGAGGAGGTTCTGAACGAGCGGCCATGCGACAAGAGAAACGCAGCCTCGAGGAGCGACGTTTTGCCTGCACCGTTGGCCCCGACGAACAAGTTCCAACCATTGGCGAGATCGAGCTCCGCATCTTCGATCAAACGCAAATTGCCGACCCGCAACCTCGTCAGTTCCACAAATACCCACCGACCCGAATTCGAACCGAGCTCCGCAACGAAGGTTTCAGGAAGGACTCCAGCGCAAAGCGCGCCTCCAACAGCACGAAGCAAGAGGGGAACAGCGCAACGCAACCGCCCCCTGAACCGCGCGGGTCAGAGCCGCAAAGGCATGATCACGTGACGGGTATCGTCCGAATCCGGCTTGCGCACCAGACAGCTGGACTGCCCGTCCCGAAGGCAGAGCAAGACTTCTTCACTACTGATCGCACTCAGCGCATCCAGCAGATAATTGACGTTGAAGCCCACACTCAGGTCGGACACGCCCGTCTTCGCCTCGACTTCCTCCACCGCCTCCTCCTGCTCCGGATTGTGCGCGACGATCCGCAAGCGGTTCGGGCTCACTTCCAGTTTCACACCCCGATACTTCTCGTTCGAGAGAATCGCGGCACGCTGCAACGCCGCACGCACATCTTCCCGCTGAACCCGAACTTCCTTGTCGGCTCCAATCGGAATGACCGCTTCATAATCGGGAAACCGTCCATCAATCAGTTTCGACGTGAACGTGACATCGCCACGCCGCACGCGAAGATGGTTCCGCGCAAACTCCAGATCGACGGTTCCATCCCCGGATTCGAACAAGCCCTGCAGTTCATTGATTCCCTTTCTCGGAACGATGACCTGCCGCGGCGACGTGATCTTTGTCTCGATGTGCGTTTCCGCCAGTGCGAGACGGTGACCGTCCGTTGCGACACAGCGCAGGACATCCTCTCGAAGGTCGATCAGCATGCCGTTGAGGTAGTAGCGAACATCCTGGTGCGCCATCGCGAACCCGGTGCGTTCCATCAGCTCCTTCAAGGTTCCTTCCGACAGCGTCACCCGTTCAACCAGATCGATGTTCTCGATCACAGGAAACTCGGTTGCGGGCAACGTTGCCAGAGTGAAACGGCTGCGGCCCGCGCTGAGCGTCACCCTCTCGCCCACCTGCTCGAACTTGATGCGACAGCCATCAGGCAGCGCCCGACAGATGTCAAACAATTTGCGCGCAGGGATCGTGATTTCGCCGGGTTCGAGATCCTCGGCGGTTGTTCTCGCCACCATTTCGACTTCAAGATCGGTTCCGGTCAATGCCACACCCGTTGAATCGACCACCACCAGCAGATTGGCCAGAACGGGCA